>CAJWLW010000452.1 GCA_913042885.1 uncultured Lentisphaeria bacterium | reverse complement strand
CTTGCCGCCATCGATGTACACGCCCACTACGGCAAGTGGGACCAGGGGCCGGAAACTGCCTTGTATGGAGAGATGCTGTCCGGCGACGCCGCCACCGTCATTAGGCGTGCCCAGGCGGCAAATACCGAATGGACTGTCGTATCCCCCTTGTCCGGCCTGATGCCGCGTGGTTGTGCCGACGCCGTCGCCGGGAATGAAGAGGCCAACAGTGTTGTCGAACAAACCCCGGGCCTGCTCCAGTGGGTCATCGTGCATCCACTGCAGTTGGCGACTTTCGATCAAGCCCGTGAGCGGCTGCAGCATCCGAAGTGTGTCGGCATCAAGATCCACCCGGAGGAACACTGTTATCCGATCCGCGAACATGGGCGGGCGCTTTTCGAACTGGCGGCGGAGCTGGACGCGGTAGTTCTCACGCACAGCGGTCATGAGAACAGTATGCCTGACGAGTTCGTGACGTTCGCGGACGACCATTCCAATGTCCAGCTTATCCTGGCTCACATCGGCTGCCGGCCGGACGTACACTCAGTCGACCTGCAGGTTCGGGCGGTACAGGCATCGCGTCACGGCAACATCTTCGCGGACACGTCGAGCTCGAACAGTATCTGCTCCGGCCTCATCGAGTGGGCGGTCGCGGAGATTGGCGCGGATCACGTTCTGTACGGCACCGATACACCGCTGTATTTCGCACCGTCGCAACGTGCGCGCATCGACGCCATGGAAATTCCGGTCGAGCAGAAGCGACTGATCCTGCGCGACAATGCCGAGCGACTGCTACAGCTTCCTTAGGCTCAACGCACACAGAGCTGCGTTGTACCTCCCTATTCGAACCCCAGTTCGATCAGCTTTGCAACCATGCCCTGGATGCGTGGCCGGTCACTGTGCAGAAACGCGGGGTCGTAGAACTGGTCGCGCTGGGTGTGCTCCGTGACGCGCCGGCTCCGGTCCATGATTTCCTGGTGTTGGCACAGCAGTTCGACCTGCTCGTCGGTCGAAGGGTTGACGGCAAAGCTCATGCTGAACATGCGCCGCCCCGTCCGTCCGCCAAAGGAACTGTGGTAGAGGTACTGGGTAAAAAAGACGACGTCGCCCGGTTCTGATTCGAGGGGCACAGCCGGTACATCCTCAGAACCGACGCCGAAAAGCGGCTCATCTTCCGAGATGTTCATTTCCTTGATAAACTGGTCAAGCTCGGCCTGCGTGCTGCGGCCCTCCTCGATCACCTGTTTCTTGCGCCAGTAATTCAATTTCCTGAGCTCATCGTGAAACGGCGGGCGGTGGGAACCGGGGATCACCCGCAGACACCCCGTATCCCGGCCTACGGGATCCAAATAAAACACCACCTTGATTCGAGTAAAGCCTACCTCGACATCGGCGCCATCGCGATGCCAGGCGGTGTCGCCCACATAGAGGTTGCCATCCGACGCGCGCCAGATGAAATCGGGGCCGAGCAACTGTGCGAGCGGCTCATAGATCCGGTCGTCTTCAACGAGCTGCCGCATTCGCGGACTGCGCTCGACCCAGCCGGAGACGGCTTGCCGTATCTCGCCAGCAAAGGTTTCACCCTGCCGTTCCGCCTCGACTGTGGTATCGAATTCAGCGGTGATCTCAGCCATCTCCGCCGGCGAAAACAGCTGTCGCCGGACGACGTAGCCGAAAGTTTCGAAATGTGACAATTGTTCTGGTGAAAACATTTTTCTTCTCCCTCAGGTCACGTTTTTTAACCGTTAATCTACCCTCGATCAGCGTCAATTAAGGGGTTTATTCCGGGGCATAGTATAGTTGAACCTCGATGAAATTGAAAGTTAATTCCTGCCCCACCGGACCACCGGGCTCCTCGTCACTGGCCCAATCAGAGATCACCAGTCTTGCCGAATCGCCGGCCGCGCGGAAGACATACCAGTGGTAGCTCAGCCACGGTTGATTCTTGCCGGAAAAAGGCGGGACCTCCTGACCGCGGTGACTCTCAAACGGTTGCTGAAACCCCTCGATCATCTCGACGTTTTCAAGGTCCATCGCAACCGCGTGGGTCTGCTTGTCAATTTTGCCCTTCATCAGGCCCTGATAGTCGCAAGTGAACATCTTGATCGAGTAGAGCCGGCCGGGTTCGAGATTCTTGATCTCCTGGACGATCCGATTCGGTGCGTTGGCACTTCGTCGCATGCGCACGAAGTTGTCGCCCCTGCTGCTGCCGCGCACGCGCCCCTCCAGCCGTCCGAGCCCGGTGAAGGTTCCAGTGTTCACGCTGTCACCCGCCGCCGGTGTGACGGTCCATCCGGTCGCCCCCTCGTCAAAGTCGGGATTCTGCAGATGCGTCAGGTTGTATCGAAAACCATACTCCTCGGAAAGCAGGTTGGTTTTCCCTTCGATACCGTAGTGCCGGCACAGCCGCGCCTGCCAGCGCACGGTTTCTTCGTCGGCATACTTCGAGTTCCATTCCATCAGTCCGTACAGCCCGACAAACGTCGGATCCGTCGCGAGGCGCTGATACTGCATGTCCTTCCACACTTTGTAGTCGACGGCCGGATTCTCATTCAATGAGAACGGCGGGCTCGAATAGTAGCCAAGACATAGGATCGCGTGGGTTTGCGCCTCTGGAACGAGACTGCGCCAGCCCTTCATGCCCTCCACCAACCCCGATGTCAGTTTGTTGCGAGCCCGCTCTTCATCGGGTTCCTCCCGTTCGTACCATTCCCACACGAACTGGGAGCCATTGTCAATGACCGCTTCGATGAACGGCTTCACTTCCTTAGCGCCGTACATACTCAGACAGAAAGGGAGAAAGCGTTTGTCGGGAAATTCCGCCGTCAGCCGGCGCACCGCCTCTGTCATGGGCACATACGTCTTGACCGGGTAGTCGCCGACGCTGAACTCGTCAATGATGATCCCGGCCCAGGCGTCGTCCTTGTAGCAGGCATTGTCCGCCCAGAATTCGTAGGCCTGCTGAGTCGTCATGTCCCCACCAAGCTTGTAGGCCGGCACGAGACCGATCGCGTACCAGCGCTTGCCCGCCTTTTTCCACGCATCGAGCTCGGGCTGGCTTTTGCTTCTCAACGGCTCCCGGGTCATTACGCCGGCGACGGAAATTGAATTCATGTTGTGCAGGACGTACTTCTGCAGGTTCTCCCAATCGAAGAGAGTTTTCTGCTGCGGCAGTTGCGTTGACGCAGGGTATCGGAAAAACGAGATCTCCGGGATCGCCCGCACGACCAGCTTCTCCACCGGCGCATCCACCGACAGCACATGCTTGCCGAGCCTCAGCCATCGCATCGCCTCCTGAGTTGTTGACTGCCCGGGTGAGTGGATGATGATCGTGTCTTCGGTTTCGCCCTGCAGCGCGATCTCCGCCTTGTCGGTGCCTGGTTGATCGTCGATCGTCGAAGAAAAGAACACCCAGCCGTTACGCGGATTGGTGAACTCGACCGTTGTTTGACTGGATTTATCGCCAAATAATTCATCGCCCTGCAGACTGAGTAACTCGGTCACCAGGTTGTTGAGCACTTTGCCTGCCGATTCGCGAGCCGGCA
>CAJWLW010000451.1 GCA_913042885.1 uncultured Lentisphaeria bacterium | reverse complement strand
CGATCCCACAGACCAGCCAGCGGCCGAGGTCGTTTGTGCCCGCGGCCAATTCGCCAGCGAACCTCATCGTCACCACCCCGAAAATCACCAGCGTGATGGTGATGAAACACGAGTGCACGTGGAACACATCTCGCACCAGTTGCGGCATCTGCGCCACTGGTTCCTCCCACTTCATGATGCGCACCAGGAAGAGGTTCAACACGGCGATTACAAGTTGGGCCGCCGCGGCGATGAACAATGCAATTTCCATGGATCCACTACTTATCGATCACCGGCGGCAGTGTTTCGCCCCCGGCCAGTTCGCGAAAGTGCAGCACTGACAGCACACCAAAGCCCAGGATGGTGAGCACGATGAACGCACCGTACACCCAGAAGGGCGTGCGTAGGAAAGCCATGAACTTGGCCAGCTCGCCCTTCCAGTCGAGCGTCTTGGGCACCATCGCCGAGGCAATTAGCGTGAAAAAAGCAGTACACCGCCAAACAGAATAAGATATTCAGGATTTTTCATAATGCGCCAATCACTTTAAAAAATGTCGTAGATGCGTTTTTGCTGCCAGTACTCGGAGGCTTGGCCAAAATGCGCCCGCTCGAATTTCGACACGGCCAGTTTCGCGCCGTCCGCTGCGAGGTCCGCTGCACCGAAACACTGGTCCCAGTGACGATGGGTGGACCGCGCCCAATCGATCTGCCTGACCCCGAGCTCGCTGATTGCCGAGCGCACAGCGCCGCCGCCGCAATCGATCAACAGTGCCCGATCTCCATCCGTCAGAACGTAGATGTTGCAGGTATCCTCGAACCGATACAGCTGCGATGTGATAGGATGCAGCATCCTTCCTCCGTGCGGCTGTGTCTGCACCAAGACAATATCTCGATTCCTGATCGTGCTATCAGCTGCGGTGTGCCGCAAAAATGACTACCACAGGAATATGCGCAATCTGGTCGAAACAGTGGCGCCAGACATCGCTGTAGTACGGAATCCGTGAGGTGATCTCGGCCGGACTCATCGTCGGCACCGGCAGCGGTTGCGGTTCGACAAGCCGGTCGAGCACCAGGCCTGCAGCCAACAGCCAGTCAAGCATTTCTCCGATTGGACGGGCGCGCGATCGTACGAAAGTAGTCCCGTCTTCTGTGAATCTCACATCTCCGGGCGGGTCAAAATAGCTCCTCAGAAACAATCCGCACCCTTCGTCCCCAAGCTCCAGCCACTCTCCGGCGAACGCCGGATGGGCGGTCGTCAGCAGCAGGTGCCCCCCGGGTTTCAGTAAATTTGCAGCGTCCGCAATCACCGTTTGCGGATCCGTAGCAAACGGCAGCGCGAAGGTGGAATGGACGAAGTCGAAGACACGCGGCTGCAGCTGGTCGAGGTCTTCCATGGCCAGGGCCTGAAGCTCAATCTCGACGCCGGCGTCGCGGGCCAGCTCGGCAGCATGGCCGAGCTGCACCGGCGACACGTCGATCGCCGTGCAGGCCGCCCCGCAGCCGGCCAGGTAAACGCTGTTCTGAGCGGCGCCACAACCGATTTCCAGGCATTCGAGACCGTCCAGCGACTCGGGCAGCAGCCGCAGGTCGGCATTGCCGGGCAGCAGCGGCCCGAAGTGGAAGTCGTGCGTGCTGATGCTCGTCTGGTCCTGATAGCAGGGCGCCAGCTCGTCCCAGTATTTGCGGTTGTCGTCGGGTTCGGTCATGGAAAGTTGGGTGAATGGTGTCCAGGTATTAATGTAGCGTTTGGCGACTCAGGCTGTGGCGGCCTGCGTCAAGCCTTACCCGTTAACCTAATCGTCAACCAAGTGCGAACCAATGGCAGGAAGATTGTCGGTTGACGATTTAGGTTAACGAATATGGTTGCACCGCCGTGATCATAGGGGAGCAAATTAAATCAACGGGGTTTACGTGCTGATCATTGACGCACATCTCGATCTGGCTTGGAACGCCCTGCACAACAACCGCGACGTCACCCGCGCCGCCCGCGACATCCGGGCGCAGGAAAACGGCATTGAGGCGGCGGCCCCCGGCCTGGCGACAGTTGGGATTCCGGACCTGCAGCGCGGCTGGGTCGCGGTCGTCGCCGGCACTGTTTTCACCCGCTGCACGGGCAAGCCCGCAGCTGGGGTTGATTTTCATACGCCGCAGCACTGTCACGCTGCCGGCCGCGGCCAACTCGAATTCTACCGGGCCCTCGACGAAGCCGGTATCATCCGCCTGATCACGACCGCGGCGGGCCTGGCCGATCACCTGGCGCTGTGGCGCCGGCGGGAAGCCGGGGCGACGCGTGAAACGCCAGCGCCGGGCCTGATTGTCAGCCTTGAATGCGCCGATCCGCTCACCGAGCCCGAGGCCTTGAACGACTGGCATGCAGCGGGCGTACGGTTGCTCGGCCTGGCACACTACGGGCTGTGTCGCTACGCCGGCGGGACCAATTCGAAAAACGGCCTGACCGACCGCGGCCGCAAGTTGCTGAAAGTGATGGCACAGTTGAACATGCCGCTAGACCTAAGCCACACTTCCGATCGGTCTTTCGAAGAGGCCGTGCAGTCATTCGATGGTCCCATTTTCGCCAGCCACAGCAACTGCCGGACACTGGTGCCACAGCAGCGGCAGTTTGCGAATGATCAGCTGCAGACCATTATCGATCGGGACGGCGTCGTCGGGACGGCCTTCGACTGCTGGATGCTCAAGCCGGGCTGGACCCGGCAGGACGGGAACAACGGTGTAACGCTGACCACCGTAGCAGACCATATCGAACACGTCTGCCAGCTCGCGGGCAACAGCCGCCATGCCGCCATCGGCAGTGATCTCGACGGGGGCTTCGGCCAGGAACAGTCACCGGCCGACCTCGACACGATCGCAGATCTGCAAAAAATTGTCGGAATCCTTGAAGACCGCGGCTATGCCAGCGAAGACATTGCCAACATCATGCACGGCAACTGGGAGCGCTTGTTCCTGCGGGTCTTGCCGTAGGAACGCTGTCATGAAACTGATCGAGCTCACCCACACCATTACAGAAGCCGAGGCCGCAACCCAGCACGAGCTTGCCATCGGTGATAAGAATTTTTCCTACACGGGGGTGGTTTACGATTTCAGCCACAACTCGATGGTGGGCACCTATATAGATTTTCCCGGTCACATCAAGGAAGTGGACGACGGCCGGGACGCCGCCAGTTTCCCGGTCGAGCGGCTTTTTCGCATCGACGCCACCGTTGTCCATCTGGACCGTGAAAGCGGTTCCGGCAGCGTCAGCGCGGCCGAGTTACAGGATGCCTGCCCAGAAGAAATCAACGGTGGTGCCTTGATAATCAATGCTCTGGGCCATCGCCGTTTTGACGAAATCGACCATCAAAGCGTGTATTTGTCGGCAGAAGCCGGGGCATGGATTTGCCAGACCGGCATTCATCTATTCGCCTCCGATGTGTACGAGAGTACACCGAAGCTGCAGAACATATTCTACGACATGTTTGAAAGCGGCATCTCAACCATCTGCCAGCCCATCAATCTCCATCTGCTCGACAAGCCACGGGTCAAATTGACGGCGCTGC
>CAJWLW010000450.1 GCA_913042885.1 uncultured Lentisphaeria bacterium | reverse complement strand
CGATCATGCACATAATGAATACAGCCGCCCCGGACACACGGTTCTGGCTGCTTGGCACGGCGTCCGAGGCAGAGGTGGGTCGGGCGATCATCGATCGGGTCGGGTCCGACAGCGTGTGCAGCTTCATGGGAGCCACCGACCTCCCGGTGATGATGGACCTGTTGCGACGCAGTCGGCTGCTGTTGACCAATGACAGCGGGCCCATGCATATCGCCGCCGCCCTTGGTGTACCAACCGTCGCTCTGTTCGGCCCGACGGACCCGGACAAGACCGGACCATACGGTGACGGGCACCACGTGTTTCGGACGCAAGTCGACTGCGCACCGTGTTTCAAGCGGCAGTGCCCGCTGCCCGAGCAATTGTGCCGATACGATGTAATTTCGCCTGCAGGTGTAGGTGACTGTATAGTACGCATGCTGGCGCCATAATGTGCGATCCTCGATGCGCCCCCACCACCTGGAGTAACACATGAACAGATTGCCTATCCTGCTTGCCATTGTCGGCTTGCCGTTGACAGGCCTCGGCCAGATTTCCGTCACCGTGAGTACCGAGAGCAACCGGTACATCCAGTACGAACCGATCGACGTCAAAGTGACACTGCGCAATTACAGCGGCGAAACCCTGTCGTTCAATCGCGACTCTGAAATCAGCGGTAAACTGCAATTCCGTATCCGGGGCAAGGACAAGAATCTGCTCGAACCGCTGAGCCGCAGTTTCAATCCTGCGGTCGGCCTCGTTCTGCCGCCTGGAACTACGCGGGAGCTCTCGCTGCCGATCAATCAGTTTTACGACCTGCAGGACGACAAGGAGTACGAATTGGTGGCGCGGATCAGCCATCGGCGGCTGCGGGACAAGTACGAGTCGAAGCCCTGTCGATTCAGGGTCAACGCCGGCTCTCGGGTGTGGCACCAGCAGATCGGCGCACCAAACCACAGTCCCGAGGAGGCCATAGCCGTGCGTGACGTCAGTATCAACATGTTCGACGGCGAGAATGGTGACATCTTTTATCTGCAGATCGAAGACGAAAAACTCGTGTACGCCGTGATCCGTCTGGGGCCGCGCGTGCAGGGCATCGAGCCGCAGGCTGAAGTCGACGCGCTGAACCAGGTTCACGTTCTCGTGCAGATCTCGCCCGAACTCTTCCGCTACAGAATGATCGATCTGGACGGAAAGATCACGCAAAGCAAGCTTTACACCATCAGCCGTACGATCCCGAAACTTATCCGTGACCCGGACATCGGGCGGGTGATGGTCACCGGGGGCAAGGTCGCGCTTGACGGCGTCGACTACAATATTCGCGCAGTGCCCCTGCGGGAAACTCAACAGGCCGAGTTGCCGGAGACCCTCTTCGACAACTAACTTGGATTATTCCCAAAATTTCGTCGTGAGAGTACAGATGGCGTGAGCGCTCGCAGCAGGAAAATTATGAATCATCCAGTCGAAGTCGGCGCAGAAATAACTTTGGGCCGGTTCCAAACTGTTTACGGTACGACTACGGCTTGGGGGGGCAGCGACAGATTCAGACGCCCGCCGGCACTGCTTGGCTTGGAGTCGATCGCCTCGGCGGTTTCCAGCTCGGCATCCTCGGCCGGAGCGGGTTGTTTATACCGAGGGCGCGGGTTCTGACGAAATGGTTATAGGTGGGCTGTCCGGCGGCGGGGCCGAGCCGATTTGGTGCTCGCCAGAGGCAAACAGGCCCGGGGCAGCCGGGATTTCTTCATCGGTCTCATGCGCCGGCTCTGCCTGTTCAGCGGTGTGTCCGGGCGACAACCACTTCTTCTTTTCCGCCTCCTGCTGAAATTTTCGATTGACGTCCTTCAACCGCCGCAGGTACATGGCAGGCATATTCAATTCCTCAGTGCCCGACTTATTGATGGAATCGTAGAACGCTTCCTCGCAGGGCTCATCGTCTTGATCTTGTTCATTGTCAGCCATAGAAACCGCCCGAACTCACAACAACATTCCATTTTTTGGTGTGGGTGTAGACATTGACGATATCTCAAACGTATACACATTAGGAAATGAAGTCCACAAGTAGCCAACGTTTTATCGACAAGGTCAAGGTCCGCGTACAAGCCGGCAACGGCGGCAACGGCTGCACAAGTTTTCATCGTGCCCGCTCACTGCCCAAAGGCGGCCCCGACGGTGGTGACGGCGGGCGTGGCGGCGACGTGATATTCACGGCAACGACGGCTGAGCAAAGTCTGATTGCTCTGCAATACCTCAATCATTACGAGGCCGACAATGGCGGCAACGGTATGGGCAAGGACCGTTACGGCCGCAACGGCGAGGACGTCATCGTCAAGATTCCGATCGGGTCTATCATCAAGGACCTGAATGCAGACGGCGCCGTGCTCTGCGACCTCGATCACGACGGACAACAGTTTGTCGCGGCAACCGGCGGCAAGGGTGGCCGTGGCAATGCCCACTTCTCCTCCAGCAGCAACCAGGCGCCGCGCCATTGCGAGGAAGGCCTGCCCGGCACTGAGCACTACCTTGAGCTCGAGCTCAAGCTGATCGCCGATGTCGGGCTTGTCGGCTTTCCGAATGCCGGCAAGTCTACGTTCCTCGGTGCCGTCTCCAATGCCACGCCGGAGATCGCACCGTATCCGTTCACGACATTGTCGCCACACATCGGGGTGGTCGAGATCGAGGAGTACTCGCGGTTCACGATCGCGGATATCCCGGGCCTGATCGAAGGGGCGCACGACAACATCGGCCTCGGCCACGAATTCCTGCGGCACATCGAGCGAACCAAAATTATACTGTATGTCCTCGACATGGCCGGCACCGACGGCCGCGCGCCTTGGGACGACTTCGCGGCGCTGCAACTCGAGCTCGAATGCTATCAACGCGGTATGACCAATCTCCCGTCGTTGATTCTTGCCAATAAAATGGACGGCGAGACGTCAGCCGAAAATCTGGAGATTCTGCAGGGACTGACACAACTCGAGATCCTGCCGGTCTGTGCAGTGCTCGGCGAGAACTGCGAGGCGGTCACAAAACGGCTGTGGGCGCTGCGGAACGAAGGGCGAGAAAGTCGGTAGACGGTTGAGGCTGAAGGTTTCGGGCCTACCAGCTCAGGACCGGATTGTCGTCGTCATTGCGGTCGCGGACGTTGTCGCACAGGAGCAGGCATTTCTTGCCGTCGGTCTCGAGGACACCGTCCTCGATCAGGTACTCCCGACGACCCTCGTCCGTAGTGACGGCGAGGATGCCGTGCTGAACAGCGGCAAGCATGGGGGCGTGGCCGGTCAGGACGCCGAAAAAGCCAGCGCCACCGGGGACAACGACGGATTCTACGTCACCGGAGAAGGCTTCCCCTTCCGGAGTCAGTAATGAAAATGCATAGGCCATTGAGGTTCCTGGTGGTTACTTGGCCAACGTCTCCGATTTGGCGCGCGCTTCTTCGATGCTGCCGACCATGTAGAAAGCGTCTTCAGGCAGGTCGTCGTGCTTGCCGTCGAGCACTTCGCGGAAGGAGCGGATCGTGTCTTCGAGTTGTACGTACTTGCCGTCCATGCCGGTAAACTGCTGCGCGACAAAAAAGGGCTGCGACA
>CAJWLW010000449.1 GCA_913042885.1 uncultured Lentisphaeria bacterium | reverse complement strand
CGACTTCTCGAAGTGCTCAGCGATCAACTCGAAAATCTCGAACCGCTCACGCTGCTGGTCGGTCATCTCCGCCTGGCGCGCCGCCTCGACATGCTTTCTGATCGATCGCGTGAAATCAGCTGTATAAAGATGCACCAGCAGCCACGATTCATGAACGTGCAGCCTGGACTCGAATTGCTTCGCCTCGCACGCATCCCACCATGCCTGCACATGCGGGCCCGCCTCGGCGCCGAAGAACGTATTGTAAAAATCCTTCTTCAGTTCCTCAATGTCCGCGTCAACATCCCACATAAGCTTCGCCGAGGTATAATAACCAATCCACGTAGCCATCATCGCATTGCTGCCCTGTCGACCGAACCCCTTGATGCCGATCTTCTTGTATATCGGCGCATTGATGGAAAAATTCGTCACATCCCGCTCGGGTTCGAACTGACTGACCAGCATTCCCTGCGTATAATCGTACAGCCACACATGCGGGGTCAACTTGACCCACTGCACCAGATTCTTGATAAATTCCTGCCGCCGCCAACAAGTCGGATCGTCGTTCGGATGAATCACACAGCAACTGATCGGCGCCTGCATCACTGAAACGTTCGGCAGCAGTTTCACCCCCTGCGGCGCAATATCACGCAACGAGTAAGCCGCCACCCCCACCTGTTTATCTGGAAACGCCGCCGCGACCTTATTGATAAACCGGCAAACCTCTTCGGTCTGCATCGTCTTGTGGACATAACGCGGGTAATTGAAGTTCTCGCTCGAAGCTTTGCATTTCTCACAATAGCAGTAAGGCGCACCATCGGGTGGAGAGATACCGACCCCAAGATCGCTGACGTTACCTATCTTGCGCTTGCCCTCGAACGCTTCGCCGACGTTCTTGATATACTCAGCCGCCATTTCCTCATTGGAAAGGCACAGCATAGCAAACGAAGAACTCCTCTCCGGCTCAATATCGCGAACCCCCGACTCGTCCATCGAGTACCATTCAGGATGCTTTTCGGCGTACTCCTTGGGCTGCAGTGGATGGGCGAGATAGCCATCCCCCGGCGTCGGGTACATAGTCTCAATACCAGCATTCAAGGAATGTTTACTGAAACCAACGCGCAGCGTCCATTGCTTGTGGATCTGGCGATTCTCGTTGCTAATTAACCAGCGCCCGTCAATCCAAATATTCCGCATCGCGAAGTCAGGTTTCGACTCAACATCCAACACCCCCACCGTCACCGTCTTCTTCTGCGGGATAACCTCTCCCCAGTCACCCGGGAAGTACCACCGGCACCCCAGACTTTCCAGCAGGGCATACACCCCGTAAAGCGTACCATGATAGGGCCCGTCACCATTACCGCCGACGAAAATACGCCTGCCTTTGGTTTTCACGACGTACCCTTCTTCCTCATACATATCGGGACGTATCGTCGGGTCGAACCCCGCGGGAATCTTAACCCCCGCCGCGTTAGCCGCCTCCGTGTGCCCCACATAAATGATTATGCCCCCGGCTTCGACCGGCTCGCCCTCGGCAACTATGGGCAACTTCGCCCCGCTCATCCTCTCGATAAATGTCTGAAGCTCACCCCCCCCCGTCGTCGCGTCCTTGTCGTTCGCCGCGACAACAATGGTAGCCTGCCCAACACCATCACGAACGATTTCCAAGGCATCGGCGCCACTGCAATCCGCAGCAAAGCACACCGCTGCCCCCAGCACGATCAGCAGCGTTCTAATGAACCCAATTACATGCATAGCTTTCCCCTTTGACGGTATCATCACTCCCTCTCCGCTGTTAGCGCCCATACCTCGACGCCGTGCGCCACACACAGCCCCGGTACGTATTCGAACTATTTGCCTTTCGTCACCGCAAATATTGCAGTACACACTGATTAGCGCAAGTACCGGCTGCGAAGGTGGTGGTGGTGGTAGCGATGGCTCAGATGGATGGGTGCCAACGAAGTCCGCTCCAGCGACCGGCTACGCGTACCTGGAAAAACCGATGCGACTGGGTATGTCGGGTGTTGGGTTTCCGCGAAGGCCGGGGTGGTCGACAGATCCTCCCAGTGCACGAAGTCCCCGGTGACAGCCTCTCCCCAGTGTATCGTCCCCGGCTATTCCGTCGTAGTGATCGAGCTGGAACCGGGCGAGGCATCCGCTACGCCGGCCGGTCTGATCGAAGGGAGCGGCACAGCGATCCCCGACCCGCGAGACTGGACCGCATCCCCCGACTTCCGCGAAGACCCGAGCATGTCGCTGACCGCCAGCCTGTCCGTCGACCTGCCCGACGAAGCAATGGCCCGATGCAATCTGCTGCTCATTGCCCGGAGCAACGGTGAGCTGCCGGAGTTTCCTGCGCTGACTGTTAACGGCAAGGAATTCGAGGCCCCGGTTGTGAGTGGTTCGGGAGACACACCCGGATCGATGCAGTTTCTTACCGAAACAGATGCCGTGCATTGGTCGCTGCGCACCATAGATCTGTTGAACTTTACCGGCGAAATAGTGGAGATCGTCGCGACATCGAGCCGGAATGGCGTACCTTTCCTGCTTGACGCCTGGCTGGTCGCCGATCGCCCGGTCGAAACTGAATTTATCGCAGAGGAAAACCTGCCACCGACGACCTGGCACAATTATCGGCGCCAGACGGTGCGGTTGCTCGAGTATCGGCTCGGCATGACGCCGATGCATATGTGAGGGGTAACGTTCCGAATGATCGACCAGACCAGGGCAAAAAAGAAGACACGATGAGCGATAAACTTGCGTTGAGTGGCGGCCAACCAGCGGATGCTACGGACGCGCTATCGCGCGCCGCAGATCCGCACGTTGGCTAGAATAGGAATCATAACATTCAAAGCCTATATGAATAAACTACGCATATTTGTTCCTCTGATCTGCTTATTGATCTCTTCACAGATGTTACCGGCACAGGGTAAATGGACGTCCACGAGTGGCACAGACGGCAGACGAATTGCAATCCCATCGGGAGGAACCAGCAGGAGCGGCACGGATGGAAGGCGCGTTGCTATTCCAAAAGGTTGGACGTCCACGAGCGGCACAGACGGCAGACGAATTGCAATCCCACCGGGGGGAACCAGCAGGAGCGGCACGGATGGAAGACGCGTTATCATTCCAAAAGGCTGGACGTCCACCAGCGGCACAGACGGCAGACGAATTGCAATCCCACCGGGAGGAACCAGCAGGAGCGGCACGGATGGAAGACGCGTTGCCATTCCAGGTAAAGATGGCTGGAGCGGGATTGACGCCTTGATCGCTCAGTTTTGCCTTAATCCCGAAGAATAAGAAGCCAACAAGACGCGGCTGATCAACTGCCTGCCCGCAGAGAATTGAAATCCAAATGGCCACTCTAACATTAATCCTGAAATCGAAGCGCGCTCTCGGCAGGCAGTGACAGCGCTTTGACGTTCAGCGTGTCATAATGTTCCTACTGAAATGTGGGGCCGCAAATGCGATGCGTCGATACCCGTGACTTCACGGGAAAACATTTGTATTCTTGCGGACTTAAATTCATTTAAGAAACACAAGAAACGAGACAATAACACTGGCGAGAGTAGGGAGGGGATTAAGG
>CAJWLW010000448.1 GCA_913042885.1 uncultured Lentisphaeria bacterium | reverse complement strand
CTTTCGATGCCGGCCATCGCCCATTTCGCCGACGACCATTGGGTCGTTGTCAGCAGCCGTCGCGGCAAACGTATTCGCATCGTTGACCCAGCCACCGGCCCCGAGTCGCTTACACCCGACAGATTTATCGAGCGTTGGACAGGGCACACGATCGTTTTCGGAGCAACAGTCTCCCAGCATGATCTGGCACGGCCGCGGCGTGACTGGTCGTGGCTTTGGCCTGTCTTCACGCCACTGTGGTGGTCGCTGTCAAAGATTGTCCTGCTTACCCTGTTCATCTGCGGCCTGCAATTGCTGACGCCGTATCTGACCATGGTTATCGTCGACGACGTTCTGGCAATCCGCGACTTTCAACTGCTCAACACCATCGTCCTGGCACTCGGCACCACGATCGCGTTGACACTCCTGCTGACGCTGTTTCAGCGGCGGATTCTCAGTGTCATCGCCGTGAATCTGGACGAATCCTTGATCGATTTTATCATGGGCCGGTTGCTGGCACTGCCGCCCATGTACTTTCACCGCCACCGCCCGGGAGACATACAGCGGCGCCTGGAAACGGTCCGCGGGCTTCGGGAGTTTGTCGTTCAGAGCGGTGTCGGTGGTGTTGTCGCCCTGGTACAGGTGACTGCCTTTCTTGCGTTGATGGCGTGGCTGAGTCCACCGATGACGCTCATTTACCTGGTGATGGCGCCGATTTATTTCGGCTTGATGTTTTTTTCGGGAAAACTGCTGCGGCCTGCATTCCATGAACTGCAGGAGGATGAGCACCAGTTGCGGGCACTGGAGGAGGACGTGGTCAACGGCATCGACACCGTCAAGACCGCCGCTGCCGAACCGCACTTCCACCGTCGGTTGCTGTCTGACTTTCGACGTATCTCGCGGCGCCAGAGCGAGAACAACTTCAATGTTTACTGCTTTGAAGGAACCATTCAAGCGCTCGGCTTTCTATCTACCGTGCTGTTCCTGTGGATCGGCACCCGCCTGGTCATGGGAGACAATCTGAGCCTGGGGGCGTTTGTCGCCTTCCAAATGCTTGTTGCCCTGAGTTATCCGCCCATCCTCATGTTGATCAAACTCTGGGAGGACCTGCAGCAGACCCGAGCCTGCGTCCAGCGACTTGGTGACATCATCGAAACAGCTCCGGAACCCACACGCACTGCCGGCGACGAGACACTGCAGACGGTTGACACGCTGCAGGGTGCCGTCGAGCTCCGACACGTGAGTGTGCGCTACGGGACGCCGGATGCCCCGCTAATCCTGCGCAACGTCAATCTCTCCGCGACCCCGGGTTGCCTGGTTGCGGTCATCGGCCGCAGTGGCTCGGGTAAGACGACGCTGGTGCGCTGTCTCGGCGGACTGCTGACACCAGGGGAGGGCACTGTGCTGTACGATGGCATACCCGCCACCGACTATGACATGACTTCGCTGCGGCGTCAGCTCGGGGTGGTGTTTCAGGAAAACCATATGTTCGTTGGCACCGTGCTCGAGAACATTGCCTTCGGCGATCCGACACCTGACCCGGCGCGCGCCATGCGGGCTGCCGAGGTAGCGAGTTGTCACAACCTTATTTCACAGTTGCCGCAAGGGTTTGGCACGGTGATCGGGGAGGGGGGCTATGTCCTGTCGAGCGGCCAGAAACAGTGTATTGCCATTGCCCGTGTTGTCTACCAGGAGCCGTCTGTATTCATCTTCGACGAAGCCACCGGGGCCATGGATATCGAATCGGAACGACTCATTCACAACAACCTCGAGCGCATCCTCGATGGTCGCACAGCCTTCATCATCACTCACCGGCTCGCAACCGTGCGTGATGCCGATCTGATCATGGTGCTCGATCAGGGACGTATCATCGAGAGCGGCACACACACCGAACTGATGGAAAGGCGCGGGCTGTATTACGACCTGACGGAGATGCAGGGGCGATAGATGGATTCCCCGCTACTATGGTGGATGTGCACGGTGCGCAGCCGCCAGGGCCAGCATGACGAAGATTAAACATCGCGTGCGATATAAAGAAACACCTGCACCTGACACCTGGATCCCGACACAGTACTTTACGCTTCGTATTCACGGCCTGGAAAGACCGTGCCAGAGAATCCCGTTACTGCAACACTACGGCTGTCACCTGTGAAACCAGAACAACCCGGAATAACCCTGACCCAGGACGGGCACGCGGCTATCCTGCTGTGTATCGGTCCGGATCAGTCGTTCGATGATGCTGCGACCAAGTTGTTCGAACTACTACAGCGAGCGCAGTCCCAGTTTCCCGATGTGCCGCGACATCTTTACATCGAAATCGACGGGCACAGCGGTGAACGGACCGGATTCGATACCGATTTTTTCGAGTTTCAGCAGGAGTTTTTGCTTGGCGGCATGGGGCGTTTCTTCACGATGATCGACACACCGCTGACCGGAGCCCTGGGCAATCCGGAGGCGCAGAACAATGACGTCGCCGACCGTCTCCAGATCGACGGGGCGCCGTAGCGACGGCAGAACTCATCGTCCAGCGCCAGATGTCAGCCCGCATACCTATTCGTACCGGTTCCCTGTGGGATTGTGGTGAATTTTGCGTAAAGTAGGCTATCGACGCTTGTGCCGCAGGCTGCCGAACTTCGGCAACCACGGCATGTCAAAAACGGAGATCGCCTGCAGCCATGCTGGCCCATTCCATCCGATAACGGACAGTTGAACCGCGCCGCAACGAACGACCCATGCCCATACACAACAGAGATTGGTACCAGGAACGCAGCAGCTCCGGCAGTTCCTATGGCGGAAGAAGGGCCAACGCCACACCGACGTGCACGCGCATCCTGATCGTTACGATCGCGGTGTACGTCGCACAAATCGTCATCTCCGACGGCCGCGTCTCCTATGTCACTCAGTGGCTCGCGGTGACGCCAGACACGATCACCCACGTCCAGGTCTGGCGACTGCTGACCTATGCCTTCTGTCACAGCCCCTTAGAACTGTTCCACATCGTTTTCAATATGTGGTTCCTGTGGATGTTCGGGCGGCGGATCGAACTGAAGTATGGCAGCCGCGAGTTCCTGTTGTTCTATCTGGTGGCGGCCCTGTGTGCGAGCGTACTGTACTGCCTCCTGCACTCCGTCTTTGACCAGGTGCGTCCGATGGTCGGCGCTTCCGGCTCGGTGATGGCGGTCGTCATACTGTTCGCCATGCTCTACCCGCGTGAGCGAATCCTGTTGTTCTTCCTGATCCCGATAGAGGTGCGGTGGATTGCTCTGCTGTTTGTCATACAAGATTTGTATCCGGTGCTTAGGATGCTCGGCAGCACGGGCATGAACGACGGCGTGGCGCACGCCGCACATGTTGGCGGACTCGCCTTCGGGTTCTGCTACTGGCTATACAAATGGCGACTGGAGTATCACTGGCAGTGGCTGACCGGCTGGTTGCGCATGAAACGACACGGACGCAAAGTGCAGCCGCGGCGGCGGGTCGCGAATGCCCCCGAGGCACCCGCTTCGAAACCAACGCTGGCCGGGGTGGCGCAGAAGAAACTGACAGGTGCCTTCGATGAGGAGATCGACCGGATACTCGAGAAAGTCGC
>CAJWLW010000447.1 GCA_913042885.1 uncultured Lentisphaeria bacterium | reverse complement strand
AGACCAGGTCATCGACGGCGATGGGTGAATACTTGCCGAGCTCGAACTGGACGGCACCGCGCATGTCCTCGGGCGCGATCCGCGGCATCGTGAGGTCGACGAAGCAGGCCTTGCGGAAATTGCCGCCTACGATAACAATGGTGTCGTCGTCGAACCCCAGTTCACGGCGTCCGGCGGCGAGAAGCTCTGCCGGTGACTGGCTGGCTTTCTTCTGAGCCTGCCAGTAGCGGCGCACACGCGTGGTGTCGCTGGCACGGTCACAGAACACACCATAATAGTTGCTATCCTGATCCCAGGTGAATGCAGCACATTTGTTGTGGCGAAACAAAAACATCTTCGCAGCACCGGGGGCGGCAGGCGGCACCCGCCAAGGTGGGTCATTTTGCTTGGATATAAGACGTCCGCGTGGCGCTAAAGTTCCATGCGTCAAGCGGTTGAGATAGCACAAACCGACCGGCTTTATTGTAGTGGGTGTCGCTCGATTTGCAATCTGCGAAGGCCTCGCAAGGTCCGGCACAAGCAGGTTCGTGCCGACCGCGCCTCAACCATGGCTCCGGCGGAATTCTTGCATGAAGTCGACAAGCGCGGTGACACCGGCAGGCGGCATCCCGTTGTAAATGCTGGCGCGAATGCCGCCGACGGAGCGGTGGCCTTTGAGCCCGATCAGACCGGAGGAGGCGGCCGCTTCGACAAAGGCGGCTTCCTGCGCTGCGGTCGGCAGATTGAAACAGACGTTCATCGCAGACCGCGAATCGGTCCGGGCTCTGCCACGATAGAAGTCGTCGTGGTCGATGCAGCCGTAAATGTCCGCCGCCTTGCGGCGATTGACCTCGGCGACTGCGGACAGGCCGCCCTGCTCACAGATCCAGTCGGTGACCAGAGCCATCATGTAGATCGCGAAAGTTGGCGGCGTGTTATAGAGCGAGTCGCCTTTGATGTGGGTGCGGTAATCGAGCATCGACGGCAGGTTCGCGGCGCCGCTTTCGGCCAGGTCCCGGCAGACGATGACCAGGGTCACGCCGCTCGGCCCGAGATTCTTCTGGGCACCGGCATAGACCAGGTCGAACGACTCGAAAGGCAAAGGGCGCGAGAGGATATCGCTGGACATGTCGGCGAAAAGCGGCACGCAATCGGGAACTTCGGGTACCGCTTGATATTGAGTGCCATAGATCGTGTTGTTGGTGGTGATATGCAGGTAAGCGGCGTCCGTCGCCACGGTGCCGGCAGGCAGCTCGGGGATATGGTCATAATCCGCGTCGGCGGTGCCGGCGACAACGGCAACGTGGCCGATTTTCCGGGCTTCCTTGACTGCTTTGCCGCTCCACAACCCGGTGTCGACATACGCCGCGGTGCGATCGGGCGGCAAGAAATTCATTGGTATCATGGCAAACTGCGTACTGGCGCCGCCCTGCAGAAAGAGCACGGCAAAATCGTCACCTATACCCGTGAGTTCACGGACGTTACCCTCGGCACGGGCAATAATCTCTTCGAACTCCGCACTGCGGTGGCTCGCTTCGATGATGCTGTAACCGCAGTTGGCGTATTCGATGAATTCGCCGCGCGCGCGCTCCATGACGGTAGCGGGAATGGTGGCGGGGCCTGCATTGAAATTATAAGTCATCGTCGGGTGTGGGCTTGGGGCGGTGGCTTTGTGCCACCTCTTTCGTGGGAAAAAAAGAACCACGAGACGTCAATCCCGTGGTCGGCGAACGATCGGCTGTCGATTCCATCAACTACTGAGGTTCCCAGAAGGGATCGGTGCCGGCAGTCGGGATATCGGATTTCTTTATGGGTTGCGCGTGTCCGTCACTGAACAGGATATCGGCTTGGGAACCGCTGACAGGATGGGGATATTTGAGCAAGCCGTTGGTGTGGTCGGTCTGGTCACCGGTTCGCAGGTCAGCGACACCGCCGCAGATGATCGTCATGGTTCTGACCGGATCGATGACCTGCACCAGTTTCAATGCCCCGGACGGAGGAAAAGCAGCGGTTTGGTTGAGTTTGTTGTTGAACATGTAATTGGTCTGTTTGAAGTCTTTCACCTCATTTAGAGGGCCTATTGGCATGCCGGGGTCCCTGACGAATTTGAGAACGGTGGAGGTATCCAGATTTTCGCCCAGAAACTTACGCAGCTTCTGAAACCACACATCCTCCCCCTGTAATGCATCACTCGGACCGTCCAACGGGAAGTATCCCTGAAACTCATCTGCGTAGAACTGAATAGCGATATTCATCTGCTTGCAGCGGTTGATGCACTTGGCCTGTTTGCCGCGGGCCTTGGCTTGTATCAACGCCGGAAACAACATCCCGGCAAGAATGAATATGATGGAAATTACGACCAATAACTCGATCAACGTAAATCCGGATGCACGCGTAGATGTACGAAGCTGCGCAGTGTTCATCAAGTTCTCCTAAGAGTTTTTTCTGCCGTAAAAAAACAATCAATCCCGTGAACTGGTACCGTATATTTCATGCACGGCGTGATGTTAATAGAAATATAATCGGACCCATCCCAGATTCAAGACCAAGGGGCTTGGCAATTTCTCTAAAGCGCGTATAATACGCACTTTATTATCTTCCGCAACGTCTCGCCAAATCTCATACCACAGCAGGCCAGCAAGCGGAAATCACAAACACGGGTAGCCAAGCGTGACAACACTTTGGTATGGACTTTTCGGCGCGTCAGCACTGATCATAATTATCGGCATGGCCGGGTACCGCGGCGGCGCCATTTGGGGACGTCCGCTCGCCGGTCTCGGTACGATTGCGGCCATTGCCATAGGGATTTCCCGACTGGCCGGCCCGATGTTTGCTTCGCCAGAACGAAAGGTGCAAGCAGCTTACGAATACGCAGCGATGCAGTGCGTCGGTGAATACCTGACCGAATTGGACTATGCAGGGCCGACCGGCATTTTGTTCATCGAGGAGCCGACAACGCCGGTGAATGAATCGGTGCTGCGGGAGCGGCAGACGTGGCTCGTTGCGGGTGCTAAGGACGCCTTTGCCGTCGAGCTCGTGCGTTCGCCCGACATACCGCTTGATCGGGTGGGCAGCATCAACCCCCAGCACATGTCCAAATACTGGACTACCAAGGATTTCGACAGTTTCGTCAAGGAAGGCGCGGCACAATGTGGAATCATCATTTCTATGGTCGGCCTGCCGGCCGAACCGAACAAAATACGGTTCTGGCGGCAACGCAAGCGGCCCAAGTTCATTGTCTTCAACCAGCGACTCAATGGGCTGCAGAAGTCGATCGAACAAGGCAAGATTACGGCCGCAGTCATCACGCACCCCGAAAAACCTATCGACAACAAAGCCTCGGTTCCCCAGGATTACAGGGAAGCGTTCGACAGCCGTTACCTTCTCGTCGACAAGAAAAACGTCAAAGAAGTTGCAAAAAAGTACCCTTGGATCTTCAAGGTCAAGCGTCGGCGCGAATAGAAACAGGCGAGACTATACCGCCGCATCCGCTGTGATGCCGAAAAACTTCAGAGCGTTGGTCGTCGTCACTGCTGCCAACTCCGTCGCCGGCATCTCGAGCACGTCCGCAGCATAGGCGACGATATGCGCCACGTTGGCC
>CAJWLW010000446.1 GCA_913042885.1 uncultured Lentisphaeria bacterium | reverse complement strand
TTTTCCATTGATGCCCCATTCACCTACCGCATCGTGACCCCGACTCTGGAGAGCGAGGTCTTCACGGTCTCGACATTCGCGAACCCGGCGATCGTTGCTGCTGCCATTCGCGTCGAGCCGCCGGCCTACACCGGTCTCGAGGCCCAGGAGCACCATGAATTGAAAGACCTGACGGTGCCCGAAGGCGCCACTGTCACCATCGAGATCACCGCCAATAAGCCTGTCGACGCCACCTTGGCCTGGAACGAACAGGCACATGCCGTGCTGACCGCCGGCGATGATGGGCACCACGTTGCGGAGATCACCGCAACTGCCAGTGATGCCTTCGCGATCATTCTCAAGGACAGCTATGGCCATGTTGCCGAAAGCGAGCGCACCTACAACCTCGAAGTTGTCGAGGACTTCGCGCCACTGATCGAGCCCATCACGCCGGTGGACGACGCCAAGTTTACCTCCGAAGAAGACGTCACATTCTCCTGTAAGGTGACGGACGATTACGCTGTCGACGAGATTATCTTGTTTTACGCTATCAGCGGCCGGCCGTGGGAGCACGTGCAGCTTTACAAAGGCGACCCGGAAACCTGGGAAACCATCCAGGCCGCGGTGTTCGGCCTGTCTATTCCCGAGCTCGACAACGTGTACGAAGGCGACGTCATCTCGTACTACTACGAGGCCAGCGACAACGCCCCGGACCGGAACACTGCCGCCACCGAGGTCCGCTTCATTGAGATCCGCCCCGAACCGCAGGAGCCGGAAAAGGCGCCGCCGGGCGAGGGCCCGCCACCGGTAAAGATCGATGTCAAACACCTGATCACTGAGCAGAAACACATGATTCGCCAGACCGTGGGGCTGCAGCGGCTCGATGACGACGTTGCCCGCGACGAGCTCCTGGACAATCTCGGAACCGGAGCGCAGGCTTTGTTCGACGCCACCGACAAGGTTCTGAAGGACGCCAAGGAAGGCGCCGGAGGCATTCACCTCGGTGATCTGGAGAACCTCTTTCAAGACGCCATGGACAGCATGAAGATCGCTCGTGATTTCCTGCAGCGCAAGAACCCGGACGCTTCATTACAGGACCAGGCTCGGGCTTTGTCGAAACTGATCTCGATTGCCATCATGATCGAGGCTGCGCCGAAATCCAGCGAGCAGAGCGAGCCACAGGAAGGCGAACAAGCAAACGTCAACGAGCAGAATGAGCAGGAGGAACGCGCCAAAGAGCTCGATCGCCTTAAGGAAGCGATCCAGAAACTTGAGGACCTCATCGGCCGTCAGGAGAATCTCAATGCCAAGTTCGAGATACGCAAGGATAAAATCATGCCTTCGGCATCCCGTGGTTTCATGGCTGCTACTGAAAAGAAGATCCGGGACCAGCTCGACGATCTCAAGGGCGAGCTTGCGGAGCTGCCCCGTGCCACCGAAGCGACCAATGAGATGTCGAAAGCCTCACGCGCCATGGGCCATTGGGTGGAGCAGATTGAAAACGCCAAGGACGAGCAAGTGACCAAGAGCGGAGAGCAGGCCGTCAATTTTATGGAGCGCTCAAAGCAGATGCTCGAAGATATCCGCGACAGTCTCGACGGTGACGAACTCGAAGCGTTGAATGAAGAACTCCAGACGATTCGCAAAGAGCAGCAGCAACTGCGGCGCGCCACCGATAAATTACCGGATGCCGACAAACCGAAGCGCATGGAGATGGCGGGCCAGCAGAAACAGATTCGCGAAAAGTTCGACCAATTCATGGATGACTTGTCCGAGGCCGCAAAGAAAACCGAGGCCGGCAATCCCGAGGCGTCGGAGAGTCTGTCGCAATGCCGTAACGCCGGCAACGCCAAAGGTACCAGCGGCTCGATGAAGCGCGCCGAGAACGGCCTCAAATATGGGCGCACGGAGAAGGCCTCGAAGTTCCAGCGCGACGCTGAAGAGGCGATGCGTGAGATGGCGTCACACATGCGCAATGCCATGAACGCGCGCCCCGGCATCAGTAGCGAGCGGCTTACCCGCATGCTCGAGGAGACCCTCAAGAATATCGAGAAAGCGCAGAAAGCCGCCAAGAACGACCAGGCGACCCCGCAGGAGCGCGAAGAACTGCTCGAGAAATTTTCCCAGGATCTCGACAAGATGGCGCAGCAGATGGATGACCAGCAGATGTCCGAGTTGTCGATGCAGATGCATGGCTGGAACATCGGCGCGTCCGAGGGCGACAAGCCGCTGAGCGGAGCACTCGGCCTCCTGATCGAGACCGCGCAGTTGCTCGAAGCGAAACTGTTCGCAAACGCCTTTCGCAAGCAGATCGAATTGGCCCGGGTCAACGGTCGTGAGCCGCCGGACGAATACAAAAAACGCGTACAAGAGTACTTCAAGCGCCTCAGCAATGATGCGCAGTAGTCGCTACGCCGTCACGCTGCCTCCATGACAATACGCCTCGATCCACTCATCCCCGTGCTGCCCCTGCTGATCGGGCTGCTCGTCTACCTCATCGCTGTAGCCCTCTGCTACAAGGGCTATCGTGGCATTGTGTCGCAGCGCTATTGGCGTATGCTGATTGCGACCAAGATGCTGTCGGCCGCCGGTGTCGTCCTGTTGCTGCTCAATCCGTATTTCGTCCGCCCGGTGCCGGATACGACGACTTTCAACGTCGCCATGCTCGTTGACGCCACCGCCAGCATGGACACGCGCGATTGCAACGACACCTCGCGGCTTGAAACCGTCAAGACCAGGTTGCTCGCCGAGGACAGCGAGTTCCGCAACAACGTCCTCCAAGCGCACGAGAATCTCAACGCCTACGTGTTCGCCGGCGAGAGCCTGCGTCGCTTCGACATAAACACCGATTTCGACTCACTGCCCGGCGACACGGACATCGACTTGGTACTGCGCAAGCTGATCAGCAACAACATCGACAGCAACACTCTCGGCGCCGTGCTCCTGGTCACGGACGGGCTGGACAACCGCGGCGTTGAACTGCTGGACGGCAGCAAGCGCTATAAATCACTGGGCATCCCGATCCATTGTATCGGGGTTGGCGACAACCGCCAGAAAAACGATCTCGGTGTCACCTGGACGTCGGTACCCGATAAAGCGGAGAAGAGCAAGCCCTTCACGATGAGCGCGGTCGTGGCCCGCAATTTCAAGGGCAACTATACGGCACGCGTGGAAGTCCGTGACGGCGTGCGTCTGGTGCACGAGCGCGACGTGACCTTTGTCGACGACCAGAAGGAACTATCGATCGAGATCGAACATACGTCCTATGTCGCCGGCTTCGAACCGTTGCGCATCCATGTCCTGCCGTTGCCGGAAGAGGTCAACACTCTGAACAACGTCGATTACTCCGGTACCGATGTCACCGATCCATTTGTCTTCGAGACCTTTTATTACAGCGCCAATCTCGACTGGGACTTCAAGTTTCTCAAGCTGTTCATGGAAGCCGAGGAGCGCATGCGCCTGTCGGCCGTCATCCGCATCGGCGAAGACAGCTATTACGCCCGCGGCGTCGCCGGCAACAAGACGCAATCCGGTGACAACGGCGAAGCGGAAACCACGACCGGCAGCGGTGCGGAGACGACCGTGGATGAACTGGTGCCGGTGC
>CAJWLW010000445.1 GCA_913042885.1 uncultured Lentisphaeria bacterium | reverse complement strand
CCGAGGTACGGTTGCGTACGAAAGCTCATGTGCACGTTGGGTACGGTGACCCAATCGTTACGCAGCAGCCGCGTTGGCACGATCACCGCGCGTGATGGCAGTGGCACTCGCCGGTGGTAGACCTCCGCCGACCGCGTCACGACTGTCGCCGGGACCCACGGTTGCCCTGAGCCGGTGGCATCGACGTCTTCGGTGCATGGCAGTAACCGTCGTCGTACCGTACGTCGGTTCCGAGTCGCATCCGTTCGTATTTTCGTCGAATCGTCGGAGACGATCGTGGCGTGCGGCAACCGCATTTCAAAGATCAAGGCTGCGGCGTCGGCGCAGGCGTTGATAGTACCGGTCCCCAGACTCAGCACGGTGATGTGCAGTTCATTGACTCCCGTCCGCAGCAACCCGGTGATACTCCAGGTATCGACCGAACGTCGACCGGCAGCGGACTTCGCCGGGCCGTGGCCGACAACCCGGCCGTTCAGCCGGGCCATATAGCCGGCCTCGGCAGTTATCAGCAAGCGGCAATTGCCGGCGCTGTGAACGGTCTTCCACTGTTCCGGGCTAATCTCAAAGTGCCGACGCGCCTCGGCGTAGTAGCAGTATTGGTGCGGATTGCTGCTGTCCCAGATCCATTCGGTGCCTGGGCTGAACACACCGCTGCTGTGCTCCGGAGAAGTCATGCCGGGAACGTAATAGCCGACCAAAGAGCTTTCAAGCGTATCGATGCGACATGAAATGGGGTTGCATCGGGGTCGGAACAACCGTACGGTTTGCGGCGTCAATAACGTCAACACAGCTCGCTTATTACCTCAACCAGGAAGTTCAGATGCCCGAAACGCGCCGATGCACATACTCCAGCGACCCCATAATTGTCGACGGCCACCTCGATGAACCGGGTTGGGCGCAAGCGGAAGTTCTCGAATTTTTCGTGCCGGAATCCGGTGCGCCGGTAATCAGCAGAACTGACGGCCGAATGCTCTGGGACGACAATTTTCTATACGCCGGTTTTCATGCCTGTGACCGCGATGTCTGGAGTTACCAGACGGAGCGCGACTGCCCGACCTGCCATGAGGATGTGCTCGAGTTGTTTTTCATGCCCGACGAGGCAAGCGGCGTCTATTACAACTTCGAGATCAACGCGCTTGGTACGGTGTACGATGCCTGCAACCGTCCACCGTACCAAGCGGGCGGTGTCAGTATGATCCGCTGGCAGCAGTGGGATTGCCAGGACCTCGGCGTCGGGATCCATGTGGAAGGGGCGATCAACGACCTCGATGTCGAGGACGAATTCTGGCAGCTCGAAATCGCCGTGCCGTTTGCCAGTCTGCCGACCGTCGATGGCCCCCCTGCACCGGGAGATCGCTGGCGGTTTCATCTGTCGCGCTACGATTACTCGATCTATCTGCCCGAGGGTCGCGAGTTGAGTTCAACGGCACACCTGTCGAAGTGTGACTTTCACTACGTTCAGGATTGGGATGTGCTCGAATTTCAACAGTAACTGGCGCATCGTCAGGGGCTGGGGTATCGATGGATAAGCATGTGAACACCAAAAAAACTGCGACATCTTCCCGCCTGCCGTCCTGGCTTGCAGCCCTTGTTCTACTGATCCTCGTTGCTGCTCACACTCAGTTGACGGTCCGTCACCTCGCCCTGTGGTTTACTGGTGTCCGCTATGGCGCGGTCGAGGCTATCGAAGCCGCGCCGGATGGAAGTGCGACGATCGTTGATCAATTCGCGGTTTACGAATGCGACGAACTGGTCGGCAGCTCGCTGTGGATCGGTGACCGGAAATTCACCGTGGTGCAGAATGGTCGCACGTACATTCGCCTCGACGTGCCGGCCACCGAGCTGAGCGCTGTCGAGCGCGAGGCCGGATATCTGACTGGCGTCACCGAGAAATCATTTATCGTGCGGGCGGCGCTAGCCTGTCCGAGTATCGGTTTTACCCTTGCTGACTGCCTGCTCGGGCTCGGAGTTGTCTTTCTGGCCGGGTATCTGCTGCTCACGCGGCAACGCCCCGGGCAGTGGCTGCCGCCGCCCGGCATCCTCCTGCTTCTGTTGGTCTGCCTGCTGTCGTTGTTCGATTGGGCACGTGTTTTCGACAAATCCGGAAACGAGGCCGACCGTGGCGCCGGTATCAAGGAATTGATCCAGTATGTCGAGGTGTGGGTTGTTGCGTACCTGTTCTTTGTTGAGGTGCTGCGCCGTGTCCGGATGCGCCGGCTGGCGGTGGCAACGATGCTGGTGATGTTCGGTGTGGTCGTCGTTGCCGGTCTGGTCGAATACTGCCTCGTCCTCAGCGGCGGCACGGCGCGCGGACTGCTCGACATTGCTGCTATCGATTCGTTGTTCGGTTTCCGTTTCAATCCCAGCCGCCAGGGGGTTGCCGGGACGGAATCCGGCAAGAACGTCCTGGGTACCTACATTATTATCATGCTGCCACTGGCTTTCGCCATGCTGCCGGTGATCCGGCCGTTGTGGCAACGATTGGTGCTGGCGATGCTCTGCCTGCTGTCGCTGATCTGCGTCCTGCATCTTGGCCTGCTGATCTGTGCTGCGGCGGGATGCTGTGCCGTAGCCGTGGCGTCGTCGCGGCGCTTTGCCGTTGCGCTGACTCTGGCGGCATTCCTGGCTGTTGTAGGTGTGACGTGTCTGGTGTCGTCGCACCACGGGAAGGTACTGCTCGACTCCGTGGCCCTGCACCGGTCTGCCGATCCGTACGGGCTCCAGCCGATGCCGATGAAGGGGCAGAATTGGCAACATCCGCGTTGGAATCCCTGGCAGCAGAAGTATCTGGAGATCCAGGCAGCCCTGAATGCGGTCGGGTATTCGCCTGTCCTGGGCCACGGCATTGGCGGTTATCAGCGGCGCATCAACGTGTTCTATAGCAACAGCCCGATGTGGTCCACAGGCGTCGAAAAGAGCCCCGTGAACCTGATGGAGAAGGACGCCCATGGGCTGTTCCTCGTGCAGGCTGTGGAAACGGGTGTGCTGGGACTGGCCTGCCTGGCAGGGCTGCTGTTGGCGTTTCTCGGGCGTGCCCTGAAGGTCCGTGCCGCGGCCGCCGAACCGTACGACCGGGCGCTGCTGATAGGTGTCGCCGCGGCGCTCGTTTCGATTCTGCTTGGCAGCTGGCTGATTTCCTTCGTCGTACGTGGCATCCAACTCGTTGTCATTGCCCTTTTCGCCATGCCGGCGGCGGTCCACACCGAAATTGCCGATTCATCGGTGGAATAGCGTTCCACGATCGCCACATCGGCCAGGCTGGTGGGCATGAAATTTACACTCGCAACCTACCAGCACAGTCTCCCGAAACGTTGCATTTTCTGCTGGTAAAACTATATTATCAGTGTGCCTGTGCCACCGCAATAATACGTACGGAGTCGAGCAGCGATGCGACTGACGGCTTGCCTTGCAAACTCAAACTTATCGCGTCCGGATCGGGGTGCCCGTCAACCCGGCGAGATCACCTTGACGGCGATTTTTGCCTTGCTGTTGCTTTGTGGTGCTGCCTGCCAGGCGGGTGAGATTGGTACTGTCACGGCGATCAGTGGTAAACGTGTCGATATCCGTCTGCATAACCCGAATGAGATCGAGGTGTCCAGCCTGG
>CAJWLW010000444.1 GCA_913042885.1 uncultured Lentisphaeria bacterium | reverse complement strand
AAGCGGGCGCTGAAGAAGTTGCGCAGCCAGATCGGCGACGACTACCAGGATGTCCGGTGGCGGCGGCACTGGCGCAACTTCAACTAAAAGCCGGCGGCGAAACGAACAATAACGACAGCCACCTCCGGGCCCGGGGGTGGCTGTTTTTTTGTTGTGTTGGGGGCGGAATCCCCGGAACCAGGCGAATCCCCCCCTAAGGACGAAAGGCACTGTTCAAGGGTCTTTTGCCTGGATTATTCATAAATTTTCGTGTGAAAGTTTACGAATGATTCAGGCCAATCGTCAACCAAGTTCGGATTGTGGCGCACGAAGCCGTGGAAAACATTGCCGGTCAACGATTGAGCTTGCGGCGTAGGGTTGCGGCTCGGCCCCTTTGCAACAGAGTTTTCTTGCGGGCGAAGGGCAGGCCGTCCTGATGCAGGCGCGACTTGATGTTGTCGGTGAGGTAGCCGGGATCAGGCGGGTTACTTTGGTATTTTGCGTCCCACAACCGTTTCCCGGCGCGCAGGATGTCGCCACGCGTGACGATTCCGATCAGCTTATCGTTCTCGACGACGGGCAGGCGTCTGTAGTTGTTCTTGAGGAAGATGTCCGCAACGGCGAACACATCGCGGGCCGGGTCGACTGTGAGCACGTTCCTGGACATGTAATCGCTGACTTTGCCGCTGGGCGCCCCGTAGTAGGCGCCGTTGGCAAGCAGCAACAGGCAGTCTTTTTCCGAGATGATACCGACCAGCTCGTGGCGGTCATCGGGATTGGTCACCGGGGCACCGCTGATTCGGTGTTCCACCAGGAACATAATTGCCTGGTAAATATTCATTTCGGACGTGACCCTGATAACAGAGGTTGTCATGAACTCGCCCACGGTAGTGACCCGCTGATGTTGAATCTTTTCCATAATTTACCTCCATAGCCCGGGTCGCGATTTTGTTTCTTGAAAATGGCGGTCGCGTGCCGGCGGCAACGCCTGTCACCTAATTTGAGGAGCCATTGATCCGCATAGGCTATGACAGGCAACCTGAGGCCGTTAATATAACGCGAACGCGGCCAAATAGCAACTTTCTGCCGGTCACGTTCGCTGCAGCGATTGCAGTGGCTCAATGGCTCAATGGCTCACAATATTGGGGCCGTGTGTTCTGCTCTTTTTCTGTCGTTGGAGTCTGTCCGGCGCGATCGGTGAGCATTCAGCGAATCACCCTCGTTTCAGAGCCGTCCGGTTTCTACCCTTTTGCCCAGACTATCTACAGAGTTCGAACATATCAAAAGTGGAAAGATTTGCATTCCTGACAGTTGCAAACTACAATAGCGCTCGGTCAGCATAGTCGCAGTCCGGTCACGCGGGTGGCTGTACTTTTAAAGCTGTCGAAATTGCAGACCAGCCACATAACGGTGGAGATGTCTTTATGACACGCCTCAAACCGGGCGACCTGGTCTTGTTACCGGATGCGGAAATCACCTGTGCATTCGGGTTCCCGCGGCCATTCGGCATAGAGCAAACCTTACTGTCATCGTGGCGACTGTCGTGTGAGTGCACGACACTAAAAGGGGGGAGGGGGCTGTGAGCGTGAGTGATTCTCAACAGACCTCGAGCTGCCCGCAGTAGTCGCCGGCCCACAAATAACGCTCTGAAACCAGGAAGATGGAACCGATGTCACGACCTGTCGTTGCCCTCCTGATGGGCAGCAAATCCGATCTGCCAAAGCTGCAAACAACAATTGACGTTTTCAGCGATTTTGGCATCGCCCACACCGTCCGCGTGATGTCCGCACATCGTACGCCGGACGCGGTGGTGGAATTCGCCTCGAGCGCCGCCTCGAATGGCTACAAAGTTCTAATAGCGGCAGCCGGCGGCGCCGCTCATCTCGCGGGAGTAGTCGCTGCTCATACATCGCTACCGGTGATTGGCATTCCCGTGGCGATCGCGCCGTTCGAGGGCCTGGACTCGCTGCTGGCGACCGTGCAGATGCCGGGCGGCATTCCAGTGGCAACGGTCGGTGCCGGCAGCGGCGGCGCCAAGAACGCGGCGCTTCTGGCTGCCCGCATCCTGGCATTGGGTGACACGGCGGTTGCAGCTAACTACGAGAAATTCGTGGCGGCGCAGTCTACCAAAGTGAAACAGGCCGACGATGAGTTGCAGGCGGAACTGGGCAACTAACGCAGTGTCCTGAATGGAAACGTACACGCTGGCATCGGGCGACGCGACAATGATCGCGGTTGCCGTTGCCGAGCGTTTGGCGCGCGGTGAGGTTGGCATTGTGCCGACAGAGACAGTTTACGGCATTGTCTGCCAACAAGGCAACGACTCGGGTGTTGAACGGATATTCCGCATGAAAGTGCGGGACCCACAAAGAAAGCTGCAGATCCTCATCGCCGACCAGGCAGCAGTGACTGCGGTGGTGGCACCGACAACGGTGCTGACAGCGCTGGCAGCGGCGTTCTGGCCGGGGCCCCTGACGATCGTTGTGGAGGACCGCCACGGCATGACGCACGGGCTGCGGCAGCCGGATCATGCGTTTGTGGCGGCCGTGCTGCGGGAGCTGGGCACGCCAATAGTGACAACCAGCGCCAATATTTCGGGCGCACCGCCGGCAACGGAAGCAGCCACTGCAGCGAGTGATCTGGCAGCAGCCCCGGATTTCATCGTTGACGGCGGTCCATGCCACGGCCGGGCGTCGACGGTGGTCCGCCTGCATGGGGACGGGCGTTTAGAGGTGGTACGAGACGGTGATATCAGCGTCGAGCAATTGAAAGCGGCAGCGGGCTGAAGCGATGGCAAGAAAACCGACAGAAGTTCTGACCGGGATAGAGATTGGCACGAGCGCCATCAAGGTGTGCGCCGGTCATCCGCTCGGGGACGGGTCTATATCGATCATCGGTGTTGACGAGACGCCATGTGTCAACAAAGTCGTGAAAGGTGAGGTTCAGGATGTCGAGTTGATCAAGGAATTGCTGGAGGACACGCTGAACCGCGTCGAGGAAGCGACGGGTTGCGGCATCGGCAAGGCATATCTGGCAATAACGGGGGCACATATTGCCTCGGTCAACGCCCAGGGGGGCGTGCCGATTCAGGCCGAGGACCGCAAGATCACGAACGACGACATCGTCAATGCAACGCGGAACGCCCGTGGCTACCGTCTGCCGATTGACCAGATCTCGATCAACTCGTGTCAACGCGCCTACCTGATCGACGGCGAACGGCCGATGAGTCAGCCGCTGGGCATGGTGGCGGGTACGCTGACTGCGGACATCCATTTTATCTATGGCAACTACAACAACGTTCAGACCTCCTGCAACCTGGTCGACGAAGTGCTGGGTTTTCCGGCTACCGACATTGCGTTTGCCGGGATCGCGGACATGTACGGCCTGGCGCTCGAGACGGAGCCGAACAGCGGCGTGCTGGTTGTCGATATCGGTGCCGGCGTGACCGAGTACGTGGTGTATTACGAAGAAGGCTGCATGCATTCCGGTCAGGTGACGATCGGTTGTGAACAGCTGGCCAACGACCTTTCGATCGGTCTGCGGCTGCCGATTCCGAAAGCCCGGGAAGTGCTGCGCAGCAATGGCTCGGCGATGCGCCGGGCAGAAGGCGGGGTACGGCATGTCAA
>CAJWLW010000443.1 GCA_913042885.1 uncultured Lentisphaeria bacterium | reverse complement strand
GCTTGTGTTCGACCAGCTCCGAAGCGCGCTCCGCCAGGCGCACCGCCTCGGCGCCATCGCGCAACGCGTCGTCGGCATATGTCGCCAGGCGCCAGGCGAGCTCGTTCATCACCTGCGGCCACTCGGGCCGAAGGCTCAGCGCGCGCTTGTACGATTCAACAGCTTCTGTCCCCCTGCCCTGCTGCACCAGCATCCGGGCCAGGTCGGCATGCGGTGCCGGATTACACGGTGTCAACGCGACAGACTCACGAAAATCGCGAATGGCGGATTCAGCTTCGTCGATGCGTGCCAAAAGTGAGCCTCGGTTGTACCAGGCCTGGCTGTACTTCGAATCCAGCTCGATGGCGTGTGTAAAGTTTTTCAATGCCCGCGTGTAATACGACGGGGCTGGCTCCCGGTTCCCTTTGTGAAACCACGAAAGACCGCGATTATTCCAAACGCCGGGATGTCTGGCGTTCGACTCAATTGCGCGATCAAAGTCGCGGATCGCGCGGTCGAACTGCCCCAACACATTATGGGCGAGGCCGCGATTGTAGTACGCCATTCCGTATTCGGGGCTCAATTGAATCGCGCGGGAGAAATCACGCATGGCACTGGTGAGGTCATCCGTGCTCATGAAAGAGAATCCGCGTTTGGTGTAGTACGCGGGATCGATCGGCACGAGCTCGATGGCTCTATCGAAGTCACGGATCGCGAGATCGTGTCTGTTCTGCCTGGCGTAGACGGATCCTCGGGCAGCATACGAAATCACGTGGACGGGTTCGATTTCAAGGACTTTCGAATACAGTTCTATGGCCCTGTCGAGCTCGTTGCGGGCATCAGCCACTTTCGCCATGGCGCCATGCGGATGAGGCAGTTCCGGATGTAACCGAAGCTGCTGCTGAGCATATTCTTCGACCTTGTCGTAAGCCTTTGCTTCGAAAGCCAGTGCCATCTTCTCGCCCAAAGCGTGATAAGCGATGAACGCCTTGGGATCTGGTTTCGTCTGGTCGAAGTTGAACTCCTCAACCACAGGCCCGCCCACGTAGCCCAGGCTCTCCAACCGGCGACGAGTTTCTTCATCCAGCAGCGTCTTGCCGCCGGAGAGATTGTCCGTGACAGATTCCTGCAGAATCCGGGCAAGTTCGTTCTGCATGCGTTGCGCCCGGGCCGGTTCTTCCGCGGCCAGATTGATGGTTTCTCCGGGATCTGCCGTCAGTTCATACAGTTCCGGGCGTGTGGTCTGGATGTACTTGTATTGTGCATCGACCAGGCCCAACAGTGAATTGGCGCCGTACTGAGTGGGCCACAGGCTTTCGCAAAACAGGGCCCTGTCTCCCGGGATCTCCTTGCCGTCAAAAGCGGCGGAAAGATCCATGCCCTCAACTTGACCGGGCGGGGAAACACCCAAGAGGCCGCAGACGGTCGGTACGATGTCGATGATCCCGACGAGCGCGCTGATCCTTCGAGCTTCGGTGCGCCCCGGCAGCTTGACGATCAGCGGAACCTTGATCGCCGGCTGATAGATGAAATAGCCGTGCGTTTCCTCGCCGTGTTCACCCAGCATTTCACCGTGGTCGGAGGTGACGATAATCAGCGAAGTGTCATACAGGCCCTTAGCCTTCAACCTGTCCAACACCTGCCCGATGCAGTGATCCGCATAAGCAATCTCGCCGGCGTACGGATCCTCGGCAAAGCGGGAGGCGAACGGTTCCGGTGGCCGATACAGCATGTGCGGGTCGTAATAGTGAAGGAACAGGAATGATTTCCCATCGCTGTGACTGTCCAGCCAATCCAGTGCCAGACCGGTGGTCTCCTCGCCCTGTCTCTGCACCATCGTCTCGCCATCGAGGGGGGTGGCGAAACTGTCGTGATAGGTATCAAAGCCCTGTGCCATGCCGAATCGCGAATCGAGGACAAAGGCGCTGACAATTGCGCCGGTCGTGTATCCGGCGTCCTTCAGGATTTCAGCCAAAGCAACGTTGGCCCCGCCGAACCTGTACCCCTTGTTGAAATGAACGCCATGGGTCGGGGGTACGGTACCGGTCATCAACGAAACGTGGGCGGGCAGTGTCTGGGGAATCGGCGAGACAACGTTCTCGAAGAGAAACGACTCGGCGGCCAGCGCATCGATGTTCGGGGTTGTCCGCTGCCCGTACCCGTAGCAGGACAAATAGTCGGCACGGCACGTGTCGATACTGATCAGGATGACATGCCGGATGCCGGACGCTTTGGCGGTGCCAGTCCCCGCCGGTCCGCGGCTAGGGTCCAGCAGCCAGAGCACCCCCGCCATGGCGACCACCACCAAAAGCAGCAGACGCGAGTAGCTTCGTTTTTTGCAGTTGCCTTTCAGTCTCGTTGCCTCCGACACACTCAAAACATTTGAATCCTATGGAGATAAACCTATAGTTAACAGTAGTGGTTGCAATTTTTGCAAACAACCCCCTTTTGTTTGGCTGCCTCTATCTGTTACCTGCCAAATACGGGTCTAATCACCGAAGCTGCGATGACAAGACGACACACCTCGAAATCTACTCGACAGGGACTGCCACGGATCGTTTGGTTGCAACGTCAGTTCAGGCACCACCCTTTCAAGCTGCTCTTCACGCTGATCGAGCTGCTCGTGGTGATCGTCATCATCGCCATCCTGATCGCTCTGCTGCTGCCGGCATTGAGCCACTCCAAGGAGATAGGCAAGCGGGTGAGCTGTCTGAGCAATATGCACCAGTGGTCAGTAGGCTACGAGTTGTCGGCCAATGACCACGACCAGAACTATCCGGGCATCATCACCATGGAAAACGCTTCCAGCTTCACAAGCCACATCGGCTGGCAGACAGGCTCATATCCAACCTGGGCAAAGGAACTTACGCAGAGGGTAAGTGACGAGCTCGATCAGGAGCTCGTTTTCTGCCCCAGTCTCGAGAGCACATTACATCGCGACAGGACAGGCACCGCGTGGCCGTTGACTGGCGGCATTTACTGGAGCACGACAGATTATTTCATCATGGCAGGTCATCACAACGAAGGGAACGGGAGCTCTCCGACGCCAAGTTGGAGTGGCTTCCACGGCTGGTACACGTCGGGCCTGCGAACGATACAGCCTCGAATCGACGAAGGCCGGCCGCCGATGATACGCCGCAACATGAATTCGAGCACCAACCAGCTTATGATGGCAGATCGCGCTTTCATTCCCGGGTTCGAGTGGGATACCAGCTTCAACATGACTCCCTATACGCCCAATCGCTGGTATAAATGGGCTGACTGGCCCGGCCCCCCAGCAGCAGGAATTATCAGCAATCACACCGACTCCAGCGGGTTGTACGCGGCGGGCGTCAACGTCATGCTCTCCGACGGCCGCGGCCATTGGTCGAATATGTCCGGCACCGATGCCTTCATGTACTACCGTTCCTACTATCACGACGTCCAGGTCGGCATGGATATGGCTGAGCCGTAGAGCTCGTTCGACTCCCGGCAAGTACCACGACGTCTCCGTGTTCGTGTCTGCATGACAATCTGCGACGAGTGTGCCGCCGAACGTGACGAGGCCAGCGATGAAGTGCGTTAAGGAATAGCGGTGGAGTAGTGGAGTGCCAGAAGTTGACCTGACATTTCAGATAGACGATTCGATGGATTGGACCGATCA
>CAJWLW010000442.1 GCA_913042885.1 uncultured Lentisphaeria bacterium | reverse complement strand
GAGGCCGGACTGATTTTCAGCGAACGCACGGTGCTGGCTTTTCACACCAGCCTGAAGATCGCCGATATCTCGCCGCTGGTGGTTCTGGCCGGCATTTCCGGCACTGGCAAGAGCTTGTTGCCCGGGCTCTACGCCAAGTTCTTTGGGCTGTACTTCCTGCCGATCTCCATCCAGCCGAGATGGGACGGACCGCAGGATCTTTTCGGCTTCTACAACTACATGGAGAACCGATATAAAGCCACGGAACTGACGCGGACGCTTTGGCAGATGGACCGCTACAACAACCCGGCGGCGGACGAGCCGGCGCAGCGGATTCAAGATGGCCTGGCGCTGGTGCTGCTCGACGAAATGAACCTGGCGCGTGTCGAGTACTACTTCAGTGAATTGCTCAGCAAGCTCGAGATACGGCGCAGCATCGATCCGAACGCCGCTGACCAGCGGCGCATCGCCGAGATCGAGATCGAATCGGGTGCGATGTCCGCAGACGAGGCGAACCTGCGCCTGTTCGTCGGTGGCAATGTGCTGTTCGTCGGTACGATGAATGAGGACGAAACGACACAGGCGCTCTCCGACAAGGTTGTCGACCGTGCCAACATCCTGCGTTTCGGTAAGCCCACGGAGTCGGCCGCCGGGGTGGCGAATCTTGACCAATTCGGCGGTGGCAGTTACCTGCGGCTGGAGGACTGGCAGCGGTGGCAGCGGCAGGCGCTGCCACCGGAGGCGCAGACCTGGATGCGCAACTATCTGCAGCGTGTCAACAACGCACTGGTCCGTGTCGGTCGGCCGTTCGGTTACCGGGTTCAGCAGGCGATCGAACAGTATGTCGCCAACTATCCGGGGCAGGGGGCATCGGCGCATACGACTGCCTTTGCCGACCAGCTCGAACAGAAGATCATTCCGAAGCTGATCGGTCTCGATCCGACGATGGATGAGTCGCACGCGACATACACCGAGCTTGAGGGTGTCATCCAGGAACTCGACGACCCGGCGCTGCTCACGGCTTTCGACGCCGCCAGGGACAAGCCGTTTTTCCAATGGGCCGGCGTCGACCGCGGCTGACCGGCAACTATTTGGCAGCGGTACGCCCCGCAAGGGGGCACTGCCGCTCAAAGTTCGATCCAGGCATAGACAAAACAGGACGATTCCCGTTCAGATCTGGAAGGAACGATGAAGACCGGATATCCAGTTCCAGCGGGGCCTGTCGAAGTGGAACTGCGCTTCAAGAATTCCCGCTTCATCGGTGCTGCGGGGTTTGCCGAGACGGTTGAGGCAGCGCGGCGGTTCATCCAGACGCACCGCGAACGATTCCCGGATGCCAGGCACCATGTCTACGCCTTTGTTGTCGGCTTCGGTGCCAGCACGACCTGCGGCATGAGTGATGACGGCGAGCCATCGGGCACGGCCGGTCGGCCCGTCCTGTCGGTGCTGCAAGGGGCGGGGCTTGGCGACATAGTTGTCGTCGTGATCCGCTACTTCGGCGGTACAAAGCTCGGTACCGGCGGGCTGGTGAAGGCGTATACCGAGACTACGCAGGCGGCGATCGCGCTGATCAAGCGCCGTGACAAGGTCCACACAGTCACGTTTACTCTACAGGTGCCTTACCCGCTGTATCAGGCCTGCCGGCAGCTGTTTGATGACTGCGGCGTGGAAGTTGAGAATGAGCTGTTTGGCGCGGGCGTGGAGATGGCAATCCGTGTGGCGGAGCAGCGGATCGAGGAAGTGGATCAGCGTCTGCGCGACGCCAGTGCCGGTCAATTGACGATCAACTGAGCGGGCGGCAGTACTCGCTATTCGACCAGCAGCCAGACGCCGCTCAGGAAGTTGTCGCCGTAGCTGCGCTGGTGTCGGATGATGACACCAGCTTCGTCGAACCTGTAGTTGTCCTGGCCGTTCGGTTCGTTGCTAAAGACCGATACACTGCCGAATCCGCTTGGAATCTCCTGCAGGGTGCCACCGTCATCGTCGAAAATCTCGATGCGATGCCCAACGTGTTTGCCGAGCACCTTCATCACATGCCGGCCGACGGCAGAATCACCGTTGGCCCCGGCAGGGGTGCGCTGGATTGATTGGCACCCTGGCAGCAGGAGAAGGCCCAAGGAAAGAAACAGAATAGATTTCATTGGTGGTACCCCCACGTTTCTTAATAATCGGATGTATTGACCGAAAGCGCAATAAGCATGCCAGCCACGCCGGCATCGTCGGTATTTGATATCACTTGGATTGCACGAAAAACTTTGCGGATGGTTTAGCCGGGACATGCAAAATCGGCACGGGGCGCGGTGGTTATTGCCGGGTTCGCCTGCGGCGACTGAAGCAATAAACGACGATGACCGCAACAACCACGATAATGGCAATCCAGATCGGGCTGATGTCCATTCCCAAAATTGTCGTGGTGTTGCCGCTGTCGGCGGGGGTTTCGAGGACCTGGGCATAGGCGGTCACCGGCGTGATGTAGCGTACCCCTGCCCGTTGATATGTCACCGCGACGTGCAGGGGATATTTGCTGCCGGCCAGGGCCGAAAAATTCTCCAGCGGTATCTCGATCGTGGGTGCGGCGCCCGGGGCCAGGGTGATTGTCTTCTGGATGTCTCCGACGATCAGCTCATTCGGGGCGTAGACGTGCAGGGTTGCCTCGACTTCGGTGCCCTCGTTGCTGTGCAGTCTGAGTACCGCTGTCCCATGACCGGCGATCTCGACATCACCGAATTTGGCGACAATCTGTGAAACACCCGCCGAGCCAACGGAGAATTTGTGCAGCTTGACCGTGCTGAACTGGCGCATGTTGGCGTCGGAATAGCTGGTCCTGACAACGGCAAAGTAATCGCCGGGCACGGTGCTAAAATCCAGTTGCGTGGTGTACAGCCCGGAATCGTCCGGGTTCAAGTACCGCGGACCGTTTGCGGTCACACGAATGCCCTGGAATTCGCAGGTCACGGTGATGTTTCTACACACATCGTCGCCGCGATTGGTTATCGTGACGTCGAGTGCGCCAGTCGTATCGTCAGTACGGACGCCCTGTTCCAGGGAAATAGTGCCGGCGCCACACTGCAAGGCGAGCAGCAGGATGACGATTACCGGCAGTTGAGTCTGGTGAAATCTCTTCATCTGATCGAGCTCGGGCTTGAGTGTGGTAGGAGCGTAGAGGCTCGAGGGTTGGCCGGGCAATGGTGGCGTCGGTCAGCGTTTCCAGTTCGTGATGTCGTCGGAGTCGATTGCGCCCTGGGTGTCCGAGTAGATAGTGCCGGCGTCGCCGGCGTCGCCGTCCAATCCCAGCGAGGCCAGGTCGAAGGTCAAGGTATTGATGGTGCCGGGAGATTTGTAGTACCAGCGGGTGCCCCAGGGATCGAGTTCGCTGTTGTTGAATGGCGGGTCGGCAATGTTGAGATAGTTGCCCAGCCGGTTCTCTGCGGTGACTGCGGTCATGAAGGCGCTGTCGATCCGGTAAGTGGGGTCGGATTGGGGCGGGTAAAAGCCCAGGTCGATATTGTGCTGCTCCAAAGCCGACACGAACGTCGCGAGCTGTGCTTTTGCCTTAGCCTCGTCAGCCCTGCGCGTGGCGCTGGCGACACCGGCCAGGACGATGCCCAGGAGGATTATGACCACAACCATGGTGGTTAATATCTCGATAATCGT
>CAJWLW010000441.1 GCA_913042885.1 uncultured Lentisphaeria bacterium | reverse complement strand
CGCATTTCACCCGGATGCGCCGGACCATCGCGCATGTGGCTCGGCAGCTTGACCGGATTGCCCGACTTGCCGGCACCGATCATGACTATCAGCGCAGCGATATTGCGGACATGCTGCGGGCGAAAGATACCCATATCATCATGGCTGGCGACCTGCCTCGGCAACGGGTGCTCGAGATACGCAATGAACTGCAGGACGTCCGCGGCATCGAATTTGGCCTCGGCCGCGGTGAGATAGTCGTTCACCCCGATTTCATGTGGCTGCCATACCAGAGCAGCCGGGATCGTACGATCGAATTCATCCTCAGCCGCATCGACCTGGTCGGCAAACTTGTTGGCCGCCCGCACGATGCGACCCCGGAGAAGATCAATCGCCATCTGCGTGTGTCACCAGCCCTGCCGTATCGTGCCTTTGAGGGTCTCGAGGAAAACGATCTGGCGCAGCTGATGGAACTGATGCCGCGAATCCCCGGGCTCGAGATCAACACGAACCTGAGCAGACGCTATACGCAGGGTGAGATTGGCGCACACCTGACCGGTTTCGTCGGGGTGCGATATCCGGGAAAAAAAGATCTGGAGGAATTTGCTTACTATCTACCGGAACTGACCGGCAGCATGGGCATCGAACGGCGCTTCGACGACATGCTCAAAGGGCAGGGCGGCCACCGCGAAGTGCGGGTCGACAGTGTCGGCTACTTCTATGCGGATGCCATTGAAGAACAGCCTGCGATTGCCGGCGACGACGTTGTGCTGTCGATCGACATTCGGGCCCAGCGCATCGCGCAATCGTTGCTTGGCGACAGCAAAGGCGCCATGGTCATACTCGACTGCCAGACCGGTGCCGTGCTCGCCATGGCGTCGGCACCGACTTATGACCTTAACGCCGTGCGCCAACGGTTCAATGAACTGGGCAAACATCCGGACCGGCCGCTGCGTGACCGTACGATCACTGCCGATTTCGTTCCCGGTTCTATCATCAAGACGCTTATTGCATTGGCCGCACTTGAAAATGAAGTGGTGACTGAGAACGATACCGTCCACTGCGGTGGCGGCTACCGCTTCGACGACGGGACCTATGTCAAGTGCGCCAATCGATCCGGGCATGGGCACCTTGGCATAGTCGATGCCATTGAACGGTCTTGCAACACCTATTTCATCGAAGTTGGCCTGGGCTGCGGCCTTGACCGGTTGCGCCCCATGTTCGAGGCGGCCGGCTTCGGACAACAGACCGGCATCGAGCTGCGTTCCCGCTGGTACGCAGGGCGGTTGCCGGATCGCGCCCGTAAACACCAGGAAACCGGTGAGCCGTGGGTGCTTTATGACACCGCTGCTACCGCGATCGGCCAGGGCTACATCACGCTCAGCCCACTGCAGGCCGCCGTCTTCACGGCCGCGATCGGAAACGGCGGCAAGGTCTATGAACCGTATCTCGTCAAAGGCATCATGAGAAAAGGCCGATACCTGTCACAGACCCAGCCACGGCTGCGCGGGCGGTTGCCGGTAAAGGATGAACATCTGGCGACGGTGCGTGAGGGGATGCGCCGGGTCGTCAGCGGCGAGCACGCCACGGCGCCAACGGCGCGCATGGCGATTTTCGAAATTGGCGGCAAAACGGGATCGGCCCAGACCGGGCCGCGCAGTGACCGGCGCGTCAACGCCTGGTTTGTCTGCTTCGCGCCATTCGACTCACCGCGGTACGCCATCTCCGTCATGTTGCCGAATCGTCCGGTGAACAACTCCGGCGGTCGCGATGCTGCACCGCTAGCGCGGAAATTTCTGGAGCGTTATCTGTCCGCTGAGTGACACGAACACAGTGTGGTCTCTACAATCGCCGATGACCCCGCGACCATTGTCCGGCGAAAGCTACGAAGATTTTTTAAGATCACCCCGGCTAACCCGAGACCGATCGATGTGTTCCCGGTTCGATGACGACGACGTCAGTATGTGCCGGGCTGTGCTGTTTCGGTGCCGGATTAATCTGACCTATGCGTGTGACCAGTGAAATTCTCGTCACATCCAGAATCATCCAGTGCTGGTTCGGCCTTGCGGACCTGGAGATCCAGATAGCCTCGGGCGATTTCGAAGCAGGGATGACGCCCGAAGGGGTGCTCCAGTACGAAGAGTTGCGCAACTGCCTCTACACCCGCATGCGTGGTTTTGTATCGCCGTCGCTGGCGGCCGAATTGAAAAACCGGTTCGACGTGCTACTAGTTCCCCTACTGGGGAGCGTGGAAAACAACGTCGTCAGTATCGATCGCCTCCAGAAAACCATTTCAGTTCCTCGACCAGACAAGCATGGCAAAACGCACGTTAACCTCCTGCTGGAAACAGTTCGAAAAGTTCTCCCTCGACTACCTCGGCGGCGAAAAAGACTGCGCCGCCATTGCGAAGAAACTGGAAACACTCACTTCGCGCACGAACGGCGACAAGATCGGCGGGGCGCTTGAGACGCTGTTCATCCGGCCGCATATCACCCAGAAAGTCACGGTCGCATTCTCTGTTGAATTCGAAGACGGCGAAATCCCAAGCTGGCAGACGCGCTACGATGCCGAGACTAACCGCGTCATTGTCCACCCGCTGTCAATCTTCAAATTCATCAACGATATCCGCAAAATCGTTGTAGTGGAACACGACGGTGATTTCATCGATCTGCGATATGCCAGCTTCCTGTACGAGATCGGCAAGATATCGTCGGTGTATCTGCTCTTCCTGCTGGTGCTGCAACGCGTCGCTTATCTGCTGGAGATCGCCCATCTCGAAAAACGCGGCGGTGTCATCGAAGTGGCCGAAGGCGAAGCCTACCACACCTTGCTATGGGCCTTCAAGGAACTCGAAGGCTTCGCCCAGCGCACGCGCGGCGACAGTGTCCGTGCCATGTTCGCCATCTCATGGTACGAGTCCGACTGGATCACCGGCCGCTAAGCGTCCAGTACTTCACCCAGCGCGGCAGCCAGATCCACCAGCGTCCCCAGCTCCTTCAACCGCAATTCGACGTTGGTTCCGTAAACGGCGTTGCTGTCAATACGTCCGTGTGAGCCACGGATGCGGGCGTGATTCTGTGAAGTTCCCAGGAATGGCCCGAAGAAAAGTTCACAGGGGTCGTAGCCAGGCTTGTTATGAATGTCGACGTGCGTTGCGTAGTCCGGCGCCTGACGCTTCTCGCGCCACCAGGGGTAGGCGAACCAAGCACCAGGCGCCGCCACCAGGACCAGTTCGCCGGCCCGGGGATGATCAATATTGTGTACTGCCTGGGCGTCGCGATCCAGCACCAGATCGATATCCGGTTGCGCCGCCAGCAACTCCTGCGCCGCCGCAGTCGTCGCCGGACTGTCGCAGATGACATGCGCCACCTGATGGTCGACCACGACGAACGCACTGCTCGTGTGCAGGTCCGGGTAGTGCATGCCGTTGACATGACGTACGTGTGCCAGGTCGTTGTCGAGCAGCAGTTGATTGGGAAAAACCGGGCGCGAAACATCGCCAATGGCGTAGTCGCTGAACAGCAAAATCGCATAGTCGTTTTCCGTTGCGGCCGCAGCAATTGTTTCCAGGCAGGTTTGCAGGACCCCGAATTCCTTGCCTGTCGCTGCGGCTGACGGGCCGGTTTTCTGCAGCCCGTAGTCCAGGTGAGGCAGGTAG
>CAJWLW010000440.1 GCA_913042885.1 uncultured Lentisphaeria bacterium | reverse complement strand
ACGCCGCCGAAGACTCAGGCTGCTTTGCTTGAAGCCATGCAGGAGTTCAAAGTCACGATTGCCGGTGATGACTTCAACCTGGAGAAACCGTTTCTCGTCCTCGGTACTCAGAACCCGATTGAGCAGGAAGGGACCTACCCACTGCCGGAAGCGCAACTTGATCGGTTCATGTTCAAAATCCAGGTGGACTATCCGTCCTTCGACGAGGAACTGCAGATTGCCGAAATGACAACGGCCGGGGGCTTGCCAAAACTGGAGGCCGTGCTCGGCCGCGAGGACATCCTCGAGATGCAGCAGGTCGTGAGGAAGGTTCTGATCAGTCGTTCTGTCTCCGGCTATGCCGTCCGTCTCACCAGAGCGACGCGCCCGAAGTCGGATGACGCGCCCGATTTCATTCGCAAGTACCTGACTTGGGGCGCCGGCCCCCGCGCCTGTCAGGCGTTACTGATCGGGGCGAAAGCCAACGCGCTCCTGGACGGGCGCGTACACGTGTCAACTGAGGATATACGCTACGTCGCCTTGCCCGTGCTGCGCCATCGCCTGGTTACCAGTTTTGCCGCCGAAAGTGATAGCGTTTCGACCGACAACATCGTCGAAAAACTATTCGAGGTCATCGACGAAGACTCTTAGACCCGGAATGTGTCGCGCGGCTTGATCTGCGCCTCCCAAGGCAGCAAACTTAAATCCACTCGCACTCGCCACTTGCCATTCCATGGCTGACCCCCAATATCTCGATCCTGTCGGCCTGGCGCGTCTGGGCAATATGGAACTTGTCGCCAAACAGGTCGTCGAGGGGTTCCTCACCGGACGGCATCGCAGTCCGTATCACGGGTTCTCGGTCGAGTATCTCGACCATCGCGCCTACACTCCGGGCGACGACCTGCGCAGTTTGGATTGGAAGATGCTGGCCCGCAGCGACAAGTACTACGTCAAGCTGTTCGAGGACGAAACCAACCTGCGCGCCTACATCCTGCTCGATTGCAGCCGGTCAATGGCGTTCAAGAGCGGAGAGATCGACAAACTCACCTACGGAGCTTATCTGGCCGCGGCGCTGAGTTATCTGCTGATTCGTCAGAACGATGCTGTCGGGCTGCTGCTCTTCGATACCAAGGTGCGCAACAGCATTCCGCCGCGCGCCCATCCATCGCAGCATCGAAGAGTCCTTGAAACTCTCGAAGGCATCGAAGCGGGCGGAGAAACCAATATCGGCGCCGTGCTCCACGAAGCTGCGGAGCGAACGCGGCGGCGTGGGCTCGTCATTGTCATCAGTGACTTGATCGACAACGAGGAGAGTGTCGCCAACGGGCTGCAGCACTTCCGGCACAACAATCATGAGGTACTGGTCTTCCATACGATGGACGAAGCCGAACTGACATTTCCCTACGATCGCCAGACTCGTTTCCAAGACATGGAAGGTGCCGGCCTGGTGTCGGTAAATCCAAAGAGCCTGCGGAAACAATACATGCAGCGTCTCAACGGATTTCTTACGCGCATCAAGGGTGACTGTTCCGATCGCAGCATCAGCTACAATCTGGTGAACACCAGTGAACCGTACGATCACTTCCTGGCCGCGTACCTCGACAAGCGAATGCGGATAGGATGATTTACTCCTGAATTCCTATGAACTTCCTGAACCTGGGTCTGCTTTGGGTTTTGCCGCTGGCCGCGATACCGGTCATCCTGCATCTTCTGACGCTGCAGCGGTTGAAGACGGTTGAACTCAGCACCTTTCGTTTTCTTTTCGACAGCTATATCCAGCAGCGTCGACGGATGAAGTTTCTCGAGTGGTTGATCGCTTTCCTGCGCACGCTTTTCCTGTTGCTTGTGGTTCTCGCTATAGCGCGTCCCGTCATCAAGCACTGGGACGCTTTGTTCGGTGGGGGCGGTTCCGGTCGCAATATCGTGCTGATCATCGATGGTTCCGCCAGCATGGCTGCAAAGACCGAAGGCGAGACCTCGATGCAACGCGCCAAGCGCGTCGCGCTGCAGATCCTTGACCGACTGAACCGTGACGATCACGTGACCGTCTTGCAAGCCGCTGCCAGGCCACTGGAAATCTGCGACCGATTTTCGGCGGATGTCAAAACGATCCGAGACAGCATAGATGCGTTGGCAGTCACGCCGGGGCGCGCCAACTTGTTCGCGACGTTTGCCCATCTCTATGGGCCGGAGACGGGCCAATTGAACGCGCCGCTCATCTACCTTTTCACCGATTTGCAGACGAGCAGCTGGCGCGAATTCAACGACAGCGACCGTCGTCGGGTGGTCCCGGACGGTACCGAAATTATCGTTGTGAATGTCGGATCGAACCAGGAGTTCTCGAACACCGCGATTATCGGCAACGCCCCGGAGCATCAGAAAGCGATTGTCGGGTTGCCGGTCATTCTGCAACCGCGCGTCTCCAACTTTTCGGAGTCCGAGACGGTCGATGTGACCGTCAGTGTATACGTCAACGAAAAGGAGATTGCGCGTCCCACCCTGTCCCTTGAACCCGGCGCGACAGCGACCGCGGAGGTTGTTTATACGCCGAACGAACCGGGCATGATGCACGGGCGATATGAGATTCCATCCGATCGTTTCCCCGATGACGACGTTTTCCGTTTCAGCCTGAACGTGGCACCGCGCTTCAAGGTTGTCCTGGTCAACGGCAATCCGTCAGCCGACCCGCGCGAGAACGAGGGGCTGTACCTTCGCACCGCGATGATTGCGACCGACACGGAAGTCGAGACTCACATCGTTCCCCTCGATGGTCCGGAATTGGCAACGGAAAAGGATCTTATTCGTACACTCGATGTTGTTGACATCCCGGAGGCTGGCCTTGGAGCGGATGCTTTGATTGATGCGGATGTCGTGATCCTGGCCAACTGTGGCGCACTGCAACCGGCACAGTTTCAGTTGCTGACGTCCTACGTCGCGAACGGTGGCGGCTTGATGATTTTTCCCGGAGACCGCACCGATCCGACGCTTTGGAGCGAGCAGTTCTTCAAGGCACCCAGCAGGCCCGAGGATGTGTTGCTGTCGCCGCGGCTCGGCCAGGCCTATGGGGACCCCGACAATTCGTCGACTTTTGATCACTTCGGGGCCATAGATTTTGCGCATCCCGTGTTTGCGGTCTTCGCAGGTGAGCAAAAATACCTGACCAAGGTCAACATCTACCGTCGCTTCACGCTGATACTGCCGGAAGTCAGCGGCAATTCGTGGCCGATCGCCCAGTTCTCCAACGGTGCCCCCGCCATCATCGACAGCCGCTTCGAGAACGGCCGAGTGCTGCTTACAGCCTTTCCATTCAACACCAAGTGGTCGAACCTGCCGTTGCGTCCGGAGTTTGTACCACTGGTCCTGCGCATGATCGGCTACGTAAAACGTGCGTCGGAAATCGAAGGGCCGTCCGTGGTGGCTGCGGGGGCTGCCGCAGAAATTTTCGTTGACCAATCCTGGGCACCCGCCGAGGCAACTGTCACCGACAACGCCGGCCGCATTACCCGGATCCCGCTCGCGCGTTCAAACTCCCGGCTGGTCGGCGCCTTTTCCGGCACAACTGAACAAGGTTTCTATACAATAAACGTGCGCAGCGCCGACGAGTCACGACACGGTCGACGGTCGTTCGCTGTCAACCTTAGCCCGGAGGAATCCGATTTTACGACCCTGACCGGTCCACAGGTTGCTGCGCTCCTGCC
>CAJWLW010000439.1 GCA_913042885.1 uncultured Lentisphaeria bacterium | reverse complement strand
ATCCTCCGACAATCGGCCTGAATTCGAACCAGACCGCGGCCTGGGTCGATTACGATAACGACGGCTATGTCGACCTGTGCGACGGCCTGCTCTGGCGCAACGAGGGCGGTAAGGGCTTTGCGCTGCTGAACCTCAAGCAGCAGGTCGGCGGGAACGCCGCCGAAGCGGGACCGGCCATCTTTGCCGATTATGACAACGATGGCCACCTCGACCGCTTCGGCTGGCGGAGCTTCCTGAAGGTCGCGCACCTGCACCGAAACATGTCGGGCACCGGTGTGTTCGAGCTGCAAGAATTTCCAAAGCTGCCGCAGGCCTGGGCGGGCTGTTACAGCTGGGCCGACCTGGACGGCGACGGTTACGTCGACCTCTACATAGGCGGCGGCGCCAACGGTGTTGACACCGACGCAGTTGCCATGAACGATGGCGGCAAGAGGTTCACCGTGACGCCGATCGGCGGCAAGCTCTACACCCGGACCGTGACAGCCTGCGACTACGACGAGGATAACGATATGGATGTCTTCGCCACACGCTATTGGTTTCAGCCGAACTCCCTCTTTCAGAACGACGGCAAGGGAAACCTGACCGATGTCGGTGGGCCGGCCGGCGTCCACGGGGTCGGGCATACGATCAGTGGCGCCTGGGCGGACCTGGACAATGACGGGCATTTCGATCTGTTCGCCTGCAACTTCAACCACCACGACGGCCGGCGCCGGGACGATGCGATCCTCTATCGCAACCTGGGCGCCGCGGGCGGCTGGAAGTTCGAGAAGAAATTCACTTTCGGCGGTGCTGACTGGCAGGAATCGTACGGCAGTTGCGCCTTGGCAGACTATGACAATGACGGGGACGTGGACATTTTCATCACCACGGTCTATGGCGGCAACCATGCCCGCCTGTACCGCAATGACGGCAACTGGAAGTTCACCAATGTGACCGGGGCAGAGGGCCTCGGTGGGATGCCTCCGACCCAGCAGGCTGCCTGGGGTGATTATAACAACGACGGCTATGTCGACCTGGTGACGGATGGCAGGGTCTTTCAGAACCAGGGCAATGTAAATCACTGGCTGAGCGTCCGCCTTGCCGGTAACGGCACGACCGTCAATAGCGCCGCGATCGGTGCCCGGGCCATGATCGAGAGGCCGGGGTTGGGCACTATGACCAGGCAGGTCGAATCGGGCGCCGCCTCAGCGAATCAGAACGACCTGCTCCTCCACTTCGGGCTCGGCAGAGACGATGCCGACGTCGATCTGACAATCGTCTGGCCGGACGGCTCCAGGCAAACGGTGCAGACCGCTGTCGACCGGATCATTGCCGTGCAGCAGGCCGATTGAAACAATCTCGGAAACGAATAGACTACTACCGATGTCTAAGAATCGACAGATGCAGGGGTTACGGCATTGCACCTCGGGCGGGAAGGGAATCGGGAACATGACAAGCACGACCAGATTCGTTCGGACCCGTCTGCTGCGTGCAGTTTTCTGCGCGGCGTTGGCGACATTGACAACACCCGGGCTCGCTGCCGCGGTGACGCCGTGGAAAACTGGCGTGGGTACGCGCGACACGCAGAATGGCGCGCTGCTGGCAAATGACCTGATTTTTGTGCAGGGCAACGGTCAGCCCGGCCCCAGGTATTATCCCCAGGCGGCCGTGCTGCGTTGGGACCCGATCACCGAACCGGGCCGCTACCGCGTGACGCTGCGCGCCCGTATCGGAAAGTACGGCGCCAGCACGCTGGCGTTGCAGGCCTGGGTCGACGGCGCCCATGGCGGCCTGCAGTACCCGACGGGTTACGGCGTCATGCCGGTGCCTGCAGCAGTGCTGCCGATGAGCGGCTACGCCTTCGAGACCCCCGGGCAATGGCAGAGGTTCTCGCTGGATTTCACCGCCGAGAGCGGCAAGCCGATGAATGTCGGCCTCGTGTACGTCGGTGACGAAAGCTGCGAGGCCGGTACGGTCGAGATCGAGAAAGCCTCCATGAAGCTCGAGAAGCTGGACCTGCCCGTGGCGATCAGCTGGATCCGGCCGGTCAAGTTGCGCTACAAGCATGCCGAAAACGGCGCCCTGGAGTTTCGCCTGACGAATGCCACCGACCAGCCGCAAACTGCCGGCGTACGGCCGGTCGTGATTACCGACACGGACCAGAGAATTCCCGGCACGGCACAGACCTTCACGGTGCCCGCATTGGCCACCATCAGCGGCACCGTGCCGTTTGCTGTCCCGGCCGCCGACGGCGGCTATGAGGCGGTCGGCGAATTACTGGTTGCCGGGCAGGTGATCGACCGGCAAGGTGACGTGTTCGCCGTCAGCGACAGCCCGTTCCGGTGCATGATCCAGGGGAGCGGCGTGGTGCGTGTGCCGTACTTCCTCTCGGGTGCCCACGCGCTGGGGCTGACCGGATTCAAAGAGAAGGTGCTGGGCAACTGGGACCAGTACGTCAAGGACTGCACGCTGGCCATCGAATCCTCGCGCCGCGCCTATGTCACTTACGACGAATACTTCGCCTGGGCACGCGAGGATGCCACGGGCATGACGGAAGAGACGGACGAGCCGTACCTCACCGGACAGACTTTTTATACCGTCTCGCGCAAGCAGCTCCTGCTCCTGAACGGTCTGTTCAAGTCACACGGCATCGCGCCGGTGGCCTACACCAATTCGATCCCTTTCGGCTGGCCGGGTTTCGAGGTCATCCGGCAACGGCCCGAATGGCACAAGAGCGCCGGGTTCAATACCTCTGTCATGGAGAAATACTTCAACGGCGAGACTGTCAGCGGCAACGTCTATCCCCATATCGTAATGCACTTCGACACCCCCTCTCCGGCCGACGGCAAGACCTATCTGCAATACCACATGGAGGTGCTGGCGGCCAGCTCAAAGCAATATGGCTGGGAAGCATTCCGCTATGACGCCGGCCCGCTCAGCACCAAGCATTTTCCGATCGTGAAGGCGGCGCTGGCCGCCCTCGACCCGCCAGTCGGGGTCGGTAACAATTTGGGCATCAACGTCTTGGGGCCCGAGCCGAGCGATGACTGGCAGACTTATTGCCGGGACGACTCCCTGATGATGGAGGAGAATATCAATAATGCGTTCTATCATGAAACGGACCCGCACCGCCGCTGGGAGGACTTCATCGACTACATGCGACACGGTTCGCATCTGGCCCGTTCGCACGGTGCGCAATACACCTACATCAATGGCGGCGGCAGCTGGTATTCGACGACGCTCGGTTACGCAATGGGCGGCCATCCATGGTCGGTCAGGATAAGCCCGTTCGGCAATTGCGAACGGTTCATGATTCAATACGGCTCGTACTTCTGGGACTTGCGCACCCAGAAGTTGGACAACCCCGAAAAGGTGTTGTCGGTGGCGAGCCGGCGCCCGCTGTGGTGGAAGCCGATGGTCAGCGAACGCATCCTCGATGCAACGCACCGGCAACTGGTCGTGCCCCTGTTCAACCCGCCGGCGGAAGAGGAAGTGAACGGCATCACGCCGGTTGCGCGGGCCGATGGTGTCGAGGTGTTCTTCAAGCCGCGGGCGGGCGAAACCGTCACCGCTTTGGAGGTCGGGCCGGAACCCGTATCCCACCGGGTGCAGCTGCAGACGACCAGGCGGGATGGTGGCGTCGCGGTGAAGCTGCCGAACTTTTGGGGCTGGACGAATGTCGTGTTTGATTGCCGGGAAGAAT
>CAJWLW010000438.1 GCA_913042885.1 uncultured Lentisphaeria bacterium | reverse complement strand
CGAAGGCAAGCGATCAGCGGATTGAATGGTCCTGCACCTACGGTAAAGCCCACAGTCCCAATCGCTTCGGCGACCTCATCTTCGGCAGCACCACGGCGTCGCCGTATGTCACGTTACAGGAGGCAACCTTCCACCACGGCCGCAATAATCTCGTCGGCACTTTGACCAACGCAGACACAAACGAGCAAAACTTTTTTCTCGCATACGAATTTCTCGACCAGGACGGTGAGGTAGCAGCGCAGCGCAGCCCGATCGTTCTCGAGCCGCGCAGTCGTGCCCGGGTACAGTTTGCCTACAACGTGCGCATGTCCGGCTATCAGGTGCTCAACGTTTCTCTGGTCGACGACAACAATGCGGTACGCTATCGCGAGTGCCTCGTGCACCGTATTGGCGAGCGCTGAATGACAAAAGGACCAAGAACATGACCGCATTGGAATACCTGCAGGACCTGATTTCTTTCGAGTCCACGAGCAACCTGTCGAATGTCGACATTGCCGATCATGTACAGTCGGCCCTGACTGAACTCGGTTTCGACACCGAGCGCATCGAGTACGACGACAAAAACGGTGTGCGCAAAGCCAGCGTAGTCGGGAAGCAAGGCGCCGGTGCCGGCGGTATGGCCTATGCCGGTCACACCGATGTGGTGCCGGCGGACGATTGGTTCCAGCCCGAGCACGGACCGTACCGCGCCGTTGTCGATGGCGACCGCGTCTATGGCCGAGGCAGCTGCGATATGAAAGGCTCCATCGCCTGCATGCTCGCTGCTGTAGAGCGGTTGAAGAACGTGTCGCTCGACGCGCCCCTCTATATCCTGGCCACTGCCGACGAAGAGATCGGATACGGCGGCGCGAAATCGATCGTCAGCGAGTCGAAGTACTTCCGGGAAATGGTGGCGCACGACACCAGGACTGTCGTCGGCGAACCGACCATGCTGGAAGTCGTCAACGTCCACAAGGGCAGCGGCCGGATTACCGCCACGTCCCGCGGCCGCGCCGCTCACTCCAGCACCAGTGAAGGGTTGAATGCGAACCTGGCAATGATCCCGTTCCTGCAGGTGATGAAAGAGATCCACGATGAAACCGAAACGGATCCGGCCTGGCAAAACACCGACTTCGATCCGCCAACATTGGCGTGGAACATCGGCATCAACGACCACACCGCAGCGACCAACATCACGCCGCCGCAAAGTGTCTGCACAGTCGTCCTGCGGTCCATGCCCGGCATCGATGTGAGTCCGCTGCTGGAGCGCGTCGTTGCCGCGGGCGAGGCGTTTGGGGTGGACGTTAAAATCGATTCATCGACAGAGCCGTTGACCACCAGTCCCGATGCCCCCGTCGTACGCGACCTGCTCGAAGTTACCGGCAACGCTGCTGCGAAGACTGTGACCTACGGAACAGACGCCTCCGTGCTCACCGGTCTGCACAACCTCGTGGTCTTTGGCCCCGGCGACATTGCCCAGGCTCACACCGTCAACGAGTGGATTGTGCTCGAACAACTCGACAAAGGCACGGACGTCTACGAAACGCTCATCCGCCGCTGGTGCATCGCACCGTAGTTCCCGGCCCGTGGAACGGTCCGCTCGGCTGTTGAATGTGCTCAGGTTGTGAATTCGCCTATTATTCGAGGTATCACAAAACCATGAGCTTCCTAACGCACCGATTTTGACGGGATAGGGTGCCGGGGATTGCGGTAGAATCACCGATTTCTGGTCCAATATATACATTGTAACCAATTTAGAATAAGCTACTTAAAAAGCGTATGCATGGCGGCTTACAAAAGTCGCAAGGTGCTCATTTTTAATCGGTTGATAATTTTTGTGAAACCCACTTTATGAATAATTCGGGTTGGGACTATTGGGATCATGTAAAAAAATACCCGAATGCAGTCTCCCTTTCCGCCGTTCTCCATCACCGCACTGCTCCAATCTGGTATGGCAACCAGGCTCAGACCGTGGCGCGATGGCTGCAATACCACACCAGCTCGTGGGCGAGATTCTGGCAGATTTTCAGATCCTCACCGCTCGGGTATTCGGTGCGATGTATGCAGGCGCAGAAGATCTGGTGCGCACCTGCACATGTGATGGCGTGCTGACCGACGAAGAAGGTGGACATCGTGACGATCGGCAGGCGTGCCTGGATCAGCAGCTTCTGGGCGCGCTTGAACAGTTGTGGTACGGCTGCCGCGAGGCCCTCGGAAAATACGGAAATCTGGTCGAAGACCACAGCCTGCGCCAGAACCAGGCCATCCGAGCCGCTGATAAAGATCGCGTCGAGCTGCATGCCGGCCAGGGCGGCGTCCGCGATGGCCGCCATCGACACTTCGGTCGAATCGATGTTCAGCAGGTTATTGGTCTCGAGCTCTGCTTTCATCAGGTCGACGTTCAGGCCGAGACCCGTCATCTTCTGGTAAGCCGACAGACTCAGGCCGGGCACTTTCAGCAAGTCCTGCAGCGAGGCGAACGGTGTCTGGGTCCGATGAGCGATGATCGATTCCGCGAGGGGCTCGTCAACGCCCTCGAGCATGCACAATTCCCCGACACCGCTGCGGTTCACATCGATACCGTTCGGAGCCTGGCTGTGCCAGTCTTCGACATTGCCCGCTGCCTCCCGAACGCCTTCGCTGTACAATAGTTTCTGCTTGACAAGGATGGCCTTGTCAAGTGAATTGACTTCGAAATATGCCTTGACCGCTTCGCTGATATCTTCCGCAGCTGCACCGGTGTCTGCTGCTTCTGCGGCGGGTGCTGCCGGCGGCGGTTGAGCGGGAGTGGGGGGCTGCGGTTCAAGAGCCGGCGGCTGCAAAGTTGGCGGTGGTGGTGGCGTTTCTGAGGCTGGCGCGGGTACCGGTTCAAGAGCCGGCGGCTCCGGCTGGGGCGCTGGATCTGGAGATTCCTCCGTCGGTGGCTCGTCTTTTGCAGCGGGTTCAGGCTCGGCAGCGGGTTCCGCTTCAGCCGCTTCCGGGGTCATGGAATCCGTGAACAGATCGTCCATCTCATCGACGATCTGCTGTTTCGACTGGTCCTGTTGGCCGACGACAAACCATGCCGGCGGAATCAGCGGGACGACTAATACCAGCGGCAACTCGATTTCCTGTCCATAGATCTCCATGATCTCGTCGGTAAACACATTCAGTTGAGCCTTTTGCACGACATCGGCCAGGCTGAAGGTGAGCCGTCCAGTCGAGAGCCCATACATCAGGTCGGACTGGGCGAAAATGAAACCGGTTTGCTCGCCGTAGTCGGCCACCAGATTTTCGACCGGTGCAATCAGATACTCGGGCGGGAACATGCTGAGGACGATATTCCCGGGGATGGCGATACAATCTGCCGGCAGCTCGACGGCTGGCGGCGGCAGCGCAGGCTCCGGTTCGGCCACGGCTGCCGGATGGTTGGTTGCGGCGCCGGCGTCGAATCCCATGACCGGTTCATCTGTTGCCGGTGACGTCAGCAGCTCTGCTTCGGCCGGTACCGACACTTCCGAGTTATCAGCTGCGAGCTGGGCTGCGAGGGTCTGATTGGAGAGCTCGGTTTTGGTTTTCTCTCGGCTCTCCTTTTTGTTCGTATCCTTGCCGAACCATCCCTTGATTTTCTTAAACATGAGCCGATCCTCCAACCCCATTTCTGCGTTGTCGGGCTGTCGTTATCGTGGCCGCCGGACCCTTTGGGCACACCGCTGCACCGAAAACGTTTTCACGTTA
>CAJWLW010000437.1 GCA_913042885.1 uncultured Lentisphaeria bacterium | reverse complement strand
AGGGGTTCCTCGACATGATCATTGTGTCGTTCTGGATGAACTATTCGGCGCGGCCTATCCATTTGTTTGGCAGCTTGGGGATCATCACGACTGGGTTGGGTTTGTTTTGCGGTCTGTATCTGTCGATCATCAAACTGATGGGTACGCCGATTGCCGGGCGGCCGCTGCTGCTGCTTGCGGTGTTGCTGATCATAGTCGGCGTCGAGTTCATTGTCTTCGGCGTGATGTCGGATATCCTGGTAAAGATCTATTATCGCGACCAGCCGACCTACAACGTCGAGACGGAACTGGACAACAGCGGGTCGGACGGTAGCTGTGCATAAGGACGTTTTTGTCGGTATCGACCTGGGAACGGGCGGTGTACGGGTGCTGGCCGTCGATGCTTCGGGATCTGTAGTCGCGGCGCACAGCGTGGCATTTCCACCCTCGGCACCGGTTGACGGCAGGCATGAACAGGACCCGGAATCTTGGTGGGCCGTCGCCTGCCAGGCCTGCCGCGGATTGGTTGCAGAGTTGAGCCGATGTGACGTCGATCTCCAGCGGCTCGCAGCCGTTGCCGTCGATGGTACCTCCGGGACGATTGTCCTACTCGACGCGGCCGGTGCACCCGTGGGACCGGGGCTGATGTACAACGATGCCCGCAGTACTGTCGAGGCGGCGCGACTGAATGAGCTCGCCGCCGATTTCTGTGAACGTCTCGGCTATCGCTTCAACGCATCGTTCGCACTTGCCAAAATCGAATGGCTGCGCTGCAATGAGCCAGACCGTTTTCGGGTGGCCCGATATATCGCGCATCAGGCTGACTTTGTTGCCGGCCGCCTGTCGGAGTGCCTGGGAGTTTCAGATTACAGCAACGCGTTGAAAACAGGTTACGATTTGCTCCAGGAAGCATGGCCGGACTGGATCAAGGAACTTCCCGGGGTGTACGAACGACTTCCCGCTGTCCAGGCACCCGGTGAAAAGATCGGCGAGGTTACGGCGGAAGCAGCGGCTACGACCGGGCTGCCGTCCTCGTTGCCGGTGATCGCCGGTGCCTCAGATGGCATCGCTGGTTGTCTGGCCTCGGGGATTCGGCAGCTGGGCGACCTGAACAGCAGCCTTGGCACGACGCTTATTTTCAAGACGGTCAGCTCCAGCCCGGCAAAGGATCCCGATGGACTCATTTACTCACACAAACTCCCGGGCGGGCTGTGGCTGCCCGGTGCTGCGAGCAACGTCGGGGCAGAGTGGATCACGCGATGGTTTCCCAGCGCCGATCTGCAGGCGATGGATGCTGCTGCGGCGGGACTGTTGCCGTGCGACGCCATTGCCTATCCGCTGGCGCGTCGTGGCGAACGATTCCCTTTTCTCGCGCCAGATGCATCGGCAGTCGGTGTCCCGGATGGTGACGCGATACTGCGCTATGCAGCCTGTCTGCAGGGAACCGCGTTGTTGGAGCGACTTGCCTTTGAGACATTGGAACGCGTATCGGGCCACGCAGGCAACGACGTGTACACCACGGGCGGAGCCAGTCGGAGTGACGTCTGGACCCAACTTCGTGCCGATGTCACCCGGCGCAGCTACCACCGCCCAGTTTGTCCGGAAGCTGCCTTCGGCAGTGCGGTTCTGGCTGCGAGCGGTGTAACCGGATGGTCAGTACAGCAGGCGGTCACGGCGCTTGTCCGGATCGACCGGATTTTTGACCCGGATTCCGACGACAAATACACCGAAATTTTCGCGGCCTTCCGCCAAGCTGTCGGTGTTTACACCTGAAATTGCAAAGCTATCCAAGACATGCAGCTTTATAAGCCCAAAGCTTATAAAACCACTTTAACATACGTAAGTTAAGAAATTAGCTGATCCATTTTTGGTGATTTTTCAGACTGTAGATTCCATCCCAGGCTCGGGTACTGTTACAAGCCAAGGGCGTTAAAAAGCACTGGGAATATGAGAGTTATGGAAGGAAACAGCGACTCAGCAGGATTGCATATCATTGGCATTCGCCGTATGGTGTACAATGGCGATCACGATTCAGATCTGTACGGGGCCGGAGTGCGGGCCGCTGGGGTCGCATGAGATGATTCGGCGTCTCCGGCGGTTGCCGGTCGAAAAACGCAGACAGTTGACGATCACGTTTCAGCAGTGTTTCGCCAGGTGCCAGATGCCGGGCACTCTGTGCCCCTGTGCTCGCGTCGACGGCGAGTGGATCGTGCAGGCGGATATGGCGAAAGTGGAAGCCGCTCTCGAACCGCATTGGCAAGACGAGTCGGACGATAACGATCCGTTTGCAGATTATTTCCCTTAGCTGTCAAATTCCGTCACCAACGGCATTTGAATCCCCTCCATCCCTTCTATATTAGGGATTGTTTCTGTACCAACACAGACTCCACGACATACCCTGCGAACGGCGCCATGGAATTCGTCATAATCGCCAGCGATCAGATTTATCCGTTTGCAGAGAAAGTCGTAGGTTCCATCCGGAACCGCGGCGGTAACGTCGATTTTCAAAGGTGCGAATTCACGGAGTTCGCGGACCAGAGCTTCGACGTGTTCATTCCGAGCAACGTGCGCAAGAGCAACGTTTATCTGCTCCACAGTTTCGTCAATCCCAATGACGGTTACATGCAACTGTTCCTGATGAACGATGCACTCAAGCGTGCCAGCGCTAACGAAGTCGTGAACGTCCTGCCCTACATCCCGTATACCCGCAAGGATCGCAAGGATCGGCCGCGCGTCCCGATCTCCGCTAAACTGTTCGCTTCATTGACCGAAATGTCCGGTGCCAACCGCATTATCACCAACGATTTGCATGCCGGCCAAATCCAGGGTTTCTATGATATCCCGGTCGATAACCTCGAGGCGGTGCCGCATATCGCACGGTATATCAACGAGCAGATGCCACACATCGTCAAGGATTTGGTCGTTGTCGCGCCGGACACGGGCGCAACCAAGATTGTCGAGTCTTTGGCCCGTCGACTGCACACGCAGATTGCCATCATCAACAAGCGTCGCAAGCGGGTGAACCACGCGACGGCCGGCCGCGTCATTGGTGATGTGGCCGGCCGAATCTGTCTGATGTTCGACGATATGATCGACACAGGCGGTACGATCTTCGAAGGCGCCAGGGCATTGAAAAAACATGGTGCGACCGCAGTGTATGCGGCTTGCACACATGCCGTTTTAAGCGTCAAGGACGGTGAGCGGGCGGAAGGGAAACTCCTCGGCGAAATCGAGGAGATGATTGTGACTGACTCGATCCCCCGGGAATATTCATCCGACCGCATTCACGTGTTGAGTCTGGCAGATCTTTACGGCGAAGCGATCTGGCGCACGCAGCGCGGCGAGTCGTTGTCCGAACTGTTTAGTTAGCCGGTCGTATCCCAGAGATCAGAAAGGCGTTCGGTTCCGGCATGTGAAAACATCACCGGATGCTGCACCGAGATCTGCCCGGAACACATTAACATCACAGATAACGGCATCATTCCTCTGAAGGAGCGGGTCGTCGATCGGTATATGACCCGGTGATGTGGATGTAGAACAAAATCACTGGCGGCGACAAGCAAGGTTGATACTCGCTGATAGTTCGGGTGCCCGGCATATGACAAAATCTCGGACGCCATCGAACCGATTCCATGCGGAGAACGCAGCCCCTGAATCGATGCCGTGCCCGTTGTACAAACTGGCGCAACGTCAGCCCGATGCCATCGCCGTCTGCCAGGACGGCTGGGAATACACCTTCGCCGACT
>CAJWLW010000436.1 GCA_913042885.1 uncultured Lentisphaeria bacterium | reverse complement strand
CACTTGCTCGTGGTTATCGCCGACGCCAGCGGCAAGGGGATTCCCGCCTGCATGTTCACGGCCATGTGCCGCAGTTTCCTGCGGTCGAACGTGGCCCGGTACAAGGACGATCTCGAAAGTTTTCTGCGCGATCTCAATCAGACTTTGTTCGACGACACGGCCGACGACGGTAAGTTCATCACTCTGGCCATGTGCCTGATCGACAAGCGGGACAACACAGTCGAGTACGCCCGCGCCGGACACACAGGTCTTCTCATCCGTCGGACCAACCGTGAGATCCTGGTTATTTCGCCGGATGGCCCGGCTTTGGGTCTGTTGCCGAATGAGTTCGGAGTGGAATTCGACACGTTCGCATTTTCCTGGCTGCCTGGCACTTCACTGTTGATGTATACGGACGGCATTTCCGAAACACTGAATGAAGCTGGAGAGGAGTTCGGTATCGACCGCCTGTGCGACCGCTGGAAGACTGCCAGCGACGACCCGGAGACAGCAGCGCGCGAGTTACTCGAAGCCGTTGCTGAACACGCCGATTCCTACCCGCAAACCGATGACCGCACGCTGGTCATCATGTCGAAATGACGTAGGCCCGATCATGCTGCACACACAACTGAGCGTCGAAGAAGCCGCCGACTACCTGCACGTCTCGGTGGAGGAGATTGGGCGTCTGAGCCGGCAGGGGGAGATTCAGACGGTCTATGTCAGAAACCAGCCGAAGTTTGGCAAGCGCGAGTTGCATGACTGGCTCAGTCAGAAACTGCTGGGCCACAAATCGGATCAGGCGGAGCAGATGCACAACGTTGCGCCGACGCTTCAGGAGCAGGCGCTTGATCGGGATCGGCCGTTCCTGTCGCAGTACCTGCATTCCTCTACCGTGAACCCCGATCTGTTTGCCAAGACTCGCAGCCGTCTGTTGCGCGACCTGGTGAACCTGGCGGTCAAGAGCAACCAGATCTCCGACGAGGTCGAGTATCACAAGTTGCTCGAGGAACGCGAAGAGTTGTGTCCGACCGGGCTCGTCGGCGGCGTTGCCATTCCACACAGCCGTATCCATGACGAGTACCTGATCATGGAGTCTTTTCTGGTCATCGCTCGTGTGCCTGACGGCATTCCGTTCGGCGCTCCCGACGGCAAGCTCACTGATCTTTTCATCATGCCGTGTGCCCACGACGATCGTATCCATCTCTGCATGTTGGCACGTATCGCCCTGCTGCTTAACAAGACCGGCCTGGCTGACTTTTTGCGCGCCTGCGACACTGCCGACGAGATCGTCGACACGATGCAGACGGTCGAGACGGAGTTCATGGAAGCGCAGATCCGGAAGTGATCGTTCGGGAGGTCCCTACCGGGCATTCTCGCTGTGGGACGAATCGAATTGAATGTCGTCGGTTAGCGGGACCGGGAAACAGCGTGCAGTCATCGCTGCATCCACATTCAGCGCGGCGCCGGAAATGGCGGAAGCGTCGTCGGACAGCAGAAAGGCGATCGCTGCTGCGACTTCGTCTGGCATGATCATGCGGCGTTCCAGCGGATGCATCTCGCCGATCTCGCGGATGCGCGCCTCGCGGTCCGGCGCTTCCCCGATATCCATGCGCTCGGCCAGCGGCGTCAGAATGGCACCGGGCCGCACTGCGTTGCAACGAATACCGAGGTGCCCGTACTGCACGGCAATGCTGCGCGTCATCTGTTCGACCGCGCCTTTGGCTGCTTCATAAGCGAAGCCGTCCGGAAACGATGTGATGCCACGCACACTGGAGACATTGACAATACGTCCCGGAACGGCGTTGCTGATGAAGGCATCCAACGCGGCCCGACATCCATACGCGACACCGTCGCAGTTGATGTCCAGGACGGCGCGGTAATCCACCTCGGAAAAATCGTGGGCGCGCGTCGTGTTTTCGATACCGGCATTGTTGACCCAACCACAAAGCACGCCGAGCTCGCGAGCAAGGGCAACTGCGCGCTCATGGGCATCCGGGTCGGCGACGTCGTCGTGCACGCCTGCTGCGCGCGCAGGGTGTGCTGCGGCCAGCTCGTCGAATCCGGCGAGATCAACATCGATGCCCACGACTCGCCAGCCGTCTGCCAGCAGTCGCTCCGCAGTCGCTCCGCCAATACCGACACTGGCACCGGTGACGACTGCAACTTTATTGTCCGGAAGCGTGGTCATCCCTTATCCTTGAGTTGCTCCAGCAGTGCCTCGTCGATCTTACTCTTGACCGTACGTCGATCGAGTTCGAGCTGGCGTGCTGCGGCTTCGTAGTTGCCGGTTTGTGCGTAAACCATGGTACAATACCGTGACAGCAACTCGTCCGCTGTCAAGCGGCCTGCTGCCATGTCGTTGGCCAGGTGCTGGTGCGGTGTGTCGGCACTGCGTTGGGCCGGGCGATAATCCCGGCGGATCATGATATTACGGACGCACTGCTCGAGTTCGCGGACGTTTCCCTGCCACTCGTACCCGGCCCCCAGGTTTGCGTCGATCCATTCGACCACCTCACTTGTCAACGCTTCGACAACTTCCTCACCGGCGACGCGAAGGGCGAGAAACCGAACCAGGATCTCCAGTTCCCCCGGCATATCCTGCAACTGTTCGTGCAGGGTCGGTGTGTGGATGATATCCGAACACAGCCGATAATAGAGATCGGTGCGGAAGTTGCCGGCGTCCATCTCTCTTGCCAGATCGCGATTGGTTGCCGCGATCAACTTGCCGGTGAACTGGCGTGACTCCGTCTCTCCGAGACGCTGGAAGACGCGAGATTCCAGTACCCGCAGAAGCTTCACCTGGATCGCTTCGTTGATCTCGCCGATCTCATCGAGAAATACCGCGCCGAGCGGTGGACAAACCTCGAGCCACCCTTCACGATCCTCCAGTGCCCCGGTGTAGGCGCCACGCCGGTGGCCAAACAGTTCCGACTCGATCAGTGTCGGCGACAGCGCCGAGAGGTTGAGCGGGAAGTACGACTTCACGAAGTCCGCGGCGAACACGCCTGCTTCGATGTCAAAGGCGATGTAGCGCGACATCCCGATCGCTTGCGCGACGAGCTCCTTGCCGGTGCCGGACGGTCCGACGATCAGCGTGGTGATGTCGCCGAGCTTGTTGTACAAGGCGTGCTGATAGCGCCGCATGTCATAGGTGAAGATCGATTGCCACACCGCGGCCCGCATAATCGCGGTCGACATGGAACCGCCGATGATGCATTCATACGTGAAGTAAAAGGCTCGGCGCACCTGGAAAAAACACGCGAGCAGGTGCGCTGCATCCAGCCCGAGGCGATCTGCCACACCCGTGTCGCCGAGAAGCCGCTCGAAGTCTGCCAGGTACGCCTTCACAAACGTGCATTTCCTGACCGGCTTTTCCTGTGACGTGGTGATCAGCAGCTGCAGCTCGGCTCGATAGCGATCGAACAGCAGGTACAGGCAGACGTCGGTGTATAGAGTGAGGTCGGCATCCGGCAGGGGCTTGTCTTTGACTTTTGTCCGCAGCTTGCCGATCAGTTCTTCCACAACATCGGCGATCGCTGTGACGGCAGGCGACAGTTTCGAGTCGGCGGAACGCTTGCTCCAGACGCCATCTGCCGAACCGGTGTTGCCCAGGATGGCCCGCTCGAGTTCCTTGCGCTCCGGCAGGAAAGGATTGCAGTACATCAACTGGGACACGCCTTTGGCGATTCGTCGCTCGTCCTGAGACATTAGTGCCATTCGAATGCTTATCCGGATTGATGGTGATG
>CAJWLW010000435.1 GCA_913042885.1 uncultured Lentisphaeria bacterium | reverse complement strand
GCCTTCCTTGGCCACGTCGATCATGGCAAGACCTCGCTGCAGGATTTCATCCGTAAGACCAATGTCACCGAGGGTGAAGCCGGCGGCATCACCCAGCACATCGGCGCCACCGATGTCGACTGGCAGGGACACAAGATCACGATGATCGACACCCCGGGACACGAAGCCTTCACGAGCATGCGGGCGCGCGGCGCCAACTCAACCGACATCGTCGTACTGGTCATTGCCGCCAACGACGGGTTCATGCCGCAGACAATTGAAGCGCTCAACCATGCCCGCGCTGCCGAAGTGCCAATCGTCGTCGCCCTCAACAAGATCGATCTGGAGAACGCCAACATCGACCGTGTTCTGACGAACATGCAGCAGAACGACATGCTGCCGGAACCGTGGGGCGGTGAATACGGCGTCTGCAACGTTTCGGCCATGACCGGCGAAGGCATAGACGGGTTGCTCGAACGCCTTGTACTCGAGGCCGAGATGCTCGAGTTGAAGTGCAACTCGAAACTGCCCGTGCGCGCCTTCGTCCTGGAATCACAGCTTGAGCCGAACCTTGGACCGACCGTCAATATCCTGATCAAGAACGGCACAATCAAAATCGGTGACATCGTCATTTGCGGCCAGCACTACGGCAAGGTGAAAGCGCTTTTCGACTGCCGCGGCACCCGCATAGAATCTGCCGGTCCCAGCATGCCCGTAAAGGTCGTTGGTCTCTCCGGCGTGCCCGATACCGGGTCCGTTATGGCAGGTTGCAAGAATGAGCGACAGGCCCGGCGCCTGACGACCGAACGCGGTGAAGATGCCCGCAGAGAACAGCTCTCGTCGACCCGCAGTACCAGTATCGAAGATCTTTTCAACGAGATCGAACAGGAGAGCCGTAAGGAACTCAAGGCCATCCTCCGCTCCGACGTACGGGGAACTTGCGAAGCCGTCATCGACGCGCTGAAAAAGCTGCAGTCCGACAAGATCGATGTCGATCTCGTCCTCAGCGGTGTCGGTGCCGTCACCGAGAACGACGTCATCCTTGCGTCGGCTTCCAACGCCCTGATTATCGGCTTCCACGTCCGGGTTAATCCCGGCGTCAACGCCTTGGCGAAACGCGAAGGCGTGACCATCATGTTGTTCAGCGTCATTTACGAACTGATCGAACAGATCCGCAGCTCGCTCGAAGGCATGCTGGATCCGGTCGTCCGTGAGGAAGACCTCGGGCGGGCCCAGATTCTGCAGGTCTTCACGATGTCGAAGAACGCCGGCAAGATTTGCGGATGTACCGTCAGTAAGGGGGTCGTCAAGGTCGGCGCCCATGCTCGCGTTCACCGCCAGGATGAACTGATCTACAATGGCACGATCAGCTCCCTGCGCCACTTCACCGACGACGTCAAGGAAGTGCGACAAGGTTTCGAGTGCGGTATCCGGCTCGACAACTTCACAGACTTCGATGTCGACGACATCATCGAGGTCTACGAGTACAAGGAATCCCGTGCTACTTTGTAGCCGGACGGCAGCGCCTGGTACGGAATTACTGTGAGCGTCGTTTCAACGCGTGTCGCATGTGCCCACTACGGCAACGGTGAGTTATGGACCGTATGACCCGCGTCAATGAACTGCTCAAGCGCGAACTCGGCGAAATATTTGAACGCCGGATCTGCGGCGACTTCGATTGCCTGGTCACTGTGACCGCAGTGAAAACATCGCCCGACCTGCACAACGCTCACGTTTATGTCAGCGTCTTCGGCACGGAAAACCAGCGCAAAGTCGTTCTCACGACGCTGCTGAAAAAGCGCAAAGATATCCAGCGTGAAATGTCCCGGCATATTATCCTCAAATACACACCCGTACTCGAATTCCAGCTCGATACCACCCTCGATGACGCCGATCGGATTCACAAAATCCTCGACGACCTGAATATAGATGCGGACCGTGACTTACAACCCTGAAACCTTCGATCATGACGTCGAACAGGCCCGCGACTGGTTCCGCGGTCGACGCAACCTGCTGATCACTACGCATCTGCGACCGGACGGCGATGCCCTGGGTTCCGTCTTTGCCGCCACCGATTGCCTTCGCAACGAAGGTATCGACTGCACGCCATATCTCGCCGAATCCCTGCCGGACGATTACCAACATTACACCGTGCCTGGTGCGGTTTGTGGCGAGGATATTGATCTCTCACCTTTCGACGGGTTGCTCTGCCTCGACTGCGCCAATGAAAACCGGCTCGCGCTGCCGCCAAACCGCAGCTTCGACGACATCACCCTGCCCTGCTGCAATATCGATCACCACATCGACAACTCGCGCTTCGGCCACGTCAACGTCATCCATGCAGAATCGGCATCCACTACCGAACTGTTGGCCACCATGTTCGGAAAATTCGGCTACCCAGTTTCCCCTGCCGCCGCCACCAGCCTAATACTCGGGCTGGTCATGGACACCGGCGGCTTCCGCTTCAACAACACCACCGCCGCCAGCTTTCGTTGCGCTGCCAACCTTGTCGACGGAGGCGCCGACTATACCCACGTTATGCACAGCATGTTCTTCAACGAACCGATGGAACTGCTGCGGCTCAAAGGCGAGGTCTTCAAAAATCTCAAGTTTGCTTTCGACGGGCGCTTCGTATATTTCTCACTCACGCCAGACCTGCTGGAGCGTTGCGGTGCGACAGCAGAGATGGCCGAGGACCTGATCGACAGTGTCCGCGTCATCCGCGGCGTCGAAATCACCTGCCGCGTGCAGCAGATCGATGATGTCACTCGCTTTTCGCTGCGTTCGCAGAACCCGGATCTGCCCATTCTCGAGATCGCCCACAAACTCGGCGGCGGCGGACATCTCCTCGCAGCCGGAGCAACACAGACCGGCATCACCCTCGAAGAAGCGGAAGCCCAGTTGGTCGAGTACGTCGGTGAATTGCTTGCCAGGTAGCGTGCAATCGCTATGAAGAAACGCGAGCTCATCAACCTCGGCATCCCCGCCGGTGACCCCGTCCGTCTCGCCATCGACGCCGTCCGCCTGCTCGCTGCCGCCGGCACCGGAAAAAATGAGATGCACCGCCGGATCACAGCGATGACCGCGGATCCCGAGGCCTTCTTCGACGACCCCATGCTCGGCGCAACGGCCCGTGCTGTCGCCGGCGCCCCCACCCCCGGTTACGTACCACGAGCCGACAGTGCCCCGTACAAGCAATACGGCGCCAACCTGGACAAGAACTCTGTCGAGCAGATGCGCAACGCCTGTAAACTCCCGGTTGCCGTGCGCGGCGCGCTCATGCCCGATGCCCACCTCGGTTACGGCCTGCCGATCGGTGGCGTCCTGGCGACCGACAACGTCGTCATCCCTTACGCTGTCGGTGTCGACATTGCCTGTCGCATGAAACTCACCGTGCTCGACATCCCGGTCACCGCCCTCGACCAGGAGGGTGACCGGTTGACCACAGCCATCGAAGACGAAACGCGCTTCGGTATCGGCGCGGCGTTCAAGAACAAGCGACAGCACGAGGTGCTCGACGACGACTGGTCGGTGTCTCCCGTTACTCGCGGCAACAAGGACAAAGCCTGGGCCCAGCTCGGCAGCAGCGGCAGCGGCAACCACTTCGTCGAGTTCGGCGTTTTCACTGTCGATGACGAAAGTTTCAATATCGACGCCGGCGACTACCTGGCACTACTCAGCCACAGCGGCAGCCGCGGCACAGGCGCCGCCGTCGCCGACTACTACAGCCGCCTGGCACGACAGCA
>CAJWLW010000434.1 GCA_913042885.1 uncultured Lentisphaeria bacterium | reverse complement strand
TCTGCAGCGGGCGCTTCCTCTTCTGCAGCGGGCGCTTCCTCTTCTGCAGCGGGCGTTTCCTCTTCTGCAGCGGGCGTTTCCTCTTCTGCAGCGGGTGTTTCCTCTTCCGCAGCGGGCGTTTCCTCTTCTGCAGCGGGCGCTTCCTCTTCTGCAGCGGGCGCTTCTTCTTCTGCAGCGGGCGCTTCCTCTTCTGCCGGTTCGATCGGCAGATTGGCAACTGCCTGCTTGATCGCCTGCGCCGTTTCTTCGCCTACACCTTCGATCGCGGCGAGATCCGCCTCATCGGCGGCTGCCAGGCCTTCGCTGGAAGCGTAGCCGTTCTGGATCAGGATTTCCGCCATCACTTCGTCGATGTTGAGCAATCCGGCGAGGTTGGCAATCGCCTTGGCAACCTGCTCCTCGAAGTTTGCTTCCTGCTTGTCCTCAATCCGCTGGACTTCAATTTTCCACCCGGTCAATTTTGCTGTCAGTCGGACATTTTGGCCACGCTTGCCGATGGTCAGTGACAGCTGATCGGGGTCTACCAGAATGTTGACGATGCCGGTACTTTCGTCGATCTCGATCTTACGGACTTCGGCCGGCTGCAGGGCGTTGCTGATGAAGGTGCTGTTGTCATCATCCCAGCGTACGATGTCGACTTTTTCGCCGTTGAGTTCGCGGACAATCGCTTTGACTCGTGAGCCACGGACACCGACGCAGGCGCCGACGGGATCGACTTTCGAATCGTTGCTGAATACGGCTATCTTGCTGCGGTAGCCGGGTTCACGGGCGACGGCTTTGATGGTCACGATACCTTCGGCAATTTCGGCTACCTCGCGCTCGAACAACTGCTGGATGACGGCCGGTGCAGAGCGTGACACGACGAGGATTGGGCCCTGACGTTCCATGTTCACTTCGATCAGCACGCAGCAGATGTGGTCGCCGACCTGGTAGTCTTCGTTCGGAACGCGGTCCTGGTGACGGAGCACACCCTCGGCGCCCTGGAAGTCGATGATGATGTCGCCTTTTTCGTAACGGGTGATGCCGCCGTACAGGATTTCCCCGACGCGCTCGGAATATTCTTCACGGATCTGCGATTTCTGTGCCTGACGCAAACGCTGCATGATGCCCTGCTTGGCGGTTTGCGCGGCGATCCGGCCGAAATTGCGGGGGGTCACTTCCCAGTCGACCATATCACCGATGTTGACATCGGGCACCGTCCGCTGGACCTGGGTGATGGCGATCTCTTTGTTGGGATCGACGACGCGTTCGACGACTTCGAGCTCGGCGATGGCATTGATATCCCCAGTCTTTGGATCGAGTGTAACGCGCAGGCCGTTGGCCGGCCCGACGGCACGGCGGGCAGCCGAAATAAGAGCTTCCTCGATGGCCTGAGTGACAACGTCTCTATCCAAGCCACGGTCCCGCTCAAAGTAATCCAGCATCGCCACAAGTTCGTTATTCATAACGACTTAACCTCGCATAAAATAAAAAAGCGGGACAAGCCCACTTTCGCTGATTTCACCATTCGCTTCTACGTAAACCCCTGCCTTCCAACGACTTCCAATCGATGTCGCTGGTGCAAAAACCAGTCACAGGCACGAATGCTGCAAAACAGGATGTAACCGGTGAACCTAATACATGTTGCCGATGAATACAACCACGAATCAACGCAAATTGACTCGAATTAATGGGGACTGTACAGCGCGATTTCACGATATTTGAAGCGCCTGTTCGTATAAGGGGCCAGTCACGAGAGCGGCGGCTCGTGGTACCGGCTTGACGGCTTCAATTACGAGAGTGGCGTTTCGTGGTACTTTTACGCGAGGGCGGCGGTGAAGCGGGATTTCAGGTCGTCGACGTCTTCGAGGCCGATCGACACACGCACGAGATAGCGCGAAACACCGCTGGTCTCTGCGAATTCCAGCTCATGATAGTGCGCCAGAATCGTGTATGGGCAAATGAGCGTGTAGTTGGTGCCGAGGCTGGGGCCTTTGTTGACGCGGACGGCATCGAAAAAGCGTGGAGCACAAACGGCCTCGTTCTCGAAGATTACCGAACAGAGGCTGCCGTAGCCGCCGCCGTCGCGCCGGCAGCGGTCGTAGGCGTCATCGGTCTGGTACTTCGGGTAGCAGACTTTGGCGATCTGCGGCTGTGCCTGCAGCCAGTCGCAGAAGGCCTCGCCGTTGGCGTTGAAGCGTGCCATACGCTCACTGAAGTCGCGGGAATTTGCCTCGAGGCGTTCAGCGTCCTCGGCGTACAGGAAGGCGGCGTCATCGGCTTCCAGCCACGTCTTGAGTGGCTCGAAGAAGCGTTGTTGCGCATTGAGCACAAGTGATCCCGCCATGACGTCGCCGACACCGGAGAAGTGCTTGGTCAGACTGCTGGTAACGGCGTCGGCAATGGGGAGCACAGAGACATTGGCAAAGGTCCCGATGGTATCGTCGACGACGATCGGAAAGTCGTAGCGGTCGGCGAGTGTACGCAGTCGCTGCAGATCTGGGCTGTGCAGTGTCGGGTTGCCGGGAAACTCGCAGAACAGGCCGCCAATACGTTCACCACCGGCAAGCAGGGTTTCCAGTTCATCGAGCTCTGCGGCATCGCCGCGGACGAAGAAATGGACGCCGCCGCCGAACTTCTCGAGGATTTTCAAGGTGTCGACGTAGGGGAATCCGAACTGTACAAATTTGCGATCCGGCGCGAGCTCGTGGAGGGCTCGGAACATTGTGAAGCCGGCCGCCATACCGCTGGCGTAGAGGTAAACGTCGCCTGGGTCTGCGTCGATCAGTTCGCCGATGTATGAACGAATGGTGGTCAGTGTTGCAGATGTCGGCGCGGCGGTCTGCCCGGCCGCGACTGCGGCGGCGAGTCGCGAACTGATCCCTTCTCCGGCATGCTGCCAATACTGCTTGGCGCGATCGAAGCGGGCTTCCGGGAGGCCGACTGCGAAGATGCCGTCGAGTTCGCGAATGTGTTCGTGCTCCGGCAGGGCTGCGTCGGTGAACTGCAGGCATCGGCGGGCAGCGTTGACCGAGGGAAAAGCGAGGCAGCGATCGAAACCGAATTGTCGTTCGCATTGTCGAAACAGGTTGGCCGTCAACGGGTGGAAGACGAAGCGCGGATAGCCGGCGCGCAAGGCGTCGACGACACGGGGTTCACCCTCTTCGTAACCGATGTTGTCTTGCCACAGTGGCAGGCACACGGAAGTGGCGTGGGCCGAATCGGGGATTGGTTCGCCCAGGTCGGTGGCGTTGCACAGTGGATTCTGTAGGAGGTCGCGCATGGGTCGATTAGCGGATGCTCTCGTCGTACGTTTGCCAGAAGGTCTTGGCGGCGGTGTCATTGATGCTTTGCAGCCCGGCCATATCGCGCAAGACCTCGACGCCGTTGGTGACGCGGTTGCTGTTGAAAACGATCGTGCTCAGGTTGCAGGATTTCAGGGGTGTCAGGTCGGTGACCATGGTTTTGCCGATGTCGAGATGCTGCAGGGACTGGTCCGCCAGCGACCGGATGTCGCGCAGCGGCATGTCGCCACGGCCGCCGGACAGGACGACTCGCCGGAGCGGCAGCCCAGCGAGATGTGAGATGTTGGTCAGCTTGTCGCAGTAAATGGTGAGGCGTTGCAGCGGCATACCGACCAGCGGCGCCAGGTCGACGTTGCTGGTGCATTTGTGGACGCGCAGTTCGACTACAGGCATACCGAGGAGGAATGACAGGTCGCTGCCGGCACCGGCGAACAGTTTGACTTCGCAATGGTATTCGCC
>CAJWLW010000433.1 GCA_913042885.1 uncultured Lentisphaeria bacterium | reverse complement strand
ACTCGGCATCGAGAACCCCGGCTCGGAGCGTGCTGCCTGGGTCGACTACAACAACGACGGCTGGCCGGACCTGATGTCGTATCAGCTCTGGCGCAACGAGGACGGCACGAGATTCGTCGAGGCTCCTCGCGGCGGCGGCGGACCGGCCTGGGCCGATTTCGACAACGACGGCTATCTCGATTTCTTCAGGCCGAGAGCCAAGACTGTCGGCTACGGATCGGAAACCGGCGAATTTACCGTCGTACCTTTGGATGCCGGTCCGTCCGGCACCAGTGACGGCGGCACCTGCCTGGACATCAATGGCGACGGATTCGTCGACCTCTACTGGGGCGGCTACGAGGCTTGGGGCCGGGTCGATGCGTATCCCGATGCCATCTTCACCAACACCGGCGACCGGCGCTTTACCTGCGACTGGCAGTCGGAGACCCCGCACCCGGCGCGCGGCATTACCGCCGCCGATTACGACAATGACGGGGACACCGACATCTATGTCTCCAACTACCGACTGCGCGGCAACATCCTGTGGCGCAACAACGGCGCCGGAAAGCTTGAGTTCGCCTCGACTGAATGCGGTGTACTCGCCGGTTATGGACACAGCATCGGTGCGGCCTGGGGCGACATCGACAACGACGGACACATCGACCTGTTCGCCGGCAACTTCGCCCACGGCGGCCAGCCGCAGTCGCAGTTTCTACGCAATCTCGGACCCGACAGCGGGTATACATTCGACAACCTGGGAACCTGCGGTGTGCACTATCAGGAGTCGTATGCCTCGCCGGCGCTCGGAGACTATGACAACGACGGCGACCTGGACCTGTTCTTTACCACCGTGTACGGCCACAACGCTGCGGTCCTCTATCGCAATGACACGACCGGCAGGGAATGGGTCTTCACGAATGTGACGGAGGCAGCGGGACTCGACGGCATCCGCAATTCCGGACAGGCTGCCTGGGGCGACTTCGACAACGACGGCGATCTCGACCTGATGGCCGGCGGCAGGCTGTATCGCAACAGCGGCACAGCCAATAGATGGCTGAAGGTGAAACTCGTCGGGGACACCGGGCCAGGCGCGCGTGTCAATCGTGCGGCGATCGGCGCGGTCGCACGCGTCAAGCTGGGCGACCGCATCCTGACGCGCTCGGTCGAGAGTGCCACAGGCTGGGGCAACATGAACGACCTGACGCTTCATTTCGGCCTGGGTACACACACGGGAGACGTGCCGCTCGAGGTGTCGTGGCCGCACGTCAAAACCAGGCAGCAGACCACCGCCTGGCACAACTGCATCGTCACTGTCCCCTTCGAGGTTGACGACGATGACACGGCAGCACCCGCCGCCACCGGTGACCACGAGAAAAATTTCACCATGCCCGGGATCGGCATGGCGTTTGTCTGGATCGACGCGCTCGCCGGCTGGGTCGGCAAGTACGAGGTGACCAACAGCGAGTACCGCCAATTCTACCCGAACCACACCTGTAAGGTTTTCAAGGGGCACGACCTGACCGGTGACCGGTTGCCCGTCGTCAATGTCAGCCATGACGATGCGTCAGCCTATGCCGAGTCGCTGACGGCCCGCGAGGCGGCGGCAGGGCGACTGCCCGAGGGCTACACCTATCGCCTGCCGACGGGCGAGGAATGGTCGACCTTTGCCCGGTGCGGCAACAACCGCCGCTATCCCTGGGGCGACACCTGGCCGCCGGCGTACGGCAACTATGATGACGACACGGATTTTCTTGCCTGCCAGGTGGCGGAGTACGTCGATGGCCATGCCGTGACCTGTCCGGTCGAGGAAAGCGGTGAGAACGAGTGGGGCGTGTTCGGCGTCGGCGGCAACGCCTGGGAGTGGACCGACGAATGGCACAGTGCAAAGCAGGCCTACCGTGTCCTGCGTGGTGCGTCGTGGGTGAGTTCCTATCTTCCGAGGTACCTCGAGTGTGCCGAGCGCGATTACGGCCGGCCCTCCTATCACGGCGTCGACATCGGGTTCCGCCTGGTACTGGGCCGTTGAGAAATTGACTGCAATCGATCAGCGCCGATCGTTGCCCGGGGGGTGGGTGGAACCCGACTTTCCCAGGCGATCGGATACAGGCACTGCCCGGTCCCGGCCCATGACAACATAGGACGGCGGGCAGTGTCCCCGGCTTTTTCCCGAGTGGGCGACACAGCCAGGCGCACCCTGACAGGCCGGGCTCGACGTCATAGACGATTTTCTCGCGCCAATAGCCGTCAAGGCGATGGCTCTCGACGATCTCGGCCCGGAGCGGTGGCTGGCGTGGCAACGGTTCCATGGCTGCTTCAAGCGTCTGAAGAAAACAGTGATGCCAACGGGTAAAACCGGCGGTGCTATGGCCGCTGAAAGCAAGGGCGCGCGGCGCTGATGCCTGTCGCCCGTCGGCCGACAGGCTATGGCAAGAAACACGCAGTGCCGGCGTTTTTTTTGGTTGTCATGACCGAACGGACCCGGCTGTTCTTTCGGCTCTGATTGCCTCGACCGTGGCGCGGTAGCCCGCTTCACAGGCGTTTTGAAACTTCACACATGGACCAAAGCCGGCAAACGCGTCCGGGCTCAGGCCATCTTCGTCGCAGGCGCGCCTGAAATCGGGGAAATTATCCTCGAGCTCCTTCATTATCTCTGGTGGCGGCTGGGCGTCGATTCTGGATTCGACAGCGGCATCTATTTCAACCAGCGGTGTGGCATGGGAGAGACTGATCGTGACGGCAAGATCATCGCCGACCAACTCGGTGAAGTGATGTGACGCTCGTGAACCACCCGCCAGGAGGTAGGCTGCATAGCCACGCGCCTTCATGACGTGATGCAGACGGCGGGTCATGATGACGCCGGCATGCAGCAGACACTCCTCCGAGACCGTAATCCCCCGGGCAGCCGCGCCTGCGCCCAGATATTCATCGAAAACGCCGGCGATATTCACCACAAAGCATCTGGGCCTGGCATCCGTACGATCAAGTCCCCGTTGATAGGCCTCCGACATGTGGATGCCCTGGGCCACGGAAAACCCGTTTGTGCAGATCGTGTGGATGCCAAGCGCGGTCAATTCTTCGACTGCTTCGGCGCCAACTGCGGTTGACTGAATCTTGACCGCAATATTTTCACCGAGCTCACTGTACCGCGTGGCCTCTGCCAGTATTTTCGGCAGATCGTTATTGATAAAGGGATTGCCCTGGATCGCAACATACCCGAATTCCCCTTGACTCTGCTCGTACAGCGGGTGGACCAATTTCTGTGATCGGACGGCCATCCGTTGCGTCACCTGATCGGCGATCTCGTCGTCCGTCAGGTCGGGATTATGTTGCAGAATTTCCTGGATGACAGGCGCCCATATGTCATGGTCGGCCTTGATCGCCCGGGGCGGATGTGTCGGGTTTGTGGTGACACCCACGGCGCCATAGGAAAGGGCGGTCTCCACGTCCGAGAGGATCGCGCTGTTGATCCAGAACTGGGTCTGCGTCTGTTCGAGCACGCGATGAAAATAACCGCTGTGTTTCACCGTGGTCCCATGGGAGGCTTGGGGTCTGGAGTACTTATCTCAACTGCCGTTGTCTTGCGGCGCCGGTTAACATGAGCAGGCAAGAAGGCATTGTCAATCCGTTTCACGGCGTCTGCCGGGACGCTTTCAACGCAGTGGCGCGGTTGAGTGTCCAGGTCACATAGAATCCATAGGGTTCGGGCCGCCGTCAATGCCCTGGAAGGGATCGACGAGCCGTCCGGCTTTTATGATCAGGTCATACATTGGCGA
>CAJWLW010000432.1 GCA_913042885.1 uncultured Lentisphaeria bacterium | reverse complement strand
TGCGACTGTTCGCGCAGCAGCGGAATATGCGGTGTGACGTCGATGCGGATGTCATACTGGGCTTGGTCGATGGTGTCCCACTCCATGCCGAACGCCGAATGCGTATCGCCGATTTTTTTGTGATCGTTGAAGGACGGAAACACGATGTCCGGCGTCACGCCGCGTCGTTGTGTGGAGCCGCCATTGATTCGGTAAAACTTGCCTGTAGTCAGGCGCAACGTTCCGCCCGCTCGCTCGCGGAACGGTTCTTTGTGACGCAGGAAGCGCTGCAGCGAATTGAGTGTCTGGAGCGTTCCTTTGCCGTGTGTCTTCCAGTCACCCATGATGACGCCGCGCTTGTAGTCCTGGATCGCCGCGGCAAAGATCTCAGTTGATGAGGCGCTGTAATGGTTGACCATGATCAGCAACGGGCCGTCCCAGTGACAGACCGGATCGGTGTCGATCCGATTCTTGACTCGCCGACTGGCGGAGCGTTGCAGCACTATCGGTCCTGAGTCGACGAACAAACCGGCGAGTGTGATTGCCTCGTCCATGCTGCCGCCCTTGTTGCGCCGAAAATCCAGAATCATGCCATCGACATTTTCCTGCTTCGCTTCGGTAAGCAGGCGCTGAACGTCGATCGTCGCGCTGTTGTAGACTTTTTTCTTCTTCTTGTCGAAGTCCGTGTAGAACGCCGGCAGGCGAATCACGCCGACTTTCCTGGGCACCACGTTGTCGTCGACATCTTCGTCGGTGTCGTCGGGTGTGGTGTAGTAGGTGATCTTTGCTTTGCGATCCTCGAGCTGGACGGTGTCGCGGACAATGCCGATCTCGATTGGCTTGCTGTCGATGTCGTCGTCGGCCGGAACAATGGATAGATAGGCCGTGGTGCCCTTCTGGCCGCGGATCATTCTCACGGCCTGGCGCAGCGGCATGTCGACGACGCTGACGGGTTCCTCATTCTCCTGCCGCACGGCAACGATGCGGTCGCCGGCCTGTAGCCGCCCTTCTTTCGCTGCCGGACCGCCGTCGATAATCGACACGACAATGATATAGCCGTTCTCCGCCTTGAGTCGGGCGCCGATGCCCTCGAGCGACAGGCGCATCTTGATATCGAAGTCTTCACGGGTGCGCGGCGCCATGTAGGCCGAATGTGGGTCGTAAATTTTGGCGATCGACGAGAGATACATTTCGAGCACGTCGATGCTTTCTCTGGCCTCCTGCTTTTCGAGAAATTTTTTGTAGGGGTCGATGATGTTGTCCGCCCATTCCTGGCGCTGCTCCTCTTCGGTTAACGGCGGTTCCGGTTCGGCATCGACGATGGCGTCTTCGTCCGGGTCGACTTGCTGCTCAGCCGTTGCTTTCTGAGTGTCATCTTCGGCCGCCGGCTTCTCCTTCTCGTCCTTCTCGTCCTTCTGGTCCTTCTGGTCCTTCTGGTCCTTTTCGTGATGCTCGTGATGCTCGTGATGCTCGTGAGGTTCGTCATCTGCGGCGGCCTGGCGTTCGTTCTCTTCTTCAGCGGCAAGCTTGCGGGTAAGCAGGGCACTTTTGATGCGCCGCCGCCAGATTTCGTCGCGCTCGGCCTCAGTGGTGCACCAGGGTACTTTTTTGCGGTCGGCCGTGAACGACTCGTCAATCGAGAAATCGAACGGTTGCTGGGCGCGCGCCTCGACATACTCGACGCGTTCACGCACACGTTCGACAAAAAGGGCGTAGACTTCGTACGCGAAGTCTACGTTGCCGTCCCGCAACTCGTCGTCGATAGTGAACCGATGCGTCGCGAGTTGCTCAATATCGGCGGCGAGGAAGTAGCGCCGGCTGACGTCGAGGCGTTCCAGGAATTTGTCGAAGGCGGCGGCAGATTTGTCGTCGTCGAAGGCTTCGTGGTCATAGTGCCATTTTGGCAGGATATCGGCGACGAGTCGTGCAATCTCCTGCTCATAAGCGCCTGGCTTCGGCGGTACCCAGTCGGCCCGGGCAACCGTGAATGTGAGTAAAAGAAAGCCGGGAAGTGTAAAAAATCGCATGTAGCTCACGCTTGGCAATTGAGGGTTTGGAAATTTCGTGTGTGTGTGTTGGACATTTGCCCGGTACTGTTTGTTCGGTGCATCAGTGGGCCTTCACCGAAGGGTGTGCGACAGAATATAGCCGCCATCGGGCGTAACCGTGGCGCCAGTGAAGTAGTCAGCTTCACTACTGCACAGATACAATATGCTGGATGCGATCTCCTGTACAGTGCCGAGACGTTTCCACAGGAGCGACTGTGACCATTTTGCCATTTCTTCTTTGGACGTGAATTCGAGCTCGCCGGGGGTGTTGATCCAGCCTGGCTGGAGGTTGTTGACGTTGATGCGGTACTCGGCGAGCTCTACAGCCATGGTGCGGCCCAGGTGATTGATCGAGCGCTTGGCCATGTCGTAGGCGGCGCTGGTGTACTGGATACGCTCAGCGTGCACGGAACTGATGATCAGGATCTTGCCGCCGACCCGGCCGGAATGAAACTGCCGGACCATTTGCTGCGCTGCCAGTTGGCAGGTGTGAAAGACGCCGTACTGCGTCACCTCGAGGACGCGCCGGAAACCGTCCCAGTCCATGCCCAGCAGCGGCTGGCGTATACTGTACGCAGCGTTGGCAACGACGATGTCGAGTGTACCCATGGTCTCCGCAGCCTTGGCGAACATTGCTTCCATACCGGTGCGGTCTGCAACGTCGCACTGCGCGACCATGGCGCGGCGGCCTTCCTGGCGTATGCGGTCCGCCACTTCTTCGGCCTCGTCGGTATGAGAGCGGTAGTTGACAATGACATCAGCGCCGGCCTCGGCAAAGGTGATGGCAGCCTGGCGCCCGATGCCGCGAGAAGCGCCGGTGACCAGGGCGACTTTTCCATGCAGATCGAATTGCGGTTTCACGAATTCTCCTTCGGCAGATGCAGCGCCAGGGCCGGCAGCATCGCGCCGTCGGCACGGATGCAGGCGCCGCTTATGAACGAAACATTGTCACCGACCAGGAACTGCACGATGCCGGCGATCTCCTCGGGCCGGCCCAGTCGCTGCCAGGGAATGGCGCGGGCACCGGCGACGAGACTTTCTTCGGAGAATTTCCGGTGTTCGTTCGGCGTGTCGATCCAGCCGGGATTGATCGTATTCACGTTGATATGATATGGCGCCAGTTCGAGCGCCAGGTGCTCGCAGAACTGGTTGATTGCGACCTTCGCCATGTTGTACGGGGCGGCGCCGGAGAATGGCACTTCGGCATGTACCGATCCGATAATGACGATACGCCCGGGCGCCCGCCCGTCCTCGACCTGTTGGACCATGCGCATTGCCGCGACCTGGCAGGTATGCACGACACCGTTCTGACAGACGTCGATTGTCCGATGCGCTTCTTCCCAGGTCAGGTCGATAACCTTTTGGTTGGAGCTGACCGCTGCACAGGCGACTATGATATCGACGTTGCCATAAGCCGTGACAACGTCGGCGTACATCTGCTCGACTGCAGCCCGGTCGGTGACGTCGATGAACACAGCCATTGCCCGGCGCCCGAGGCTCTCGACCTGCTCCACGACACGCGCTGCTTCGTCGGGGACACCGTAGTCGCAGACCACCACGTCGGCACCGGCCTGGGCCAGTTTTATGACGATTGCTGTGCCAATGCCGCCGGCACCGCCGGTGACCACGGCCACCTTTCCTTTCAACTCACTCATCGTACAACCCGTTCCAATCGTTGCTGGCTCCCGAAGCTACCCCTTCGCCTCAGCCTGATGCCCAATCGACCCCATGCGCA
>CAJWLW010000431.1 GCA_913042885.1 uncultured Lentisphaeria bacterium | reverse complement strand
TGCATCATGGCAGGGATTTTTCGTGTCCTCAACCTGTAGGCAATGCTTTCTCCGGCTGGGCTGGCTCAATGGCACCCGAGCACCCGTACCGGTATTGATAGCGTTACGATACATCGAATCGGCAAATGAGGCAACCGACGCCGACAAAAAGAAAAGGGCCGCCCGCAAATATTGCGCGCGGCCCTGTAAGGATACCGGACGTGTGGCCTATTCCTCGACAGGAATCCGAAGTTGCAGGCCGGGCCTGAGATCGGCATCGCTTTCGATGCTGGGGTTGGCCTGTTTCAAGAGCACCATCGAGACGCTGTACAACGCGGCGATATGAGCCAGCGAATCGCCCTCGTCGATATCGTGCTCCATCGTACGCCTGATGGCAACGGCCGGGGCCGGCCGGGGTATCGCCCGCATATCGACGGCCGGTCGTGTGGGCGGCAAAGCACCCACCTGCTGCTGGCGCGGCCGGCTCTGGGGCGGCGCCTTCGCGGCCATAGCCGACCGCAGAATCAGAACCTGCCCGATCTGCAACGAATCGCTTTTGAGGCCATTCAGCAGCTTCAACTCGCTCACGGTCATACCGAATTTGCGGCCGAGTTCCCACAAATTATCGCCACTCTTCACGGTGTACTTGGTACCCGACGGCAACTGCTTCTTTGGTGCCGGCGGCGATGCGGCCGCACGCGGCTGTTCAACAGTGACCCCCGGTCGGAGAATCAGCACCTGGCCGATCTGCAGCGTATCACCCTTGAGGTTGTTCAATCCCTTGAGGTCTTTGACACTGAGACCGAACTGGCGGCCGATATCCCACAGGTTGTCGCCGCTTTTGACGACATACACGCCACTTGCGGGCAACGGCCTTTTCGGGCCTGTTACAGAGGCCGTACGAGCCGACAGCAGCCCACTGCCGCCGTCAAGCTTGTGCGATTCCACAGTAACCACCCGATTCGAGCGACTGGCCTTTCCGATGAACTTGCCGCCGGGCGGAATCGTCAATTCCCTACCGATATTCAGCGTGTCGTTCAGCCCCATGTTGTTGTACGCCGACAGTTCGTGCATACTGACGTTGTACATGTAACCGATTTCCCACAGCGAGTCGCCCTTGCGCACCTTGTAGGTCAACAGTTTCGATACTTGTTTTACTTCCGGCAGCGGCGCCTGCTTTGTCAACGTGGTCGCTTCCGGTTTTGCCGGCGTCTGTGTGCGCACTTCGCGCGGATCCTTGATCCTGATCGCCGGCGGCCGATTTATGACCGGCGGTCGGCTGGAAAGAATGAGACCGTCGGGCAGGCGATCCAACTTTGGCGGTCTCTTGCGTGACGCGTTCAGGTTTTCCGCGACATTTGAAGGAGTAGGCGCGGGCACCTGGTTGGTCGTTGCTGCCACGGGCGTCTCCTCTGCGGGCGCACCGGTCTGCTCGGCTACAATTGGTTCAACAATCGTGGGCTCATCGTATGGTGCAGGCACGACCGTGCGTGGATGCAGAATACGTTGGCTCTCCGCGGAATAATCGCGTGTCAGGCAACCCGTGGTGATAGTCAGTGCGATCGTCATGGTGGCCACAGAGAGACCCTGTACAATTGTGGTTACTTTTTTCATTCGCCGATTCTCCTCCTGATTTCTTGGGCAAACGAGTTGCCGCGTTGAGTATAATCCGAAAACATATCGTGGCTGGCACACCCCGGAGACAACAGAACGGTGTCCCCCGGTTCAGCGTCATCGACGGCGTCATCGACAATGGCGGATAACGAGGCATACATGCGACAGGCAACATGAGGTGACCAGAGTGACGCCAGAGTGGATCTGGTTTCGCCCATCAGGTATACATGTTTTACGTGCGCCTCGAGATACGGAATGACGGGTTTGAAGTTCATCCGTTTGTCGCGACCGCCGGCGATCAGCAGAATACGGCCTTTCCTGCTGGCGGCACAAGTACGGAGCGCCTGGACCATGGCATCGGGGTTGGTCGACTTGGAGTCGTTGATGTAACGCACGCGGTTGTGCGCTGTCACCAGTTCAAGTCGATGCGCGCTTGGCGCAAACGTTCGGAGATGCGGCAGCACAGCGCCAAGCGTTACCCCTGCGGCCTCGCACAAGGCGAGCGCCGCCAGCGCGTTCTCGGCGTTGTGGGTGCCCTGCAACCGCAGCTTGTTGCGATGCAGCAGGGGCTCGGCAGTGCCGTTCCGCCGCCAGGCAAGGTGTCCCGTCGAATCGACCAGATAGTCGCTGTCGATCGGGGCATTATCGTCGCCAACAGGCGCAAAACACACCGGTCGGTCCTGACTGAACAGCGGGTGTGCACGCACGCCGGGCAGTGCGTGGACGTCGTTGCGCATGACGACGCGTCGAGGATTGCGCATATTGGCAATCACCTGCATTTTCGCCTTGAGATAGCTGTCGAAGTTTTCATACCGATCGCCATGATCATCCGTAATGTTCAGAACCGCTGCTGCCAACGGTGCAAACCCGTCGGCCCGCTCCAGTTGGAACGAACTGACCTCCGCTACGATGTAATCGAGCCCCGCACTCTTGCGCGCCGCCTCACTTAGTGGCAGGCCGATGTTGCCTGCCCCGATCACCTTGCAACCGGCGCCCTTCAATAAGTGCACCGCCAGTTCCACCGTTGTCGTCTTGCCGTTGGTGCCGGTCACCGCCAAGACGGGGCAGGCACAATAGGCAAAGCCGAACTCAAGTTCGCCCAGCACCGGACACGACAGCGACTGAGCCAGACGCCCCAACACATTGTCAGGACCGATACCGGGACTGAGTACGGCCACATCGGCGGATTCACGCCAGGTTTCCGCCGCCCACTCCAAATGAACCGTCGCCCCACGATTTGACAGCCGACTGGCACGCTCAACCAGCGTCGCGTTCGTGAAGCCGTCAAGCACCGTGACCCGGGCACCGCTTTGCAAGGCCAGTTCAGCAGCTGCAACGCCGCTGATACCAGCACCGAGCACCAGTACATGCTTGTTTTCAACAGGGCCCACGACCACAACTTTTAGTCAAACGTTCCGCCGCACGCCGTGGCATAAATACATCGCTGCTCTTGCGCGACGCAGGCGCCGACCATCTCATCTTCCCAACTCCAACTTTAATTGCCACGCCTGGAACAAAGTTGCCGACGCTACGCTGTAACGTCCATTTGCGACCATCCACTCCAGGATACTCGAATCCGCAGAAACACCACCAAATTGCATTGACCGTCGCACCGTCATCCCACGGTTGATGCCAGCGGAAAAACCGCGGCAAAAGGCGAAAAAACACTGTCTCTGACAGGCCACCTGCCAGGAACATTCAGTTACAATAAGTGACTGGTATTGAACCGATTACAACATCCGGCGAGGTTGGCAAGCCAGAGACACCAGTTAACCGCCGTCAATGTTCACCGTAATACCACGAACAGCGATTGCAAGTACCTTATCAAACAAAATCTTCACGGCCAGCCTTATCCGATCCGAACAAGCGGACAATTTTTATTTAACCGGCTTATAACAGGCATGTTATGCGAATAGCCGAGAAATCTCAGTTGGCTGAGGGCGTGGGAAAAGGCGGTATTAGGCAGGAAGGATTGTTAGCTTCAATTTGTGGTGGGCGGCGGGCGCTGCCAGGCACGAATCCGATTACTCGGGCGCTCGCGAAAGACAACATCGCCGATCGCCACACGATCGCCGTCTGTGAGCCGCGCCTGAGAGACTTCGGTGCCCGGCTCCATTACCTCGATCTCGCCGACTTTCTCGTAGCAAATGAAAAGAATCTCGTTGCGCTTC
>CAJWLW010000430.1 GCA_913042885.1 uncultured Lentisphaeria bacterium | reverse complement strand
CGCCGGGTGTGATCCACTTGCACCTGCAGGATGCCGCGCTGCACTGCATGCTGCCTGTCGATATTGCGTGCCATGGCATCGTCGAGCTCCTGCAGTCGATTCTCCAGCTGCACCTTCGCCAGTTCCGCAGCTCGGCGCAGGTCACGCAGCGACCGCAGGCCCTTGTCGCGAATGTCGTAGCGCTGGCGGAGATGCAGTACAGTGGCCCACCCCCGGCGCGATTCCAGCAACCACAGCATCGTGCCGTTCGACAGCGATTGCACCAGCTTACGATCCTTGTAGACACTCGCCGCCTGCGACAGCAGCACCGGTTTGCCGGGCAATGCCGTCGATGCCGGCACCGCCAGCTGTGCCGCCTGTGCCGGTCCGGTGTGGGCACCGCCGAGGATCACGCACGTACAGAAGCAGATTGGAAGGATGTGCATTCGCATGGCACTCTCCGCGATGGTTGATATTGCTCAATATGGGGGACAGTCGGTCGTGTTTAAATGACGCAGCCGCCGAAATATTATTCACCTGTCCAATCTCTCCGCCGATTGTGTCCTCAGGAAGTCGGGTTATTGTGTCGCCGCTATCCCCCCGTCGTCAACACCAAAATCTCCGAATTCAGCGAGATCGTTATGCACGCCAAAGTTTCCCTTGCCACCTTCCGCGACCGTCAGGCTGTCGCCCTCAGTAATGACCATATCGAGCTCATCGTCCTCACCGGCGGCGGTCACATCGCCGCTATCCGCAATGCCGGTGGCGGGGTGAACGCACTGTGGGAACCTCACTGGCCCACCGTCGACCCCAACCTACGCAGCTTCATCGACACCGACGTCTTCGGTGATTCGCTGGAAGGCCGGTTGCTGTCGTCGATCGCCGGACACAACCTTTGCATCGATGTCTTCGGTGAACAGAGCCCCGGCGAGTGCGATGCCGGCCTGACCTTCCACGGCGAAGCCGGCATGGTCGTATGGAGCAGCGCCGAGAGCGGCCATGACGACGGTGCCGCCTGGTTCGTGCTCACCACGCAATTGCCGAACACTTGTCTGGAAGTCGAACGCCGCTATTCCCTCGGCGACGATGCCCGCACAGTCGACGTGGAGGAGACCATCACCAACCTCGTTGGCTTCGAACGCGCAATGGGCCGCTCCCAGCATGCCACGCTTGGCGCCGATTTCCTGCGCGGCGGCGCACTTTTCTCCTGCAACGCCGACCGCGGTCACACCTGGCAGAAGCCACACAACGAAGCCGCCACCTGGGCTGTCAACGCCGATTTCACCTACCCCGATGTCCCCAACGCCGATGGCTCAACCTCCGACTGGCGCCATTACCCGCGGGTCGATTCCAATTCCGACCTGTGTACCCAGCGCATCAACCCGGCAGACGCCCACGGCTGGTTTGTCGCCGCCCAGAACGCCCATCATCAGGCCGTGGTCTACAACTGGGAACGCGACGCCTTCCCCTGGCTGATGACCTGGGAAGAGAACTACGCCCGGACTCCCGTCCCGTGGAACTGTAAAGAACTTACCCGCGGCATGGAATTCGGCTCGTACGCGTATGCCACCAGCCGCCGGCACCTTGTCGAGCTCGGCACCCTCCTGGACACGCCGACCTACGAGTGGCTCGATGCCTGCGAAACAAAAATCACCTCGTTCTCAATCAGCCTGTTCAACTACGACAACGACCTCGACGAAGCACCGCTCCTCACCGACCAGGGCGACGCCCTGGTCGCCGAGACCACCGGCTGGGCGATTCAAGTTTAGCGCGACGGCAGACACCGTTTTTTGTCCGGTACGCGATTGATATACCCGCGATGAAGCCTATGTTGTTGCCCTGTAATACATAACTGCGGGGAAAACTGTCTGCGGTTCCCGCATTTCAATAGCACAAACTCCCGATGAGGTAGAATAATGGATAAAGCCAACCGCGCGGAACGCCTGACAGACGCACTCAAACTTCTCGAAGAAACTGCCAAAGAGAAAAAAGAGGAACTCACTACATTGGTGTCCGATAAATACTCGAACCTGAAGGAGACGCTTTCCGGCTCCACCCACAACATCGCCGAAAAGCTTGGAGACGTCAAAGTGAAGGCCGCCGATGCCGCCACCCGTGCCCGCGAAGCAGGCTCCGAGAAGGCCAAGGAAGTGGCCAAGACACTCGACGAAAACGTCCACCGCAATCCGTGGCCATACATCGGCGGCACCGCCGTCGTTGCATTGCTCCTCGGATATATACTCGGCCGCAAATAACCGCGCCGGATCTGCATGAAGAAGTTCCTCACGGGCTTGCTGCGCGCCGTGCTCGTGCGTGCCATCCTCAACTACCGCCGAACCTCGGCATCCCTGATCAAAATCAAGGGCGCCAAGGCGTACGTGCGTAAAGTCGAGAACCTGCGGCAGACCACGCGCACGTCGCTAATTGCCGCCATCGCCGGCATCCTTTACCTGGTTACCCTGGGTATCTGGGTGAACATGGCGATCATCGGCCTCATTGCCTATGCCTGGATCGATGACCTGACCGAGCCGGTAATCATTTTGATCAAGATCTCCTGCATCGGCGCAGCGCTCCTGGTCATCTCCGCCGGCACCGGCATCCTCTGCGCAACGTCCAACAAGTTGTGGATCCGCCTCTTCAAGGTCAACGAACTACTGGCTCGGGTCAGAAAGTGACAGGTCCGGGTCACGCTGCTTGATGATCAGCTCGTCGATTCACGCCGTCCGCTCAGCGGCAGTAACTCGAAAGCAACTTCGCGGGCTCCCGTCAGCCCCTTGCCAGAGAACTGCAACGCTGTAACCGCAGCATCGGCAACGACAACACAGTACCCGCCATCTACGACCTCAGCGAAATTCCCGCCAAACGTCCGTTTTGCAGTAATCCGGGAATTATTCGCAAAAAAAATCGGGCAGCCGACGCATCGTCCAACCATCATGATCAACTTTACTATCGAACGCGACAACCCGGTATCCGGCACAGCGATCGAGGCACTGCGTCTGGAGGTAGGCTGGGACAAGGAAGCGGGAAAATACGACCAGATCCTGGCCAACGCATGGATGCACCTGTCAGTCCGCGATCGCGGCCGGTTGATCGGTTATGTTAACGTCATCAGTGACGGGACCAGCAACGCCCTCATTGCAGATCTGATGGTGCACCCGAGCTTTCAGCGCCGCGGCATCGGTACTGCAATCGTCCGGCGCGCCATCAGTGAACTGCACACCGACGGTGTGCGCGGCGTGCATGTTACATTCACGCCGGAGCTGGAACCGTTCTACCGTGCCTGTGGCTTTCTCGTGATCATGGGCGGCATCATCGACAACGACCTCGACTGACCGACTATCATGGACCGCTGCCTACTCTGCAACAAAGAGGTCCCCGTCAGATTCACTCACGCCGACCGCCGGTTCATGGTCTGTGGCGACTGCAACTTCGGCTTCTACGACCGCGATGTTGCGGCGGATGTCGCCGCGCACTTCACCACCTTCCAGTACGATCACGATCCCGACGAGATTCTACGCCATTCTGGTTGGAAGCGGGCCATTGAAGATATCCGTGCCCTGAAGCCCGACGGTGTCTTTGTCGATATCGGTTGCCAGTTCGGGGAGTTCCTGCGGGCGTTGGCACCGTACCCATATGAGCGCGTCGGCCTCGAAATCAGTACCGCCTGCATCGAGTACCTGAAGGCAAACAACCTCGCCGACACTATCTACGACCGGGACCTGCTGGCGCTCGATGTTGCCGACGAAAGCTGGGACATCGTCACCATGTGGAACGTGCTCGATCTGCTGCT
>CAJWLW010000429.1 GCA_913042885.1 uncultured Lentisphaeria bacterium | reverse complement strand
CGACGAAAAATTTTCGACCTCGACAGTGCATCTCAAGGTCATCAAGGAAAAGAAAAAGCAGCTCGCCGGCATTCTGTCGGCTAGCCAGACCATTCGCCTGCGGCCCGCGGGCGGCGGCGAAGGGGATGCGCCGACAGAAGGCGGCCGGAAAACATTGAAAATAAAGGCTCCGACACCGGGCGACGCAGCTGCGGCAACGCCTTCACAGGAAACCGAAACGGATACAATTCCGAAGCCGCAATTGACAACCAACGCACCAAAGCCTGCGGCTGTCGACGACGACGCGGCGCCAACAGCAGCGACTCCTGTGGCAGCCAGCCCACCCGCGATAGCCAGCCCGCCCGCGATAGCCAGACCGCCCGCAATAGCCAGACCGCCGGCGGCAGGCAACCCGCCCACCACAGCCAACCCGCCCGCAAGCGGCGGCCGCGCGACGCTAAAAATCAAAGCTCCCACCGTCACTACGCCAGCAGCCGGCGCTGCAACACCCGCAGCAAGCCCAGTAGCAGCCCCAGCTGCCAGTGAGAAAAAAGCAACTCTAAAAATCAAAGTACCGCCGCCAACGGCTGCGGGGACCACCGCCGAAACAGCAAAACCCGCTGCCCCAGCAGAACCGGCTTCCGATCAGCAGAAGTCGACACTGAAGATCAAGGCCCCAGTGCCGACTGGCACCGCTCCGGCAGCCACTCCGGTGGCCGCCCCGGCGACCACTGCAGAAGCAACCCCGGCCACGACCATGGAGCAACCTGCGCAACCACCGGGACGAACACTCAAGCTCAAGACCACGCCCAAGACAGTAGATACGCCGTCAGTACCTGCAACCGGCGACCCGGCAGCCCCGGGTGCGCCGCCGCACTCGGCAGATGCCCCGCAACCGGGAGTCAGCCCATCAGCCATCACCCAGGACACGAAGGTCAGCCCGGGGATTATCTATACCCTCGCCACGGCAGCATCGATTGCGGTCGTCGGGGTAACGGTATTTCTGTTCTTCACGCACTTCTCGGATATGTTCGGCAGTCCATTCGGCCAGTGAGCGTAAACTCATCGGATTCCCTGACGCCGGTTGATTATCGATCTCAAATCAGTGTCCTCGACCCTATCGTGCCGGTTATCGGGAAGTCACGATCAGGCATTGATTTACAGACACTCGCCGACGCCGTTATGCGCAAGCCGGCATTGCCCCGTCGGGACAACTGAAAGCAACGTGGCATCATACCCCACGCTGGCAGGTCGAAGCGCGTGACTCATGCGCTTCGACGAATTGTGCAAAGAACTGCTACACACACCGGTCAGCGAGAAACTGTACCAATTGCTGAACCACTATTGAGATGTACGGATAGTTCCCTGACCGTCCGGCAACCTCCCCCACAACCGTGCTTTTTCGAATCTGCTGGCTGATTGTCATTCTGGTGATCACCTTGGTCGCCGAACTACTTTGCTGCCGTGCCGGTGCACTGTTTGCCGGGCCGTTTTTCCTGTGCTTCTATTTCGTTGTTACCTGCAACTGGCAGCTCGGCCTGGCCGGTGGCATCATTGCCTGCGTCGTCTCGGAAGTCGTACTCAGCCGATCCTTCACGGCACTGCCGCTGCTCGCACTACTGGTTCCGTTTGCGCACATGTGGCGGCACAATGGTGACCGTCGTCACGCCTACATCCAAGCGCTACCGGCCGCCTTGTTTGGCCTGAGCTACGCCACCTGGTTCGTAGTCGGCGAAAACATCGTACTGTGGCCTCCCGGCTTTCGGATGGCTACCGGCGAAAGCGTGTGGATCATCGTGTTGAGCACACTGTGTGCCGCCATTGGATTCCCGCTGATGATTGTCATTCTGGACGGCATCGCGAGTCTGGCGAAGTTGCCTGTATTCTGCCGGCGCAGCCTGGGCTGAAGGAAGTCGTCTCGCTTGCCGCCAGCGACTAACTCCCGCGCTGTAAATTCCCGTGCCCTTATTACTCGTTCACATCGTTTCTAATAATATCCGTAACCCTGATACGAGCCGTACTTGCGGGAACGCGGCATGGTGACATCGAAGGAAAGCTGATTGATGACAATGCCGATTAGGTTGGCATGATTCTTCTCCAGCGTCTGGATGGCGCGCAGCAGCAGATGCCGGGACGTCTTGTTCGACTGATAAATCAGGAGCGTGGCATCGACGATGCTGGCGATAATACTGGCATCGGTCACCGGCAGCACAGGCGGCGTGTCGAGAATGATGTAGTCGTAGTGCTCACGAAAACCGTCGAGCAATTCGCGGAAAACATCGGAACCGACAAGCTCGGCGGGATTCGACGGCGGGTCACCCGCGGTCAGAATATGCAAATTGTCGATGCCCTGAAAGTTCATGATCTTGTCCCACTCCGTATCGCTGACGAGCAGATCGGTCACGGTGCGGATAGCCTCATCCTCGGTCACGGCCCCGAGCAGCAGATCGCTGAGGCCAGGATGTGCCTCGATTCGGAACAGGTTGGACAGCTCGGTCCGGCGCAGATCCGCGCCGATGACCAAAACCGACTTGCCCATGTGTGCAACAGCGATCGCCAGGTTGGCCGATGTCAAAGTCTTGCCCTCGCGCGGACTGGAACTGGTGATAGCGAGAATTTTGTGCTTCTCGAGACCGCGCATTGCGAAATCGATATTCGTACGCAGCGATCGATAAGCTTCCGCAGGCACTGATTTCTGGTCGAAATTGAACAGCACCCGAGACAAAGCGGCGGTACGCACGTCCTGGCGTTTCCACTGGGATGCAAAGGAAAAACCGCATTTCACCGCCATAGCCAAAGCCGCGTTGCGCACGTCATCCCACTGCCACCGCCAGAATTTATAGATAGGCGTTTTGCTGACTTCCCCGATAATCGGCACGTGCGCAACCACCGGCAGATTGGTGAGCTGTTCGACATCCTCGATCTTACCGATCGACGTGTCCATACCCTCCCATACGAATGCTGCGATCGAAGCGAGAAGCAAGGAGAAAATCACCCCGATGACGGCGTTCATCCGGATATTCGGCGATTGCTTGTAGCCTAGTGTGGCGGGTTTGATCGTTTGGATTTCTTCGAGGGCGGAAGACCGTTTGCGTTCATAATCAATACGTGCAGTCACGACCTGCGTAAATATTGTTTCGCTCAGCGACGTCATCATTTCCTGCTGTCGCATCAAAGCGGCGAGTTCCAGTTGTGGCGGTGGATGTGCGCGCAAACGCTCCTCGATCTGCGCGATCTGCGCTTTCAGGTCGATGACAACCCGGTGCTTCTGGGTGTACCGGATCTCCGCCTTGGTCAGCTCGGCCCGCTGCACGGACAATTGATTCTTGAGTGTCTCGGTCGAACCCAGCTCAGCCAGTAACGCCGATTGATCCCGAATCTTGTCTTTGATCTCCCGAAGTTCGGCATTGTGCGACTCAAGCAGTTGTTCAATGAATTCCTTAGTTTCAAGCGCATCGTTAGTCTTGTTGTCGGCAAAAGACTTCTGGTAGGTATCCGCCAAAGTATTGGCAACTATCTTGGTAAACCCCGAATCCGGGCCCTTGACTCTGATCGTCACGAGCTGCGTACCAACCTTCTTGCGCGTGGCGGTGATGTGACCTGAAAGCTCATTCGGGGTCATCGCGTCGATAAAGTCAATGACCGGCTGGCTCAGGTCAGACGAACCCTTAGCCTTCTCGCGCAGATTGATCAACGTCTTGTTCAACATGCCGATATCACTGGAGATCAACTCCATCTCCGTATCCATGGCTGAGTCGCCCTGGCCGAAGAAAGCGATATGAGCGCCCTGAATGA
>CAJWLW010000428.1 GCA_913042885.1 uncultured Lentisphaeria bacterium | reverse complement strand
TGGTCAAACCAGCTGCTCTTCACGCCGATAACTCAGGTGGCCGACAGCGACGCCCCGGGCTGCGAAGCCGCGCTCGAAATCCGTCTGGATCTCGACCGCATCCCTGATTCCCTCCCGATCCTCGCGGTAGCTTGCCAGCGGCGCAATTGCCGCCCGCATCGTCTCCAGGTACGGCCCGTTGTCGGTCGCCAGATGCAACACCCCGGTCGCGGTGAGCTTGCCGGCCAACCGCCCGAGAAACTCCGAAGTGATCAATCGATGCGCCCGGTGCCGGGCCTTCGGCCACGGGTCCGGGCAGAGGATGTGGATGCGATCGAGCACCCCGTCGGGCAACAGCGGCAACAGCGACCAGGCTTCAACGCGCAGCAACATGACATTGTCCAGGCCGCGGCGCTCGGCCTTGCGCTTGATCTTCCGCAGTCGCCCCAGCATGACATCGGCACCGATGATCAGGCGGTCGGGAAAGCGTCTGGCAAGCTCGAGCAGATATCCGCCTTTGCCGCAGCCCAGGTCCAATTCGATCGCGTCATGAGCGGCAGCCAGGCGGAGGCGCTCATATTCACCGGTAAGGATCGACAGGGCATCGGGCATTACAACGTACCGGGTCGTGCTGTCACTGGCCGTCCGGCGAGAACATCTGGTGTTTCACCAGGAGTCCGTCCTCGTCAAAGAACAGCGTCAGCACGGTGGTCTTGGTGATGTAGTGGGTGTAGCCGGGCAGGTCGCGATAGGCGTCGCGCTCTTCCCCGATACGCCGGCCGGAATAGGCTGTGCGCCGCTCGCGCGTGGTCCACTCATAGGTCCACACAGGGTTGCCTCGGGTCGTCTCGACTTTGTCCGGGTTCCCCAGTTTGGCGCGCAAGTCCTCGCGCGTCGTGACGCCGGGGACCAGGTGTTTCTTGGTGTCGCCGCGCATGACATCATCGATGTCAGTACTCTGGAACACCTGACAGGACGTGCCGGCCAAAAGCACGGCGAGCAACAGCGGCATGGCTTTCATGTCTGACCCTTTATTCTATTGTTGACCCGGGCGCTTGCGATCGAGAATCTCGAACGAAAACGCATAGGCATGTCGCTCATCCGCCGCGTGCGGTTCCGACGACACCATGATCCACTCTTCGATGTCGAGGTCGGGAAAATATACGTCGCCCGACACGTCGGCGTGGATTCTGGTGATGTACAGCCGATCGGCCAACGGCAGCGCCTCGCGGAACAGTGCCGCACCACCGATGATAAATATATCGTCTTGCCCCGCCGCTGCCAGTGCGGCTGCCAGCGACGGTGCCGCGACCACGCCGTGGGTAGCAAACGCCGGGTTGCGGCTGACGACAATGAACCGCCGCCGCGGCAGCGGTCGGCCGATCGACTCGTAGGTGTGGCGCCCCATGATGACGGTGTGATCCAGGGTATGGCGCTTGAACCATTTAAGATCGTCCGGCAGATGCCAGGGCAAGGTGTTGTCGCGGCCGATGACGCCATTGCCGGCGATTGCGGCGATAATCGCCAGACTCATACCGACACCGCCGCCTTGATGTGGGAGTGCGGGTCGTAGGCCTGCAGTTCGAAATCCTCGAAGGTAAAGTCGAAGATCGACTGCACCGCCGGATTGAGCACTATTCTGGGCAGTTCTCGCGGTTCGCGGCTGAGCTGCAGCCGCGCCTGCTCGAGATGGTTGGTATACAGGTGGGCGTCGCCGAAGGTGTGGACGAATTCACCGGGTGAGAGGCCGACGACTTGCGCGATCATCAACGTCAACAGCGCGTACGAAGCGATATTGAACGGCACCCCGAGAAAGATATCGGCGCTGCGCTGGTACAACTGGCAGGAGAGGCGCCGGTCGGCGACGTAGAACTGAAACAGGCAGTGGCAGGGCGGCAGCGCCATGCGCCCGACATCGCCGGGGTTCCAGGCGCAGACCAGCAACCGTCGTGAATCGGGATTGCTCTGCAGCTGGTCGAGCAGTTGCCGGAGTTGATCGACGTGGTTTCCCTCAGGTGTGTCCCAGTGGCGCCACTGGTGGCCGTAGACCGGGCCGAGATCGCCGTTCTCATCGGCCCATTCGTTCCAGATGCGCACGCCGTTGTCGGTCAGGTACTTGACATTCGTGTCGCCGGCGATGAACCACAAGAGCTCGTGGATGATCGACTTGACATGGAGTTTCTTGGTCGTCAGCAACGGAAAACCGGCAGTCAGGTCGAATCGCATCTGGTACCCGAAGACGCTGTGGGTGCCGGTGCCGGTGCGGTCGTGTTTTTCGGCGCCATGCTCGAGGACATGCCGCATCAGATCGAGGTACTGCTGCATAGGTCAACGTAATTCAATCCGGCGGCGGCGCAAATAGAGTAACCAGGAATCAGGGTCAGGGGTCAGGGGGTCGGGAAACTTTCACGCTTCACCCCCCCCTCTTCAACACGATCATGGGCTCGGCACAGCACTGCAGGCCGTCTTGCCTCAGAGCTCGACCGGCTTGTAGCCGACGCGCGACCGGAAGTAGAGGAAGACCAGGCCGAAGGCGATGACCAGGAGGGCGGGGCTGGGCGCGCAACTCAGGCGCAGATATCAAGTTCGGTTTCGCTGGACGGAGACACAACGGTAGGAAATGCAGATACAGAAATACTGCAACAGCACCGTCAACCCGGATCAACTATCGTACGAGCGCGTGATGATGTCGGCAACGTCTCGGAAGCTGAGGTCGGCAGCGTAGATTTCCTTGTATTGTTCAAGCGCGTCGTCAGCACGCCCGACCTCTTCGAGGGATTTTGCGAGGCTGTAGTGCGCGTCTTTCTTGACGGCGTTCATCACTTCGAGCTCTGCGATACCGGCCTGATACTGATCGATGGCCAGATCATGCTGGCCCTTGCTGGCAAAGCACCGTCCCAGATAAATGGTGGACTCCTGCTTGAACCGCGCGTTGCGCTGCGTCACCTGGAAATGCGGCAGGGCCTCGTCGATCTGGCCGTCCTCCCACAGCAATGTCGCGAACTTGAAGCGTTCGGGCACATCGTTGGGGTAACGCTTGACGCGCTCCGTGTAGCGTTGCAGGAACATCGTCAGCTTCTGCTGCTGCAACTCGGCAACCTGCGCCTCGCCTTCCTGCCGCTGCTCGTCGGTGATCTCCTCGCTCTTGACATAGGCCGCCCACTCGCGGATGGCAGCGTCGTACTGGCGGCCGTTGATCACGGTCATTGCCGCTTCGATCGAGGGGTCGGCGCCCTCCGAAAGCTCCTGAGCGCGGCCATAGTGTACCAGGGCGTTCTCGAAGTCGTTGGATCCGAGGTAGAGCTCCGCCACTTTCTTGCGCCGGTCGATAGTATCCTGCTCAGCGATCTGGTTCAACAAATCGTCTATCAGGTCGGCCGCGGCGTCGCCCTTGACTGTGCGGTCCTGCTGCTCAAGTCGCACCGCTTCGCTGGTATCCTTGATCAGTGAACGGTAATCGAGTTTGCCATCGCTCTCGGCGACGCGTTCCCAGCCGCCCTCGTCCATGGCGGCCTCGGCGATAGCGTCCTTTACCAAAGCCTCGGCCTGCAGGTCGTTGGGTCGTGTTTCGAAGATTTTCTGACGGCAAACGAGAGCCTTTTTGCCCATGCCCATGCGTGAGTAAAGCTGCGCCAGCCAGTCGAGCACCTGCAGACTTTTCGGGTGGAACTCGATTGCCTGTTCGAGCGCCATCAGGCAGATGGCGTCGACGTCGGCAGCTTCGGCGGCTCGAAAAAGGACGATGCATGGGAAGCACGCGGTCGGGTCCATGCCCATGGCGGCCTCGCCGGCGTCGAGGGCTTCGGC
>CAJWLW010000427.1 GCA_913042885.1 uncultured Lentisphaeria bacterium | reverse complement strand
GCAGCGTGAGCGGTTCGAGATTTTCGAGTTGATCGCTGAGCACTTCGAGAAGTCGACGCAAATGGATGAGGCGGTGAAGAATCTGGACTACGAGAAAGCAGCTGCTCGCGCCGGGCGAATGCTGGAGATACGAACGAAACTAAATGAAATATCGGAGTTTCTTATTGGTAAGAGCGCCCAGACGCAAGAATGGGAGATGTTCACGCTGGGACGGAAGCTAAAGTATGAAAAACTTGCAGCCAGGCTGAACGGTGGTAGCGGCAAGCTGGTTGTGACGTTGCCACTGGAAACGAAGTTCAAGCGAGACCTGTTCAATGTCGGCATTACCAGCGAGTGGTACGAGAACGATTTCAATGACGGCGACTGGGGCAGCAAGAGCACATACCTTACCTGGGATTCCCAGGACGAACCGGAAGATGCGGTGGGACATGACTATGATGGGTACGGTTGGTATCGCTTCACGGTTGATATTGCGAATGAGTTCAAGGGCGAGGCGATTAGTTTGTTCTGTGGCGGCGCGATCAACGAGGCGTGGGTGTGGGTCAACGGTGAATATGTGGGCCATCGGGAGCATGTGATCTGGTGGATGGGTAAGAATGAGATCGACTTTGATGTGAGCGAATTTGTGCGGCCTGGTAAGAACACCATAGCCATCCGAATTTGGAATGACGTGGAGATCGGCGGGATGTTGAATCGGGGCTTCCTGTGGTCACCGAATAAGGTCGAGACGGCGCCGGTGCCGATAGATGAGAAGTGAGCCCCGATTCACCTTTATTGGTCTCCGGTCGAAAAGGGAATGCCTGTCCTTATGACAACCGGCAACACATTCAAGATCTCCTTCTCACTGGCGAGTCCCTGGAAATTTCCTCTGTACGGTTTGCCGCTGCGCTGCAGCGTGCCCCTGCACTACGGTGACGTGACCGGGTAGCAGCCGGTACTTGCGTTAATCAGTGCGTACGACGATATTTTCGGCGCCGAACGGCAGAAACTCGAATACGTCTCGGGGCTGTGCGCGGAGTTTGCATATCATGAAACTGATGATCATGACCGATATCGAAGGCGTAGCGGGTATACTCAACTTCGAGGACTGGTGCGTCCCGGAAGGGCGGTACTACGACAAAGGCAAACGCCTGCTGACTGAAGAGGTCAATGCTGCTATCGACGGTTTCTACGAAGGCGGCGCCGGGGAGGTCACGGTGGTCGACGGCCATGGCAGCGGCGCAATCGATCCGGAACTGCTGGACGAACGCGTTTGGCTTAGCCGTGGGCATTATGAGCACATATTTCCGTGGGGATTGGATGTCTCTTACGACGCGCTGGCATACGTCGGGCAACATGCCAAGGCCGGCACCCCTTATTCGCAGCTGACCCACACCCAGGGATTCAGTTTTCTCGACATGACACTGAACGACATCTCCATCGGCGAGTACGGGCAACTGGTCCTGTGCGCCATGGAACTGGGTGTGCCGACCATCCTGGCCTGCGGTGAGCAGGCGTTTGCCGAGGAAGCTGAGGCCCTGACCCCGGGGGTGGTCACGATTTCGGTCAAGCAGGGGCTGCTGCCGGACGGGCTCGACCATCTCGATGAGGATGCCTACCGCTCAGCCAAACTGAGTGCCTGCCACCGTTCCCCGAAAAAAGCGCGTACCATGATCCGTGCCGGCGCACTTGAGAGTATACAACGGCTGAAAACGAATCCGTCGTCGTTCCAGTACCCGTCGCTTACCCCGCCGTATGAACTCAACTTCGCACTGCGACAGACCAAAGATAACGCGCCGCGAACGGAACGCTTCGAGCACCCGGACAGTATCATCGGTGCCATGAATTTGCCGTTTGCGCAATAGCCCGTTCGTCGCAGGAAGCCAACACAGAATGCGAGGCAACCATCCTATGCGAGACGTTTTCATCGTTGTTCTCCACCACCGCTCGGACCAAGAAACACCGCTCGGGGGAGGGTGCCAACTCCATGCAGCTCCACCTTCTGCCCAGGAATTTCCGTTGCCCGCCCGTAAACCGCCGGTGAGCGGGTATCACACCGAACTATGGCTTTGGTGAACTGGCCGAATGGAAAATCCCCCCAAAAGATATCGGATCAAGCGCGGATGGCTCAAATATTTGATATTGCCGGTCGCCCTCGGCTATGTGCTTTTTAATCTTTTTTCCTGCTGACAAGTGAGCAGCGCCTGGTCATTCCGCCGCACGTGCGAGTCTGCCAGGGCACGCTCGAGAGGATCTATCAAAGTGCCCGCGCTTGTGCTTGAACAAATCCTCCTTCGGTTCTAGTTTATCGACCGTTGTCGAGAAATCATTATCTGTCTACAGAGGAGGGAACAGCGATGCATGAAAACAGAACATGGTCTGAACGTACCAAGGCTGCGGTGGTGTTGGCAATCATCGTGGCAGGGAGCTTGACGTGGTGCACGGTCGCACCGGCACAGGAACCGGGCGCAGCCGGGATAATCTCGCGGGATGATCTCCCGAAGGTGTTGGCCAAGGTCAACGGCAAGCCGATCCTGAAGGAGGATGTTCTTTCGGGCCTGGCTGCCGGCGCACCCATTACTCCGGCGCTTCGACGTGCCATCGATCAGGAGTTGATTGCCCAACAGCCCCTCCCTGCTGTGCGGTTGACCGACGAGCAGGCGGAGCATATCAAACGGCTCGGGCCGACTGTGCTCGCCTATTTCTACCAGAAGACAATCCCGGAACTGGCCCGGCGGAATCCGGCGGATGTAACGGAAGCGCAGATAGACGCCTGCCTGACGGAGAACCCGAAACGTTTTTCTCGAATAACCGGGGAGAGCCGCCGGCGCATGGCGGCAAGTGTGGTGGCGCGGCAACAATATGCGGAAGCACATGGCAATTGGCTGAAGGCGCGTCTGGCAGGGACCGAGATCAGTGTGAACGGAGAAGAGCTCTCGCCGGCGGTCATGGAGTTGGCCGTGCAGACGATGTCCCTGCGGATGACAGGCTCCCGACAGACCCTGGTCCCGGCTCTTTTCGAGAAAATCAAGGAGATGGTCATTGCGCAGGCGGCGCAGGACCAGGGTGCCCCGGCCGAGACGCTGGCGAATGATTCCGACCTTGTCAAGGCGCTTCTCACCAAAACGGTGATCGAGGTGGACGGCCATAAACTCGTTCTGGGCAACCTTCGTAATTGGCAGGCCATGACGGCTCGGGCGGACGCAGTAATACCCGACGGGCTTTTGGTCGGGGCCATCAAAGAAATCATCCTGGTTGCCGACGCGCAGGCGCAGGGCATTGACAAGGATCCCGCCTTCCAGAAGCAGCTCGAACGCAGCCGCGAGCAGGTGACAGCTAGCGCACCGGGTACCAGCCCCTCCGATGTCTACTACGCGCGCCAGGGCCTGGGCCAAGCTGATGTCGTGGTAAGCGCCGCAGAGCTCGAGGCGTTGCATCAGGCGGTCATGCAAGCGTTGCTATACAACGGCCAAGCAGCGGGGCCGGAGGCCCTCCATGCTTACCTGCGGACGGCCAAGCTGAGCTGGGCGCGGGAAACGAACCTGCAAGAGGTCGAGGTAAGCGATGCCGAGCTCGAGGGGTTGCATCAGGCAATCATGCAGGTGCTGCTGCACAAGGGCGGGGCAGAGGGAACGAATGGCCTGCGTGAATACCTGCAGTCGACCAAGCTGAACTCGGCGCGGGAACGGCACCTGAAAGTTTTGCGAGGACGCGCGAAAATCAAGCTCTTCGTGAACTGACCCGGCGTGGCGGGGCAGTCATTCACCATCTCGATCCCATGAGCGCAGGTACGGCGTCGGATGCAGCAAAAATGAGTGCAC
>CAJWLW010000426.1 GCA_913042885.1 uncultured Lentisphaeria bacterium | reverse complement strand
CTGACCGTCGACGCCCTGTGGTGGCGCGCCATCGAACAGCAAGACCGCGGGGAGTACTTCGATGCCCTGCAGCTCACCAGCTGGATCACCCAATTGCAGCCGAATTTCTCGTCGATCTGGACATATCAGGCCTTCAACATGGCGTACAACATCTCGCACGACTTCGCCGACCCGCTCGACCGCTGGCAGTGGATCGACCGCGCCATTGTCTTGCTGCGCGACGAGGCACTGAAGTACAATCCCCAGGACAAAGTCATCCGCCACGAGCTCGCGCGCCTGTATTTCGACCGTATCGGCAGCAAAATCGATCCGCATGCCGCAGAGTTCCGTAACCAGTGGGCGCTGAAGATGCGGGACTATCTGCCCCGGGGCGACACCGAGGAACTGCAGCGTCTGGCCGCTGCAGCCGAATCGCTGGAAGTGCTGCAGAAACGCCCGGGCGTGGCAGCATACATCGCCGCGGGCGAGGCGCAGCAGATAGACGTGCTCGATTTCGAGGCGTATTCACCAATCGACCGCCCACTCAATGTCGGCCCGGACGCTGTCAATATGCAGGCAGCGGCGCTCGAAGTTTTTCATTTCTACCAGCGCCGGCGCGTCGAGCAAGAGCTCAAGCTCGACATCGAGCGGATGCTGAGTGTCGACGGCCAGTACGGTCCGCTGGACTGGCGCCTGCATCAAGCGCACGCCATCTACTGGCTCGCCAGCGACACGATGAACGACATGGTGTCGGGCAATCTCAATTACGGTCATATCCTGCGCCAGAGCATGATAAGCTCCTTCCGCGAAGGTCGTATGTTTTACAGTAAGGAGCACAATACGATGACGATGACGAACAATGTCCAGATCATCGGCCGCATCCACGAGCACATGGAGAACCTGCTCGCAAACGACTACAGCAAAGCGGCGGACAACGAGCACAAACGTTTCCTCGAGGAGGCGATCGCCGTGCTGTACATCTATAATCTCAATTCGCTGGCATACGAAACTTACGAGCACTACAGCTCCCACTACCTTGGTGACAACCCGATCAGCTACGAAACGTTCCTGGCGCAAAGTATCGAGCAGGTCCTCAATGCCGACGGCAGCAAGGGACGGCAGGCAATCATCGAGGCTTCACTGTATGAGGTTTTCAAATGGCTCGATATTGGCCACGTGGACCGCGCCAATGGTTCCTACAACCTGTCGCAACTGCTGTGGAAGCGGCATCAGGCGAAGTACCACGAGGCTCCAGCGAAGCAGTTGCCGCCGTTCATGGATCTTTTCATGGCGGAGCGTGACAAGTACATCGCAGCCAGCGGCGCCGACCTCGACAAGCTCGGCGAGAAGTTCGGAGCAGCACGTCGCAAAGGGGCAACCCGGGTTTATATTGGACCAACGGGACATAAGCAATAGGCCACGAAGCCGGCATGAAAAGCGTCTATCGGCCACGGTTGCTCGGCAGTATTTGAGCAATTTCACGCCCGAGCCGCGACCCGACCTCGAGAATTGCTGTACGTGTACTTTTGCCCGCCTCGTGAACTCGGGAACAAGGATTTCTCGTATTGGCGACAGATTATATTTTCATGATCGGGCCACGTGCCTGCGGCAAGACCGGCGTCGGTAACAGCGTCGCTATGAAACTCGACGACTGGACAGCGTTCGACCTCGACACCGAGTATGAACGGATTTGCTTCATGGAAACGGGTCAGCGGCTCAATCCCGACCCCGACGAATACTACAACCGCAGCCGGGAAATCCTCTTCGAGTACCTCGGTCACGACAACATCGTCATGTGCCTCGGCGGCGGGACGTTGATTAATTCTCACAGTGCCCCGGACGGCTGCATCGAGACGCTGAACAAATGCCGCGAGCGCGGTCAGGTGGTTCTGGTGCTGCCCAGCCGCTTCGATTTTCGTAACCGGAAGATTCTCTACAATCGCGAGAAACAGCGGCGCTATTCGGTTACAGCGCACACTGTCGCGGAACATTACGACAAACGTATCGGCTTCTTCCGGAACAACGCCGATCTGATCGTCTACAGCAATGACATCGATACCGCCGCGGACAAGATCATCAAACACTATGGTCTCGGCGCCGCCGAGGCATGAGATCTATTCCAGTCCGTCCAGCTCGGCATGCCGCGGGCAGTTGACGACGTGGTCGTTAACCAGGCCAGCTGCCTGCATGAAGGCATAGCAGATGATCGTACCAACGAAATTGAAGCCGCGCGCCTTCAGGTCCTTGCTCATCGCGTCCGACTCCGCCGTGTAGGCGGGGATCTCCCGCAACACTTTGTAGTGGTTGACAATCGGGCGGCCATCGACAAAGCCCCAGATGTAGGTATCGAAACTGCCGAATTCCTCCTGTACCTTCAAGTAGGCACTGGCATTGCGGACGGCTGAGTTGATCTTCAGCCGGTTGCGCACGATACCGGCATTGCCAAGCAACTCGGCAATCTTGTCGTCTCCGTAGCAGGCGACGATGGCCGGCTCGAAGTTGTCAAACGCCGCGCGATACGCTTCGCGTTTTTTCAGGATGGTTTCCCAGCTCAAACCGGCCTGAGCACCGTCGAGTACGATGAACTCGAACAGCTTTCGGTCGTCATGCACCGGCACGCCCCACTCCTTGTCATGGTACGCTTTGGCCAGGTCGGAAACCGCCCATTCACAAGTTTCGTCTATCTTTCCCAAGTCTTTCCCTTACAGGTTTGATGTGTCAGGTGTAGGATTCGAGGATTCAGGTGTCAGGTTTTCAGGGTTTCATAGTACTTCATCGAATCGATTTTTCCTGACACGCGAAACCTGACACCGAAAAACCTCCGAGCCGCCATGCCCGTGATCACTCTCAAAGCCGGACGCGAAAAGTCCCTCATCCGTCTGCACCCCTGGATCTTTTCCGGCGCGATTGACCGCATCGAGGGTGACCCGGCTGCCGGCGCAGTTGTCGATGTCTATACAGGCGATGGCGTGCTGATCGGTCGCGGCGGCTATTCGCCGGCATCGCAGATCACGGTGCGCATGTGGTCATTCGTGCCGGAAGACACCATCGACCGGGAATTTCTCCAGCAACGACTAAGCACGGCGATCGACTTGCGGTCGGTGCTGCCGTCGCTGCCGGTGGCAGCTTGCCGACTGATCAACGCCGAGTCAGACGGCATGCCGGGGCTTATCGTGGATCGCTATGGTGAGTTTCTTGTCTGCCAGTTCCTGGCCTGCACAGTCGAGGCCTTCAAACAGGAGATCGTCGAACTGTTGCAGGAGCTCACGGGCTGCCAGGGCATCTACGAACGTTCCGATGTCAGCGTCCGCAACAAGGAGAACCTGCCGCCCGCAGCCGGCGTGCTGGCAGGCAGTGAGCCGCCGGAGTTGATCACGATCACCGAGCACGAACGTCAATATCATGTCGACATACGTACCGGGCAAAAGACCGGCTTTTACCTGGACCAGCGCGACAACCGCACATGCCTCGCGGCCCTCGCCGAGGGCAAGAGCGTTCTCAATTGCTTTTCATACACCGGCGGCTTTGCCATTGCCGCCCTGACCGGCGGCGCCACGGACGTCACCAACATCGATACCTCGGCCAAGGTTCTCGAACTCGGCCGCCGCAATGTCGAGTTGAATGAGCTGCCAAGCGAACGGGTCACGGACGTAGAAGGCGATGTATTCGAGGTGCTGCGGCAATATCGCGACAGTCGCCGCAATTTCGACGTGGTCGTGCTGGATCCGCCGCGGTTCGCCGAGTCAAAGATGCGGCTGCCACAGGCCAGCCGCGGCTATAAGGACATCAATCTGCTGGCGCTGAAACTGCTGCGACCGGGCGGCCTGCTGCTGACATACTCCTG
>CAJWLW010000425.1 GCA_913042885.1 uncultured Lentisphaeria bacterium | reverse complement strand
CGCACGCCGCCGAAGCGATGGAGATGGGGGCGGACGCCGTTCTGGTCAATACTGCGATCGCCCGTGCCGGTGATCCGGTTCGGATGGCGCGCGGTTTCAAGCTTGCTGTGGAAGCCGGGCGCCAGGGCTACCTGTCGGTACCGTCAACGCCCTTGCAGGTAGCCACGGCATCAAGCCCTATTGAGGGCGTTGTCGGACGGAATTAGCACTGTGGGTTCTGATCTGGAAAGAGTCCACGCCGCGCGCGTCCAGCATTTCAGTGGCGTCGACCTGTACCCGGTTACGACCGAGGACCTCTCGAACGGCCGCTCGGATGTAGAAGTCTTGGAAGCCGTCATCGCCGGCGGCGCCCGCATCGTGCAATTGCGCGACAAAAAATCGTCGATGCGACGACTGTATGAGAAAGCACTGCAATTTCGTGCACTGACGCAGGCGCACGATGTACTGCTGATAATCAACGATCACGTAGATATCGCGATCGCCATCGATGCCGATGGCGTACACCTGGGGCAGGACGACCTGCCTCTGCCGGTGGCGCGGCAGATGATCCCTGACAAGATCATCGGGCGCTCGACGCACTCGCTGGCGCAGGCACAGGAAGCGATGCGCGAAGGCGCCGACTACATCAATATCGGTCCGATCTATCCGACCGGAACGAAGGACGGCCTCCACACCTTCCTCGGGCCGGAAGCGATAGCCGAGATCGCACTGCAGATCGATCTGCCGTTCACTGTTATGGGTGGCATAAAACTGACGAATGTCGAAGACTTGCTGGACGCCGGCGCCCGACGGATTGCCGTAGTCACCGCCGTCACGCAGGCCGACGACATCACAGCCGCTGTGAAAACGTGGCGCCGAAAAATCGGCGCCTATACCTGAGAACAATGAAACAACTGCAACTCGAATCCGATTACGATCATGCCCCGCCGGAAGTTGCCCTGCGGTTCTACGAGTTGAGTGATGGCCGGAAACGCCAACTCCACGTCCAGGATCTCTACAATCTCAGCCGACGCCTGCGTGACGGCAAGGAGAACGGCTGGGCATCCTGGACCGGCCGCGTGCTCGCACGCATCTGGCCGGCCATCAACAAGCCGCATCTGATCCGCAAAAACCCCTCACTGCTGCAAGTCTCCGCCGATCATTTTGCCCGCTGGAAAGCCGAGTGGAACGATTTCTCCGACGCCATCGTCGACCGCGACACTCAGGCAAGCTATTCCGACAGTGAAAGCAGCGCCCGGCTGGCCGTCGAACTGCACACGCGCGGCACGAAGACAACGCTCGCCTGCGTCGTTATCGCGCCCGACGGCACACGTGCGCCTTTCCACACCGTCGGCGAACAACTCGCCGGCGAACATTCCGAAGTCACTGTCGCCGAGAAACGCTACCGGCTCGATGTCCCCTTCGACCGGGACGTGCTCAACCGCGTCTTCGGCAAGAACGATCCGGAAGTAGCGACGACCGCCATCGCTGACCATCTACCGACCATTCTCCATCACCGCCTCGATCTGATCGCCGGACCATCCGTCACCACCGTCACTCATCGCGGCACGCCGCGAATCGAAATAAAATCCGAGGGCGAGGAACTGATTGTCGCCGCCACCATCAAGACTGCCCCGATTTTTGCCGATCCTGCAATCACTCCGGCGCGGCTCGCCCCGGGACGCGACAGCTTTACGATCGTGCAGAGCGAGTCTCCCGTACTGGAGGATGTCCGGCAATTTCTCAACAAACTGCCCATAGAACCGTCGAAGGACGGAGTCTATCGTCTGCCGACGACGCCCGAAACAGTCGAAGCAATCCGTCAGGCTCGCACTGCCCTGCCACCCGACGTCATACTCAAGATCGACTATAAAATCGAGGACCTGTTCAAGGACACTGTGCCGATCAAACCGACACTGACGGTCCACGAAGGCAGCGGTTGGCTCGACGTCGAAATCGGCGGTCTCGTCGGTGATGAGCCAATCGATGCAGAGGATCTTCATGCCGTGTTGCACAACGGCCAGACCACGGTGCGCACGCGTTCCGGTGTCATGTTCAGTTTTGACGCCAACAGCACAGACGACCTGCGTACATTCCTCGACAACACCAACCTCGAACTCGGCCAACATCGAATAACCATTGACCGCGCACCGACCGTCGCTGCCACCGTTGCCCAACTCTGTGTCATGCGGATGCCACGCGACACCCGGGCCATGCTCGAAGCCGTCCGTGAGCGCCCACCCCTGCCCGACCTGCAGATCCCTGAGGACCTCGTCGATGTGTTGCGCAACTATCAGACCGACGGTGTACGTTTCCTTCACAACCGCACCGGACACACCCTCGGTTGCTTACTGGCCGACGACATGGGCCTGGGCAAGACCCTGCAGATTCTGACGTATCTGCGCTGCTGCAAGGTCACCCATCCTTTTGCTTGCTCACTGATCGTCTGCCCCGCTTCGGTCATCGCCGTGTGGACCGGGGAAATTGCCAAGTTCGCACCCGACCTGCGTGTCCGTGAACTGACCGGTCCCCCCGAGCGCCGCCATCGCACGCTGGCAGAAGCCGGCGATGCCGATGCAATCATCGCATCCTACGCCGTGGTCCGCAATGATATTACCCACCTGCGGTCACGTGAGTTCCACACCATCATAATCGATGAAGCACAGAACATCCGCAACCCCGACGCCGAGATCACGCTTAGCGTCAAGTCCCTGCAATCGGAGCGTCGCATCGCCGCCAGCGGCACGCCCCTCGAGAACCGGCCGCTCGACCTGTGGTCTATCGTCGATTTTCTCAACCCCGACTATCTCGGCGATCGCGACAGCTTCGCCGTCAGTGATCTGAGCACCTTGCGGCACCGCATCGAACCGCTGATGCTGCGGCGCACCAAGGAAGAAGTCGCCCCGGAACTGCCGTCGCGTACAGAAGAGACCATTTGCCTGCCGCTCAACGAATTCCAGGACGCGCTCTACACCCGCGAACTGGGCAACGCCAGGAAACGCGCCGCCTCCGGCAACGTCATGGATATCTTCGCCGCAATTACCCGGCTGCGCCAGCTATGCTGCCACCCTGCCCTGCTGCCCGAGCGCGCCGCCGAATCAACCGACGAGTTGCCGCCGATTGCAGAGTCCGCAAAATTAGCGTGGCTCATGGAAACGCTGCCGGACCTGTTGGCAACCGGGCATTGCATACTGGTCTTCAGTCAGTTCACCAGCATGCTGGAGATCATCGAGAAACATCTCGTCGCGGAAGGCCTGGCCCACTTCAAGCTCACCGGGAAGACCCCCGTCGAGAAGCGCGGTGAACTGGTGCAGGAATTCACCGACGCTGCCGACCCGTCGGTTTTTCTGCTCAGTCTCAAAGCGGCTGGGACCGGGCTGAATCTGACACGCGCCGATTACGTCGTCATTTTCGACCCGTGGTGGAATCCCGCCGCCGAGCGCCAGGCCATCGACCGCACCCACCGCATCGGTCAGCAGAAACCAGTGATCGCCTACCGATTCGCCTGCCACGGCACCATCGAGGAAAAAGTGTTGGCGCTGCAGGCGGAGAAGCAGGAGCTTTTCTCCGCCGTCATCGACGATGCCGACGGCACGCCAGACCTCGATCGTGATGAACTGTTGGCGCTGCTGGGTTAATCGTTCGCCGCGTCTCCGCCCTGGCCGTAACGGCGTATAGAAAATCAACGGATGGAGATGGGGGAAGCGAGACAGTATTGCAAAATCCTTGTGTTCCGTTGTAAGTTAAGCCAACGTCTTGGAGCATTATCCAATCTGAAACCGGGGACGCAATCATGCCAAAAAGTGAATTCACAACAGTGTACGCCGGCAGGCCTATCGATACACAGATCCTC
>CAJWLW010000424.1 GCA_913042885.1 uncultured Lentisphaeria bacterium | reverse complement strand
CCACGCTTGAGGAAATGCTCTTTCCATGCCAGCTGCTCAGAATCGACTAGGAACCGGTTCTCGCTGACGCAGCGGCCGGTGTCCGGTTCATGCAACGACATATGAACGAGCCCGTGGTTGAACCCGTCAGGCACAGGAAATTCGATGCGTTCCGTGCACGACTCGCCAGCGCCGACATTCAGGCTGCGCTCTGTCTGTGCCAAGGGCGGCTTACCGGCTTTCGTAAACGCAACGCGTAACTCTATATCCCGCGATTCCGTGGATAAATTGGTCGATATGACGCTCTGGTGACATACCCGTTCGCCATTGTTCTCGTATATCCGGCCGCGCCCGCCCCGCCGGATGGCCCAGGCAAATGCATCGAGTCGATCGGCACCTTCGAATTCTGCCTCACCGATCGCGTTAGTCGGCCGCCAGAATTGCACGTTTTCCAGTGCCGGATAGCACAACCAGTCGTCTGGCGCCATCTGCGGCAGGCGGGACACATTGAAATGAATGCGACGTAAACCGCTTTCAGAATGGATGAACTGGCTGAGCGGAACTTTGAGCACCAGCGACCACTCGCCGGACTGCAATCGGGATGTATAACCGACCTCGCCCAACCACGGTTCATTCCCATCGGCTTCAAGTTCGGTCTGCGATGAAATCCTGCCATCCGGGTAGCAGATAAAAATCCCCGATCGTACGCCGCTGCGCTCGGGATCAAACTGGATCTGCACATTCTCTCGGGCCAGCGCCTCTTGCGATTGGCCTGCATGGGCGCTGCACTTGACGGCGAAAAAGAGGCTGTCCTCATCATGGGCCATCGCAAACGCCGTCCCCGGCGTCGGCTGGGCACCAGGCCGAGCGGGCGTCGTGAACTGTTCGTGCCACGACAGCTTTGCCCAGGTACCGGTCGAAACATCGCTCGTCAGTTCAGGAGTAGCGTCAAGATATTGGATCGGGATCATGGTTCAATTCCTTGTTCAAGACATGTTTGCATGACGATGTCGAGGCAACCGCCCGGCGGGCCGTGTTATCCGGGGCGGTATAACGAGACTGCCTCAAGGTTTCCAGCGGATCAGCACGCCGCCAGTGAAGACGTTGCCGTAGCCGGTGAGGATTGATCCGTCGGGCAACAGCGTCGAGGTCACATGGCCGCACTGACCGCGGAACCAATGTTCGCCGTCCAAATATAGGAAATCATCGAGCACGAACGTGTGCTCGATATCCCAGCTCTCACCGTGATCGCGGCTGATCACGGCGTCGCACCCGCGCCGACAACTGACGAGCTCACCGTTGCGGAAGTCCACCCGTCGGGCCATCGACAGGACCAGGTCGTCGTTGGGCATACGAAGAAGGGTGGGGTGGAGTTGTCCGCCTTCGGAAATCACCTGCAGGGGCGACCAGGTGTTTCCTTCGTCTTTGGAAATCGAAACGACCGTGCCTTCCAGGCCGTCTTCGAAGTGCGGGTGGTCGTGGAACTGCACCGGCACCCAGGTGCGCAGCGCCGCCACCAACCAGCCGTTGGCCGCCCGCACCAGTGATCCTTCGCCGCAGCCCAGTTCGTAGGTTTTGCCGTTATATGTCTCGGTACTGCGCCATGTTGGGGGACAATCCACGCGCGGCCAGGTGCGCCCCCCGTCTTCCGACCAGCGGATGTATTCGGTTTGTTTCCAGTGCGGCGCGGCGCCTTCCAGGGTATACCCCGTCTGCGCGATGCGGATGGCCTTGCCCTGCTCGTCGCGCTCGACCAACGGATTACCCTCGACGCCGAACTGCTGGCCGTCCGGCGCCGCCGGCACCGCAACGCGCTCATCCCACGTGCGCCCGTAGTCGTGGCTGAACAGCCGCATTCGCTCGCCGGTGTCGCCCGATTCAAACGTGACCACACCGTCGCCGAGGTACGCCAACATCATTGGGCGCACGTAAATTCCGTGCAGCACAATGTACTCACCCCACGTCGTTCCGTCGTCACCGCTGATGATGATCAGCGTCTGCTCGGGGTGGATCGCGGCAATGGCGGCACAGATGACCTCGCCGTTGTCCATGGTGGCCAGGCCGTACGGGACGATCCGGCGGCCTTCATATTGTGGCAACACCTGCTGCTGTGCCGCGATGCAGGTGTAACCGCCTTGACCGTCGCCGCGCTTGATGAAATGCTGTTTCCAGGAAAGCTGTTCCGACTCGACATGGATACGGTTTTCGCTGATGCAGCGGCCCGTGTCCGGCTCATGCAGCGAGGCGTGGATGTACCCATAGTTGAATCCCTCCGGCACGGGAAGTTCGATGCTTTCAATGTGCGACTTGCCGGCGTCGACGCCCAGGCGGTATTGAGCCTGTGCCGAGGGCGGCTGGCGCACCTGCAAAAGCGCGACGCGTAAATCCACGTCCCGTTTTTCCGTCGAGAGATTGGTCAGCGTCACAGCCTGTCGACATACAGCTTCTCCATTGTTCCGGACTATTCGGCCGCGTCCTGCCCGCCGGACGTCCCAGGCAAATGCCTCGAGCAGGTCCGGATGTTCAAACACCGCCTGGCCGATCGTATTGCAGGGATACCAGAATTGTGTCTGTTCCAGGGTCGGGTAGCACAGCAAACCCCCTGGCATCCCGTGCTCAGGCACCCGGGTTACATTGAATTGAATTCGACGCAACCCGTTGTCACTATGGATGAGCTGGATGAGCGGGACCTTGAGCGCTATCGAGTATTGCCCGGGCTGCAGCCGGGTTGCACATTCGATCTCGCCCGGCCACGCTTCCTTCCCGCCATCCTGGTCTTCAAGGACCGACGACGCAGTCTTGCCATCCGCGTAACAGACAAAAATCCCCACACGTTCTCCGCTGCATTCAGGATCGAGGACGATCTGTACATTCTCTCTTGCAAGCTGTTCCTGCGTTTGGCCTGCAGATACGCAGCAGCTCACGGCGAGATAGAGGTTGTCTCCATCATGTGCCATGGCAAACGCCGTCCCCGGCGTCGGCTCGGCACCAGGCTGGCCGGGCGTCGTGAACTGTTCGTGCCACAGCAGCTTTGCCCAGGCACCGGTAGAAACATCGCTCGTCAGTTCAGGAGCAGCGTCAAGATATTGGATCGGGATCATGGTACATTTGCCTTGGCGAAGACGTGGTGAACAGGAAGATGGCGATGCGACCGTCCGACGGCCGTGTTATCCGTGGGGCAGTATAACGAGACTGGCTCAAGGTTTCCAGCGGATCAGTGCGCCGCCGGTGAAGTTGTTGCCGTAGCCGGTGAGGATTGATCCGTCGGGCAGCAGCGTCGAGCTCAGATGACCGCAGGGACCGCGCATCCACCGTTCGTCGTCGCAGAACAGGAAATCATCGAGCACGATCATGTGCTCGATATCCCAGGTCTCGCCGTGATCGTGACTGATCACGGCATCGCACCCGTGCCGATAACTGACCAGCTTGCCGTCGCGTAAATCAACCCGTCGGATGACGACCATGACCAGGTCGCCGTTGGGCATGCACATCAGCGTGGCATGGTGTCGTCCGCTGTCGAAGACCTTCTGGTAGGGTGACCACGTAACTCCGTCATCCCTGGAAATCGACACGGCCGTACCTGACAGGGAGTCTTCGAAGTGCGGGTGGTCGTGGAACTGCAGTGGCACCCAGGTGCGCAGCGCCGCCACCAACCAACCATTGGTCGCACGCACCAGTGATCCTTCGCAGCAGCACAGGTCGTACGTTTTTCCGTTATACGTATCGGCGGTGCGCCATGCCTGGGGACAATCCACGCGTGGCCAGGTGCGGCCCCCGTCTTCCGACCAACGTATGTACTCGGCGATTTTCCAATGCGGCGCAGCGCCTTCCAGTGTTTGCCCTGTCTGGGCGATACGGATGGCGTTCCCCTGCTCGTCGCGATCGACCA
>CAJWLW010000423.1 GCA_913042885.1 uncultured Lentisphaeria bacterium | reverse complement strand
CTTTGATATTGTCCGGATGAGCCACCCACTGGCCGCCGACCATGAACTGGTACAAGGCTGATTGGCGGAAGGCATCGCCCGCACCGCCGTGCCAGCCACCGAAACCGACCCCGGACTTCACCGCGGCAACCAGTGCCTCGCACTGATCATTGCTGAGTTCGGAAATCGTCCAGCAGGGCACGATCAGATCGTATTGCGTCAAGCCCCGATCGGTCAGGCACTCGAGCGTGTCGGTGACGGTGACTTCGCAGCCTTCAGCGCGCAGGAGGCTGGCGAAAATTCCGGTTGTTTGCTCGGGCTCATGACCGTCCCAGCCGCCCCACGTCATTAAGACTTTCTTCATGCGTCACCCCGTTGTTGTCGTTTACAAGATAAGTAAGTACTGCAACTCCGTACGGATTCAAACCGGGTAAATCGAATCTGTCGTTATGCTGCTGCACCGTTTCACAAATCAACGATTTACGATATTCTTATTCAATGACCTCACTTCAGCTCCACACAGTCCTTCTTGTCGTGGCAATGTCAGCCATGCATGTGGCTACGGCCGTTGTCGCGGAAGAGAACCATACCCGGGCGGAAGCGGCGCTTACCCGCGGAGCGGAGCGGTTGCTGGTGTTGCAGAACGACGAAGGCTCATGGGGGAAACCGCCGATGATCGGGATCACAGCCCTATGTGTCATTGCTTTGCACGATGCCCCCGGCATCGATGCCGGGAAACGCGACGCAGCGATCGATGCCGGTATAGAGTTCCTGCTTGCCGATCTTGACGAGGACGGTACGACAGAGACGCTCTTCGGGCTGCGCAGTCAGCCGGCCTTCTGGGAGAAGACGCCGCGCTACGCGACCTATTCGATCGCCGTCACGCTCCTGGCCATGGCGACCGTCGACAAGCCCGAACACATACCACTGGTCAAACGTGGCCGCGCCTACCTGCGTACGCTGCAGCGCATCAACCCCAATTCAAAGCACCACGGCGGCTTCGGCTACGGCGCCGGCGGCCGCAGCGCCAACCTGTCGATTACTGCCTGGTCCGCCGAGGCCATGTACCACACGGCCTATGTCGAGGGTGACGTGCAAGGTGCAGACCCGACCGTGACAGCACAGAACGAGGCAATGTGGGCGTCGATCGAAGCATTTCTCGAGGCGACTCAGAAAAATCCGGATGTGGGCCAAGATGCTGCCGAGGACAGCGATGCCGGCGGACTCGGCTACAAGCCGTCGAAGGACGCCTCGAAAGTGGTTGTCAGCGGAGCGATGAGCTATTCCGGGTACAAGACCATGTTGTACGCCAAGCTGTCGCCCGACGACGTTCGCGTCCGGGCAGTGCGAAAATACATCGCCGCGAATTATGATTTGTCCGAGGATCCCGGCAGGGGGAGGGCAGGCTATTATTACTATCTGCACGCCATGGCGAAGGCGCTGAACGCGGCCGGTCTGGACGGTCTGAAACTTACGGACGGGCGTTTGGTCAAATGGCGCGGGGAGGTCATCGCCGTGCTCGTCGGGCTGCAGGGCGAGGACGGTGGCTGGCACAACGAGCATGGCAAGTATATGGAGTCGATCCCGGAGCTGGTGACCGCCTACGCCATGATGACGCTCAAGACCACTCTCGCTACCCCATAGTGCCGTACTGAACCCCTTTGTATTGATCTCTTCCGGAGGCGCGGTCATCCCTGACCGCCAGCACGACGGACCTTTCTCGGGCTTGTTCTGCGCTCATCGCTGCATGCGGGCGAGCGTCACGATGCCACGCATCATTGGTTTGCCGGGCGCCAGGAGAAACCGAAGACTTTCCAGTTTTTGCCATCGTTGCGCAACCCGCCTTGGCCCACAAAGGCTGTCCCGTCGAGCTCGCCGGTGGCATCCACATGGGCCATGTCATCCTCGATGAGGATACGGGTGACAACAACTGTTCGCGGAATTTGTGCGGCCTCCTCCGACAACATTTTCTTGAGTTCGGCATGACTCAATGCGGCCAATGAAGTGCCAGTGGCAGATTCGGTGTCGATACGGTTCAGAAATGCCTTGACGTTCTTCTGCCGAACCGCGGCGAGGCAGTAGATATAGGTTTTGCGAATAGCGGCCTCATCGTCGGCCAGACTGGCCGTGCCGGGCAATTGCACCACAAGTGCGAAGGCTGCGGCTGCTGTCAGGGTGCGAGGGTGTCTCAATGATTTATGCACGGGCATGGAGCCAGGCTGGTGTGTGTTTGGTCCGACGGCACAAGGTAGCAGTGCGCCTTGCCGTTGCAATCCTGGCGACGTGCGGGCACAAAAAACGCCCGACGGTGAGGGAAGGCCATCATCCTGGTTGTCGCCGCTGACTACCCGGACGCGTTCGGGCTCGATTTTACTTCAGCGGTTCATTTGATCGCTGTCGGGCGGGGCGTCGATAGTCGCGACGACAAGGTCTGAATCTCATGCGGACATCACGTAGCTCAATTGTGCTTCGGCGGCTTGGTGAGCAGTAGTCGTGTGACCAGCATTTCATTCTCGCGATCGATCGTCAGCATGTTCTCGATCATCGACCTGAGGTCGTTCAGCAGTTGCATGCGTTCCAGCTGTTCGGCGGTCGAGAGCGGGGCGAGCACGGCGTCGGCGTCCTGCTTACGGTCATCGTCGAAGCTGATGACGAGCTCACTCTTTTTGCGCATGATCTCGACGATGTCCTCGGGTTCGATCATGTTGGCGCTGGTGTAGTGCCGGTTTTCGTCTTCGAACATGGCGAGCAATTCCTGGCCACGATCAATCTGTTTGCGGAGGCCGGTGAGTGTGTCAGTGATCATTTTAATCCTCTGTCTCGAAGTGCGTCGACCTGTTCGGGGACGGTCTCGAGGTCTTGTGTATGGTGAAGCTGTTTTTGCAGGGCTTGGTTTCCTGTGACTGCAGCATGGTCCTTTTGCTGCCGGCAGTATCGATCAGATCTGCGGTCGTTACTGCGTTGGCCAGCTGGCGCATGAACAGTGTCTCTGTCCACTCTTTATCGCCGACGTCTTCCAGCATTTGCTCGAAAATCCTCTCCCGAGCATTCGGGTTGTGCTGTCCGGCGAATGCCGGGGCGTTGATGTAAGGGCTCGTAGGCATGTTCTTTCGCATGGCATCGGGGATGTCTTCCTGCCGGCAGCGGGCGAGCAATTGCATTCATTGAGCGCGTCCGGTGTGGCTGCCTTTAAGTGAAGCAGATTTCGTTCCACCTGCAGCTCAGCCAGCCACGCCGGCAATAACTTCGCCATCCGCGACATGCCCCAGCGTTACAAGATCGACAAGACCAAAGGCCTGTTCGATGACTGCAATTGCTCGCCCGCTGCCGGACGAACTTCCCGTTGCCGCGCCGCTTTCTTCCGTTCCGTCTTTTAATCTTGGGGATTTGCGCTAATTCTTTGAGCGTATTCAACGGCATGTAATCGATTTCCCGGAAAAATTGTTCATGTTTGACTGGCAAGAACTTGTTGAAACTGCGGCTGCCCGTGTCGTACCCGCCGATATCCCGTTGCCTGCGGTATCGGTGATCACGACCGACACGCGTACCGTCGGGCACGGTGACATGTTCCTGGCTTTACGCGGTGAGCGCTTCGACGGCCATGACTTTGCCACTACCGCCGTGGACCAGGGAGCCGCCGCCCTGTGCGTCGATGAGCAGATGGTCGAGGCGATCGTGGCAGCGACGGGCGGGACGACACCATGCCTGTGCGTCGGTGACACGCTTGCTGCCTATCAGGCCATTGCACGGTTGCATCGTCGCGGCTTTCCGAATTTGAAGATGATCGCAATCACCGGCAGCAGTGGCAAGACCAGCACCAGAACAATCGTTGGCGCTGTGCTGTCACGGCATTTCGATGGCGCCGTGCTCACGACGAGGGACAACACAAACAATCATGTCGGCGTGCCGCAGAATCTGCTGCGTCTCACGCCGGAA
>CAJWLW010000422.1 GCA_913042885.1 uncultured Lentisphaeria bacterium | reverse complement strand
GTTAAGAACTCGGTGAATAACCCAGCGGTCCTCTCGCAGACGGACACTACGACCAAATGCGGCACTAGTCCAGAGACCGGGACCTTCGTGGGGGTCGTGTTGTCCGAATGGACTCGGCGTTACGGAACATGGATGTCACCGGGCGCCCCGGTGAAAGGTTGCCGGGGTTTAGGCTTCTCCTCCAGCCGCGATTGAAGAAATCGCTCCCTGCGACGCTTGACACAATCCGGGAGGTCGATGAGATTGGCTCGGGTGTGTCACCCTCACTTCGAACATAAAAGTAAACATCCATTATGTCCCGCTCTGCAACCATCTCACTTGTCAGCTTTCCAACCTTGCCGCCGGACGAACCGGACCGCTTTGAAAAGACCCTTGCGAAAATGGCAACCTGCGTCGACGAGGCAGCACAATCGAAGAGCGAGCTCGTCGCCTTCCCGGAGACCTGCAATTATCTGCATTCCGGTCCGACCTATCTCGAGGCCGAGCCGCTGGATGGGCCGACCGTAACCGCAATCGCGAAAAAGGCGAAGGCGCATGGCATCCATGTCATCTGTCCGCTGGTGACTGATCACGATGGGGTACGTTACAACAGCTCCGTATTGATCGGACGCGACGGCGGGGTCCAGGGGATCTACCACAAGAATTTTCTGACTTTCGAAGAGCTCAATGCGGGCATCATGCCCGGCACGGAGACGCCGGTTTTTGAAACCGACTTCGGGCGGGTCGGGATATGTATCTGTTTTGACATGTTCTTTGGCGAAGTGTGGCGCGGTCTTTCAGCCAACCGGGCGGAGCTGGTGGTGTGGTCGAGTATGCCGCCCGGCGGGCGATGGCCGAGCCGGTGGCCGATGGAATTCGGTTTTCACATTGCCACGGTGTCCTCGAATCGTTGCGCCTTCGTCGATGTGGCCGGGCGTGAGATCCTCATGACGCGACGCAATCTCCACGATTCGACCCAGGGTGCGGTCAGCCCGTTGACGACCGCGACACTTGAGCTCGGGCGGCGGTTGTTCTGTCACGATTTTAACGTTCCGAAAGTCAGGGATCTCTGCAAAAAGTATGGCAGCACCAGTATTTTCGCGGAGTGGATGCAGGGCGAGTGCCTGATCGTACTCGACTCCCTGATGCCGGATATCTCGACCGACGAATTGATCGAGGAGTTCGAAATGGAAACGATGCCGGATTATCTCGATCGGGCGCGAATCGCCCGTGAGCAGATGCTGGCTGGGAAGTATGAGGCGTAGGGGAACCAGGTGCCTCGGAGTTTTAGCCCCACGGATTGAGAACGCCCCGCAACAGCTGCAAACAGCCTGGTGATATCATGAAACAAAATCACGAATGGATTCGCCGCGCGCGGATTTTTATGATAGACAACTACCATCCGCCGTTCTGGCCGGAGTTGTCGTTTGATGCGAAGAAGCTGGTGGACGTTGCCCGCAAATACCACGCAAACGCCATCCGCTTCGGCAGCGCCGGCAAATGGTCGGTCTTCCCGAATGAATTCTGGCCGAGCCATCCGGAGCTCAACGGCAGGGATTTGATCACCGAAGTTGTGGAAGAGGCGCACGCGCACGATATGCGGGTGGTCGTCTACATCCCGACCGGGCACATTATTCCGCAGGACAACATCCTGAAGTACAATCCGGAGTGGCTCTACCGCTCGGCGCCGGGCGCCGAGCCGAAGATTCTCTTTCATCATGGCGGCGGGCCGCATTCACCGCCGTGCGTGAACACGCCGTACCGCGACGCCTACATGGGGTTTGTGAAACAACTCATCTCGGACCACGAAATCGACGGCATCTACACCGACTCCGGCGTGCCGTTTCATTCCCATGGCGGCCACGAAGCGAGCCTGTGTTACTGTGACTACTGCCTGGAAAAATTTCGCCGGGAATTCGATTGCGAGATGCCGTATGCGGATGACCCGACCACGCTGCCCCTTGAACAGCGGGAGATGCTCGAGAAATTCAGCCTGGAAACCGGGCGCGGGATGGCAGACATGCTCATCGAAGGCGCCGAGTTCGCCCGTGAAAAACGCGGCATCCCTGTCCTGACTCACGGCTGTGCAATGGCCGCCTGGCCCGAGTTCCGGTTTATGAACACCGCCGACGGCATCCTCTATGAAGCGGGCGGGGAGTTCTTCCACCGCCTCGAGTCGGCGAGCCTCGGCGAAACCTCGGGCTTGGCGATGTGGCAGTACGTGGGCGGCCTGACGCCGTGGTCGCGGCTGCAATGGTTCTCGCAGGAACTGGTCGAGGAGGCGGCGGCCAGCTTTGCCTGTGGCGGCGCGATCATCGCTGCCTGCGGCACCAATCTGATGCACGGCTATCCGGAAAAGTTTCATCACGAGCTGGCGGCGCTGTTTGGGACGCTCGAGGAAAACGAGTCGCTGTTCGACAAGCTCCACCCAACGCCATTCGCGGCGATCCCGTTCATTCTGCCGATGCGCTTCTACGAGCGGCTGGAGACGCATCGCTTTCGCGCCGAGCCGCTGGTAATTCGGGAACGCCCCAACGAAACGATGCTCGGCTATCCCTTTAGTATTCCGTCACAGAAGGTCTCGATCCAGGGTGCCTTCTCCGCGGTCACGGTCAATCATTTACCGGCTCAGCTGGTGAATCAGGAAACACTTTCCAATCCCGAAAAGCTCGCCCGCTTTCCCCTTCTCTATCTGCCGAACATCGGGTACCTGACCGAGGCAGAGATCGAATGCGTGACAGATTACGTTCGCGCCGGCGGCCGGTTGCTGGCAAGCTATCGAACGAGCCTGTACGGGCCGGAGCCCGAAGAGCTGCTGGAAAATTTTGCGCTTGCCGATCTCCTGGGGATCGATCGGATGGACTGTGAGCCGCAGCACCTGAAGGATTACCAGAACCACCTCTGGTGTTCCGGTACCTTCGACATGTACGCACGTTCGGTCCCCGGCAAGTGGCTGGCGGAGACTTTTCCCGAGCCGGTCTGGCCGATAAGTCGCTTCGAATTCGTGAAGACACGCCCGGAAACAGAAGTCCTTGCCAATTTCGTGTTCGGCGGCCGGGAAGACGAACCGCTGTGGCCCGCGGTGACCAGCCGGGAATTCGGCAACGGGCGCGTCGTCTATATCGCAGCGGCGGTCGAGCAATTGCACCGGGAGTACCGGATGAGCATGATCCGCGATCTCATCGGGGCGGTCATCGACTGGCTGTGCCCCGAGGGGCGGCCGATCGCAATGGACGGTCCGGACCAGTTACTGGCGATCCCAAATGAGAAGCCGGGTGCGCAGGTACTGTTTCTGGTCAACCACACCGGCGAGCGCATGGAAGAACTGGCGAAGATCTGGCCGCAGTTGAGCAAGCAGATCGACTACGTGTCGCCTGTCAGCCAGGCACCCATCCGCTGGCGGCTGAACGAGAGCAAAACACCTCGGCGCGTCTGGGATGTGTGCACCGGCAAAGATCTGGACGTGTCTATCGACGGATCCTATCTGACGACGACGCTCAAAGACATCGGACAGTACGCGATCATCGCTGTTGAGTATTAAGCGGAACGGCGACACGATCTATCCGTGGAATCATCGTTGAACGGGTTGAAGCAGAGTGACACCACGCGTCCCGGACACCGAACACTGAACACGCCATGCTGACCCGATACCCGCATCTGGACACCGTGCTCGACCTGCAGCACCAGGCCATCGTCAACAACGATCCGCGCGCCTTCACGCTGGCTGAGATCGAACAATACAACGACATTGGCTTCACCAAACCGATTCCGCTCTTTGACGGTGATGCGTTGGAGCAACTGCAGCGTTTCTTTCACGAGAACGAGTCCCGTATCAAACAGATGAAGGCGGATGCGAAGGGTTTCATTTCGTTGCACAATCGCCTGCCGGAACTGTATGACCTCGTCACGCATCCCCGTACGGTCGGTTATCTGCAGGA
>CAJWLW010000421.1 GCA_913042885.1 uncultured Lentisphaeria bacterium | reverse complement strand
GCGGCATCCGCGCTGCTGGCTGCGGCCTGACGAGCGGCGGCGGCGGCACGTGCCGTCTCCGAGGTGTCGAGGCGCGCGTCTGAAACCGTTGTCGCGGCATTTGTCGCTAGGCGATCGAGCACTTCGACGCGCGCATCGAAGCCGCGTTCGACTTTGCCGGCGACATAGACGACGTCATCGACCAACCTCTGCGTCCGCGTCATCATGTCGGACAATGTTTGTATCTGCCGGTGCATCCAAAACAGAGCCAATACGCCAACGATGGCAACCAGGATGGCAATCGTGCGCCACTGCCTGGCAGTCGATTCGATGCGGGCAAGCTCGCGGACATCAGACATTTTCAAGCTCCGTTGTCGATGATGATGGCGGTACTACGGCCAGGATCGCGAATTCCTTACTATACACAGAGAAACAATCACTTGACAATATGCCGCCGTCAGCTAGTGTTGTGTTGCCAGCCGGACACCCGAATCGAGGAGATAATGAAAAGAGCATTGCTTTGCGCCGCCTTCATCTGTCCGGTCCTTTTAGCGGAAAACACAACCTTCCGCCTCGGCGTCGATGTGCTGATGGAGGCGCTAGACAATCCACGGGTGTATCCGGGATATGCCGATCTGGTACTTGGTCGACGGGTCGGACTGATCACCAATCAGACCGGCCGCAATCGAGAGGGCGTGCCAACTGTCGACCTACTGCACGCTCATGACGCCGTAAACCTGACGCTGCTTTTTGCGCCGGAGCACGGTATCCGCGGCGTTATCCCGGCTGGCGAAGCCGTTGACGAATCGATCGATAGTCACACGGGCCTGAAAATACACTCGCTGTACGGTGCCAACGACAAACGACCGCCACGGGTATTGCTGGATCAGGTCGACGTGCTGTTTTACGACATCCAAGATGTTGGCAGCCGGGCATACACCTACATTTGGAGCATGGCGGAAGCGATGGCGGCGGCCGGCGAACATGACAAGACGTTCGTTGTGCTGGACCGTCCCAATCCGCTTGGTGGCCACACGATCGACGGCCCGATCACAGAGAGCAAATGGTTGTCGTTCATCGGGCTGTATCCGATTCCGCGGGTGTATGGCATGACGGCGGGCGAGCTTGCCCGGTATCTCAACCGTGAGCATGAGCTGGACTGCAACCTGGTTGTCGTGCCGATGACCGGATACGGCCGCGACTTGAAATGGGAAGATCTGGGGCTGGAATGGATTCCGCCGTCACCGAATATTCCGTCCGCAGCATCGGCTGTGACTTTCGCTGCCACTGGCACGCTGGGTACACTTGGTGAATTCTACATCGGCATGGGCACGCCACACGCTTTCCAGTTGGTCGGCGCGTCCTGGCTCAATGCACAGGTCTCGGCTGAGGCCTTGAACGCCTATGAATTGCCGGGTGTCAAATTCGTTCCGGTGGTGGTGCCCAACACGTCCGGAGGGCACGGTGGGGGGGGCATACAGGCAGTGTATCTGCAGCTGACCGAACCGACACGGTTCTTGCCGGCGACCACCGAGCTGGTGTTGCTGCGGCACCTGCAGTCGCACTACGGCGACCAATGGCGCTGGCGTTCCGACTGCCTCAAACGATTCGACAAAGCCATGGGCACAAGTATCGTGAGGCGCTCGATCGTTGGTGGCGTAGCACTTTCCGATATCGTCGGTGAGTGGGAGATAGCGCACGGCGCGTTCAATGATAAACGTCTGCGGTATCTCATCTATGAATAGATGTTCAGTGTTCGGGGGAGCGAGCCGGTTCCTGACACCTGACGCCCGAGTAAAAGCGATTGGAGTCACAGATCAATCATGAGGTCCTAAAGCAGATCTCGCGCCCGCATGTGCTGGTGTACCTGCTTTTCGTAAGCCCGGCGGTACTGGCAGTCTTGCAGCACAAGCGCATGCTCAGCGCTGCGCTGCTGGTTCTGAGCGTATGTCTGCTGTCGGGCGCCTGTACGTCGATCCCCGTAATCATGAAGAGCCGTTATGTCATGGCCGGCGTCTTCGACTGGTTTCAGGCCGAAGTTGCGGATGTGCGGCTGACGAGCGACGGCGAACTACGCTGGCGCAAACCCGATGTGCTGCCGCATACAGACACGGTACGTGGCTGCCGGATCGATTTTTCGGCCGCGGACGAAATGCCGCCAACCAGCGACTTCCAGCCGGCGCCATACGGCATTTGGATCGGTGCTGCCGACGTCAAGCTGTGGCATCTTCCGCAGGGATCGGAGAAACCGATCATTGTCAGTCTGCGAACTGTTCTGGCACTGATACAGGCCTTCAATGACGGTCAACCGGCGGCAGCGCCCGGCGAGATCCTTGACGGCCAGGTCTCCGAGGGTATCCAGGTGCTGCGTAGGATAGTGAGCATCGGCATTGTCGTCGTCCTATTCCTACGCGCCTGGGCAATGACCTTGATCATGCCGCTGTCAGCGGTCCTTGCCGTCGCTCTTTGCTCCGTTTTTGCCCGGTCTCGAACGCCGATTCGTCAGGTTGCCGTGTTGTACCTCTACAGCGCAATCCCGCCGCTGTTGATCGCTTCGACTTACGAAGTCCTGTTTGGCATCAGTTTCTTCTATGTCTTCTGTTTCGCATTTTTGCTGTACCACCTGTATGCCATCCGCTCGTTGCGACTGCTGGGCCTGGACTCGGACCAGAGGAGTGGGGAGTGATGCTTGATCGGATCGAGGAATTTCTTGCCGGTGCGCGCTTAGAAAAAGGGCTGGCGCACAACAGCCTGACGGCGTACAAGACAGATCTGCTGCAATTCGCAACGAATCTTGTCGAACATGGCATCAGTAGCTGGGATGCAGTCACGCGCGATGACATTCTCGACTTCCTCGATACTGTCGCGGCCGCGGGGTCAGCAACCTCCACGGTGGCACGCAAACTCGTGTCGATCAAAGTCTTTTACCGCTATCTCCACCGCGAGCGTATCCTGACACGGAATGTGACGGAGGTTATGGACGGACCGCGACTGTGGCGTCTGTTGCCAGGACACCTGAGCAAGGCCGAGGTGGACCGGCTGCTGAAGTTCAACGCCGACACCTGCTACGACCTCCTGGACCGGCTGCTGGAGGTCAACGCCGACGCCTGCAACGACCTCCTGGACCGGCTGCTGGAGGTCAAAGCTGACGCCTGCAACGACCTGGTCCTGCGCATGCGCAAGGTCCTGCGCATGCGCAATCAGTCGATGCTGGAACTGCTGTATGCCTCGGGATTGCGGGTCAGTGAGCTGGTCACGCTGACGACCGACGGGCTGAAGCTGGAAGAGAATACCCTTCGGATCACTGGTAAAGGCAACAAGACTCGGTTGGTGCCAATCGGTACACCGGCACAAGATCGGCTCAAGCTGTATCTGAAGCATGTGCGACCGAGGTTGCAGCGAGAACCGCCCTGCCCGCGGGTATTTCTGTCGAAAAGCGGCGGGCCGTTAACGCGCGCACGGGTTTGGGCGATCGTCAAGGAATGCGCCAAACTTGCGGGCATCAAAAAGAACGTGTACCCGCATGCGCTGCGGCATTCCTTCGCCACCCATCTGCTTGCCAACGGTGCTGACCTGCGGATCATTCAGGAAATGCTGGGCCACGCGGACATCAGCACGACGGAGGTCTACACCCGTGTCAATACCGGCAGCCTGGCCCGTGCACACGCCCAGTTCCACCCGCGCGGCGGCGAGGTGACGTGAGTTTTGACACCTCTCGACACCATTGACGCAGTGCAGCGTTCGCGTATATTAGGCTTAAGAGTTTGTGCCTATATACCTACTTGCCGAGAGAGGACGTGATGCCGGAAGAATCTGCCTGGAAGACCCGTGAATCTTTACTGATGCGGGTCAAAGATCAGACCGATGAACAGTCGTGGGAGGACTTTGTCCAGTACTACCGACCGTTCATCTACAATCTGGTACGCGGCATGAAGATCCAGCATCATG
>CAJWLW010000420.1 GCA_913042885.1 uncultured Lentisphaeria bacterium | reverse complement strand
TCGGCCGCTGCAAAACGTACGGCATTCTCGAAAATCTGCCGGCCAAGCCCCACTTCCGGAAGCACGCCGTTGATCTTCTGCCGGATCCAGTGCGGGTGGTTGAAAGGCGACAGATAGGCCTCCGGATGCGGCATCATTCCGAACACCCGCCCGCTCATGTCGCAAATCGCAGCGATGCCGTTGACTGAACCGTTCGGGTTATGCGGTAAATCCAATGTCGTCTGTGATGTTTCCGGGTGGACGTAACGCATCGCGACGTGGCCGTGGCTTTCGAGTTGCTCCAGCGCGGCACTGTCCTTCACCACAAACTTGCCCTCGCCATGGCGGATCGGCAGCGGCAGGATATCGATACCGCGGGTAAAAACGCATGACGACTCCGGGTTGCACTTCAGCGTCACCCAGGCGTTGCGGAAAACGCCCTGGTCGTTGTGCGTCAAGGCCGCCTGCTGCCTGAAGTAAGCACCATCCAGCGCCGGCACCAGGCCCAACCGTGTCATCGTCTGGAAACCGTTGCAAATGCCGATCGCCAGGCGGCCCGAAGTGATGAACTCGTTCAGCTCCGACCCCACCCGGTGCCGCAGGCGATTGGCCAGCACTGTACCCGCACCCAGATGGTCGCCGAATGAAAAGCCGCCGACAAACGCCAGTACATGGAAATCCAGCAGCATCGATGATCTGGCGAAAAGATCATTCAAGTGCACGCACGTCACCTCTGCGCCCGCCAGCTCGAAGGCACGTGTCGTCTCCCTCTCGCAGTTCAAACCGTAACCGGTCATCACCAAAACTTTTACCGCACTTGTCACAACCCGTCTCTCGTCGCTAAATGTCTTCCAGTGTGCTGTGATACGCCTCTACCAACTCGGCTAGGCCGACCTCCACTTCCAAGGCGTCCTTGTAGTAAAAGGTCACGGTCGGCTCATACTTGACGACCCCGACACAGGCCCATGGGACGTCGGCCATCAGTGCTTCGAATTGCACCCGGTCTGCCTGCGGCACGGTTGCAATGAACCGGCTGTTCGACTCCGAAAACAAGATCTGATATGCGGCCAGCGGTTCGCCGTCTGTCGGTACCTGCTCGAGATTGATGTCGAGCCCCAAACGACCGCCCATCGAGACCCGCGCAAACCCCGCCGCCAGTCCGCCCAGCGCCGGCGTGTGCAGCGAGTGGCACTGCTCCGCCGCCGTCGCCCGGACCACGCAATTGTACAGCTTTACAGCCGCCGCCGCGTCAACCTGTGGCACATCGTTGCCGACACCGCCATACATCGCATAGAACTCGCTGCCGCCGAGTTCGTCGTGCGTCACACCGAGAACGTACACCAGATCACCGACACGCTTCACATCCAGCGTCAGCGCTTTCGAAACATCAGGCATGCGGGCGATCGTCGAAAACAGTAACGTCGGTGGAATGGAAATCTTACAGCCGCCGCGGGTGCTGTCGTTCTTCATGCTGTCTTTACCGGAAATACACGGCACCTTGTAGGCCTTGGTGTAATCGTACAATGCCTGGTTCGACCGCACCAGTTGCGCCAGCTTGTACTCGCCGTCGGGCGTCTTTTCGCTTTGCACCGGATCGGGCCAGCAGAAATTGTCCAGGCCTGCCATGTGCCCGAGCTGGCCCCCTACCGCAATACTGCGACGCACTGCCAGGTCGATCACCGAAGCGGTCATATGATACGTGTCTATGTCCGAATACCGGGGCAGTACCCCCGCCGCCAGGATGATGCCTTCACGACTCCCTGGTTCCGGCATCAACACCACCGCGTCGGACAAGACATCATTGCAGACCCCGACATACGGCTTGACCACACTCAGCCCCTTTACCTCGTGGTCGTACTGGCGGGCCTTTTTCTCGCCGGAAGCGACGTTCAGCCGCGCCAGCAGCGCCAGCAGCGCATCACCCAGGTCCGCAGCCGCAGCAGCCGCAGGCGTTTCGTTCGTTGGCGGCTTCCAACGGGCCTGCAGGTGCATCCGCGGGTAGCCATCGTGAACGAAGTCCAGGTCGACGTAGGCCACCGTGTCGCCATTGTACGTCACATGGTACTTGCCGGTATCGGTAAACTCGCCGACAACACTCACTTCGACATCCCGTGCCGCCGCCAGCGCCTTGAACGCCTCCAGGTTCTCAGGCGGCACCGCAAACGTCATACGTTCCTGCGCTTCCGACAACAGAATCTCCCAAGGCTGCAGTCCCGCATACTTCAGCGGCGCCTCGGCCAACTCGACGTGGCAGCCATTGCAGTTGGTCGCCATTTCGCCGGCACTGCACGAAAGGCCGCCGGCGCCGTTGTCCGTGATGAACCGGTACATCCCGAGGTCACGCGCTTCCATTACAAAATCAGCGAGCTTCTTCTGGGTGATCGGATCTCCGATCTGCACTGCCTGTACCGGCGAGTCGGCACTCAGATCTTCGCTCGAAAATGTCGCGCCATGGATACCGTCTTTGCCGACGCGTCCCCCACCCATCACGATCAGGTCACCCGGCTTGATGGATTTCTCATGCCCCGGCGACCCGGCGACCGTGCGTGGCAGTGTTCCCACTGTACCACAAAAAACCAATGGCTTGCCCAGGTAGCGCTTGTCGAAGTATTCCCAGCCGATCCCATATGGGATACCGCTCTGGTTGCCGCCGTCAATGCAGCCTTTGTGTACGCCGTCCCGAATGCGGCGCGGATGCATCAACCCCTCCGGCACGTCCTCCGGTTCGGTGAAGGGTGAAGCCAGGCAGAATCCCCAGACATTGATGAGCAAATCAGCCCCGATGCCGGTGCCCATCGGGTCCCGGTTGACCCCGACAATGCCGGTCATCGCACCGCCGTAAGGGTCCAGTGCCGACGGGCTGTTGTGCGTCTCCACCTTGTAGACCAGGTTGATCGTGTCGTTATAACGGATCACGCCCGCGTTGTCCTCGAAGACCGAGACCAGCCAATCGACTTCCTCGCCTATTTCACGGGTACTCTTCTTGATGAAACTCCGATAGCAGCTGTCGATCGTCCGCACGTCGCCCGTGTCATCTGTATAATCGATGATAGCATCAAAGATCTTGTGTTTGCAATGTTCCGACCACGCCTGGGCGATCATCTCGATCTCCACGTCGGTCGGCTGGCCATCGAGCCCCAGTTCCTGTCGTTTCGCGTCGGTGACGGACTGCTGAAAAAACTCGCGGACCGTCTTCATTTCTTCCAGCGACAGTGCCCACAGTCGGTCCTTGCTCAGATCTATCAGGGCCTCGTCGTCGAGGTCGTCGAGGTCGACGCGGTCAACAGTGATCGCCTCATCACTTTTGACTTCGGGACGATTGATTGGTGTGCCATTGAGGCGCCAGTCGAGCCGTGACAATACCGTGACATTGTTGATCAGCGGATTGGCCAGGATAGTGAATGCGACCTCCTCCACCTGAGTCCTTGACAGTTCCGTGCTTTTGATGAGGTACTCGATTGAACTGTAGATCTTCTCTGTCTCGGCGAGTGGCCGGTCGAGGGCGTCAGCGAAGGCATCTGCTGCGGTACTTGCGACGTTATCGGTGACACCGGCATGGAATCCCACCACGACCAGCCAGTCGAAATTAAAGTCGTCGCTTTCACCGACCACGCTATTTTGTGTGATCGAGTTAGTGATTGCTTCCGCAAACGTTTTCGCGTGGTCCTGGTCGATGGCGGCGAACACGGAGAAGACATCACGTGTTCGAATCGACTGTGCGGTGACACCGATCTCACTACGAATCTGCCGGGTCAGTGCCACACCGCGTGCGTCCACGTGATGACTGTGTGTCGAAACTTCCAGCCGGTGATGCGTAAGGGCAGTCGCCATAACTCCAATTCGCCGAAATGCTTACCCTAATAGTTCCAAGGAAATGTTTAACATACCATCGGCTGACAGAATACAAGTTGCGCTGCAATCAGGCAATCGCAAAACCGCACGTCCACATGCCTTG
>CAJWLW010000419.1 GCA_913042885.1 uncultured Lentisphaeria bacterium | reverse complement strand
CGAAGCGCAAGGCGCAGATCACCGTGTGCATGCACAATCTGCACCAGATAGGCGAAACCTATGCGATGTATCTGGCGAATAACAGACTCGTAAAATACCGGTACCGATAAAAGTTTTCCCAGTAGAACGGTAGCGAGGTTCTTTGAATTCGGTGGTCTTCTAGTTTACCGTAATTCGTCCCGGTACTCTTTCCCGCCCTGTATGTTGCAGGGGATCAACTCATTCCAGCCGTGAACAGCAATTGCCCCACAGCCGCAAATTTACACTGATTGAGCTTTTGGTGGTGATCGTTATCATCTCTATCCTCGCCTCCTTGCTGTTGCCGGCGTTGAGCCGTGCAAAGCGCAAGGCGAAGATCACCGTGTGCATGCACAATATGCACCAGATCGGTGAGAGCTACACGATGTATGTTGTCGATAATGACGTCAACGTGCCCGGCCCATACCTTGGCATTCTGGGCGGTGACGAGACTTGGGGTACCCGCCACCCCACCATGTTCGGAGGTACAGGCGACTGGGAAGGCAACGACTTCCGCGAAGCTCTGCTCGAGATTGTACCGACGGAAGTCAGCTATTGTCCTTTATCCAAAAAATCTGAATGGCCCCAGAGTTCCATCATGCCAAACACGGGTTCTTTGAACAGCAAATACTCGGGGAAATTCCATGTCAATAGCGGCGGCGGACATGGCATTCATTCATACCTGTGTCAATTCCTCTATAGTCCGACCATCAACACATCTTCTGGCATGCCCCAGAGTTACGTCTGGGGGGAGACCGGCCAACCGGATGCCGAAGCGCCACGGTTGCATCTTATGAACCCCGACTCGGTGATTGTCGCCGATAATTGGATAAGCCATGCCGATGGCTGGGTCTGGGCCGAAAACCCCGTTTATTCCTTTGAGCTCCAGAGTGGCGAGGCTGGATGCAAACTCTTTGGCGACGGCCATGTCGTCTATCCGGGAATGGTCTTTACTGAATCGGTAAGGGGCACGAACACCTGGTGGTACTGACCAGGTAGAACGGTCCCGTATTTTAACGGTCATTAATTATCTTATTTTCTGTTTCTTAGGACAGGTTGTTGACGTCTTCACCAACTGCCGCCCATTGACGGTTTGTCATCAGAAGCTTGCCCCTGGAACTTTCGCTCCCGGGGTTGCGCGCGTCGAGAATGTACCGCGCTGTGTTCGGAATTAGCCTCCAGGTTTCGACCTGCAGACACTGCCGTTTGTTCAGTCCCATTTCTGTCAGTTCTTTACCGTTGTGACCGAAGCGGTTAGCTTTGAGCATGGCGAAAAGTGACAATCCTGCCTGGGCACATCGCGGTTTTGCAGCGTTCGCAAAGGGCTCGTTCGGCAATGGTGGCGACAATCTCTATGTGAATGCTCATGGCGTCATCGAGACGATCCATCGTTTCGGCTTCAACAGCGACGGTCATGTCGACATTGTCTTTCCGAACACCCACGGCTACATCGAGCGCGGTCCGACGTGGATCTACACGCAGCCATCGACTATCGAGCATCCGGCATCCGGCAGCGGCAGCGACTGGTCGCGGCACGAGCTGCCGAATGACAGCGGCTGCATGAGCCGGGCCGTCGACCTCGACGGTGACGGGCACCTCGAGCTGATCGTCGTCAACGGCGAGAACGGTGTGACCTCCGAGCTCGACAGCTACATCTACTGGGGCGGTCCCGGCGGGCTGACCGGTGAGCGAATGGAGATTCCCACGGCCGGCGCCTACGATGTCGCGACGGTCGACCTGACCGGCAACGGTCTGCTCGACATCATCCTGCCCTCAGCCTGGGTCGACCATCACAACGCCGGCAAGCCGCTGCCGATCCAGGTGCTTGAACAGGTCGAGCCCCGGAAATTCGTCGATGCTACGGAGCGCCATGGCCTCACCGGTATCGCAGGGGTCTCAATTGTCTGTGAAGACGTGACCGGCAACGGCTGGCCGGATCTCGTTGTTGCGAATTACCGAACTGGTTTCGAGTACGACACCGATTCGTATATTTATGTTGGCAAGGAAGGCGGCTTCGAAACGCCACCGCTGCGGCTGCCGACGCACTATGCATTGCAGGTCGTGCTCGGTGACCTCGACGATGATGGACGCAAGGAGATCATCTTCACCGGCGGCAACCAGATTCACATTTTTTGGAATCGCGACGGCTGCTTCGGCCCCGGGCACCGGACGATCCTGGAAACGGAGGGCCTCACCACGATGTTTTCCATCGGGGCCGCCCGGATTTGCGTTGCCGACGTCACCGGCGACGGCCGCTGCGAACTGCTGATCGCCACCGTCGACGGCATCGAGATTCGCAGCCAGGATGACCTGGCGAAGGTTGCGCAGTTTCTCCCGCTGCAGTTCGCCAACTGGGTGGAGGTGGCGGACCTCGACGGTGACGGCCGCCTCGATGTGATCGCTTCGAAGCACGCCAACGTGCAGGCCTATGAAACCGAATCGGCGATCTTCTGGAACGGCCCGGGCGGGTTTTCGCCCGAGCGCGTTACGTGGCTGGAAACGACCGGGGCAGTTGGCGCGGCGGCCGGCGACCTCGACGGCGACGGTCGGCCCGAGGTAATTTTCAGCAACACGTTGCGTGGCCCGTCCCAGACCGCTCCCGACTTTCCCGTCTACGTCTATCTCGGCAACGCTGCGGGCGAGTACAGCACCGACCGCCGCCTGGGCCTGCCGACCGGCGGCGGCAGCAACACCTATGTGATCGGCGACTTCGATCTCGACGGCTATGCCGATCTCGCCTTTGTCACCATGGAAGGGCTGCGTATTTTTCACGGTGGCCCGGAAGGCCTGTCACCGGACCGGTACACGATTGTCCAGAGCCCCTGTGAGTTGCCTCACTATGTGCTGATGGGAGACTTCAACCACAACGGCTGGCTCGATCTGCTGAACATCGGGTACACCTACGACGACAAACCGGAGACGCGGGCCAAATCAACGGTGATCTTTCATGGCGGCCCGGAGGGTTACTCTGCCGAGCGCTCGACCCTCTTGCCGACCTTCACGGCCAACGGCCAGGTCGGCGACTTCAACCAGGACGGCTGGCTCGACGTCATCAGCTACAACAAGAACGGGTACCTCGAAATCTATCTGGGCGGCCCGGACGGGTTTTCCGGGCAACGACAGTGGCGGATACCGTTCGAAGGTTCCCCACCGGACGGCGCCAGCGGCATCACCTGTGCCGACCTCAACGGCAATGGCTGGCTCGACGTGATCTTCGGCATCATGGGCCATTACGGCCGTGAGCAATCCGGTTTCTATATTCTCTACGGCGGGCCGGACGGTTACACCCCGGAGCGCACCGACTTCCACCCGACGGAGGCGTCACCGATCCTGATCTCGGTGGCCGATCTGGACAACAACGGCTACCTCGACCTGCTGGTGCCGGCGTACTCGACGGCGTTTTCGCGGGAACTTCCGGCGCATGTGTACCCGGGTAGTGGGGACGGCTTTGATTTCGACAATCCGCTGCGGATCCCGTGCGACTCGTCGTGCGCCTTTCAGGCGGTCGACATCAGCGGCAACGGCTATCTCGATCTGCTGGCGGTGTGTCACCGCAACGATCTCGGGCATCAGGTGGAGTCGTTGCTGTTTGCCAACGGTCCGGATGGCCTGTGCTTGGACAGTCCGCAGCGCTTGCCGGCGCTCGGCCCGCACCTGTCGTCGCCGCGCGATTTCGGCAACGCCTTCACGCGCGAACCCTGCGAGTACTATGTCTCGCCGGCGTACGACACGGGCGGGCGGTCGGCGACGCGCCTGAGCTGGACGGCGGTGACCCCGCCGAAGACGCAGCTCAAGTTCGAGCTGCGCTGGGCCGGGAGCGAGGAAGCGCTGGTTGCAGCGCCATGGAGCGGGATATACGAGCAGTCGGGCGCGGCGCTCACGCCGCCGGCAGAGTCCGGGCAGTGGTTGCAGTACCGGGCGACGTTCGTATC
>CAJWLW010000418.1 GCA_913042885.1 uncultured Lentisphaeria bacterium | reverse complement strand
CCGCCGCCAGATCGTCGTGACCGCCGGCGGCAACATGGCATTCCTGAACGCCCTCCTGGCGACTGCCGACCCCGGCGACGAGCTCATCCAGCTGACGCCCTGTTATTTCAATCACGAAATGGCCATCACAATGGCAAACTGCAAGCCGGTGCCGGTTGCCACGGACGACAACTACCAACCCGTCGTCGAGCGCATCGCGGACGCGATCACCGCAAAGACGCGGGCAGTCGTCACGATCTCACCGAACAATCCGACCGGCGCTGTCTACAGCCGTGCCTGTCTCGAAGAGATCAACGCGTTGTGCCATGAGCACGGCGTGTTTCACATTCACGACGAGGCCTACGAGTATTTCACCTACAACGGTGCCGAACATTTCTCGCCCGGTTCGATCGATGCAACAGCAGAAAGCACGATCTGTCTGTACTCATTGTCGAAATCATTTGGCTTTGCGAGCTGGCGAATCGGCTACATGGTGATCCCTGAGACGTTGTTCGAGGCGGTGCGTAAGATCCAGGACACCAATGTTATCTGCCCGCCCGTCATCTCGCAGTTCGCCGCCTGCGGAGCAATGCATGCCGGTCGCGCGTACTGCCGTAAACAACTTCAAGCACTCGAGGAAGTGCGGGAGCTCGTCGAACAGAAACTGGCAACGATCGCCGATATCTGCGACATGCCGCCGGCCGACGGTGCCTTTTACTATCTGCTTCGAATCCACACCGACATGGACCCCATGACCCTGGTCGAGCGGCTCATCCGGGAACACCATGTCGCTGTCATGCCCGGATCGACGTTCGGCCTGACCGACGGCTGCGCCGTCCGGATCGCCTATGGGGCCCTTGAAAAAGCAACAGTGGTCGAAGGCATCGGACGCCTGGTAACCGGGCTGCGCGCCATGGTAGGCGGACCATAGCACGCAAGTTGAGCGCAGGAAATTCGCACCCGGCGAAGAAACGGGTGTGCGGTCCGCGGGCGGTGCACCAGTTGTATTCCCGATTCGACCGTGCACATTTGCGATACGTCAAGTCAGGCAGGAATCATGTCGTGACGCCATCGCAGCCGCGAGGCCAGATCGTCGGTACCGTTCGCGAACGATTCCTTACACCACACCCCGAACTCGGTTTCCCGTCAACCCGCTGTGATAACCGAAGCAATCATCCTGATTTTCTGCACACTGCTGCTCGGTTCCGCCATGCTGAAATGCTGGTTAGTGGCCAAGCGGCCCGGCACCAACACCAAATGCCTGATGTCATTACTGCTGCTGCTCGGCGGCGTCCTGATATCGGTGCATCTGCACTGGATCGGTCAACTCTCTAATACCTTCGCACCCCTGATGCAGACCGCAACGCTGATCGTGTACCCCATCATGCTGCTGGCATCGGTAGCGGTATCGACCTTGGGGCGGCGCGAGTTGATGGCAGATCCGAAGAACGCCTCCCAAGGCGAAGACCAGGGCATCTACGCAGCGATCTTAGCACTGATCATGCTCTGCGCGTTCTGCGGCAGCATAGCCGTGGATCTCAGCCAGCGCTACTGAATTCTACGAGCAACTCTCGCTCAGCCAGTCCAGATACGGCTGGTATCCCTCGCCGATCGGCAAACCGATGATGCATGGGCAGTCGTAACTGTGCAGCGCCTTTACTCGCGCGATCAGCGCTGGCATTCGTGCAACCGTCGTTTTTGCGATCATCGCAACTTCGCGTTCCTCGCACAACTCGCCCTGCCATTCGTAGATCGATTCGATGTCACCGAGAATGTTGACGCAGGCTGCGATGTTCTCCTGTACCAAGGCCCGGCCAATTGATCGGGCTTCCTCGGCACTGCTGCAGGTCATATATACGAATCGGTAGTCCATATCAGGTTTCAGGTGTCAGGAACGCACGACTTGCGAAGATAAACACGGGCGCCTAACTGCTGCTCGAGTTCCGGCAGGTCCGCTTGGTCGAAATTCGCTTCGCGCCACGCCGCAAACTCTGATGTGATGTCCGTTGGATTGGTCAGCACACAGATGTCCGGCGGATTCTCCCGCAGCACCGCAAAAACCGCGTCCCAGGTCGTCACGTTCATCGTGTGGTAGTACCAGGAGATGAAATATTTTACCGCTGGGCGGTTGCGTGAGTAAAAAAGAATGCCCGGCCGACTGCCATCAACGAAAATCCGCTTGCCCGTCAAGCCTTCGGCATGCAGCCACTCGCCGATCATCTTGTCGCGTACGAACCATACTTTGCCGTACTTGTGGAAACTGATCTGCTTCGGCGGTACGCGTAGATAAGTGACGCTGACGGTCGCCAGCAAATAAATGATCGAAGTGAGTATCACCCCCAGCCGCAGCCGAGGCGGCAGGTACCGGCAGAACTCGCTGAACGCCAGCAGCACGAAGGGCAGACACAGGATGTAATAATGCTCGAACCACTTGCCCGGCAACGCGATCGCCAGAATCACCGCCACCCAGTACGCTGCCAGGTGCATCGCTTTCTGATCCCGATAGGCGTACAGCCGCAGCCCGATCGACGCGAACCCCATCAGAATGAGCGGCGCCAGAGCCAGCACATGCGGCTCGAACGGAAACAGGAAAATCGTCCGCAACCACCGCCCCAGCCGCGACGAAATTTCAACATCACCGACGGTGCCGCCGCCGGCTACATAACTGGCGTTGCGCCTGAACTGCTGCCAGGCAAAATCCCAGTCAAAGCCCAGCATGGCATAGGCAATGATGTGCACCGCGGCGACAATTAGCGCAACTGCGGCCAAATGCAGCAACAGCCGGCGCCAGTCGCGCCAGGCCAGCACCGCGAATGGTGCCAGCAGGAACGGCAGAGCAACCTGCTTGATCAGGATCGCCAAACACACCGACAGAACCGCCATCCACCACAGCCACTGGCGTGGCCGCGCCAGGTAGAGACGCGTCAGCAAAAACGCCAGCACCAGTGGCGGCAACATCACAACCTCGGCGTTGATGCCGTTGGCGAAACACGAAACCAGCCCATTGCACAGCCCCCAGATCACCAGTAGCGCCCCGATCAATAGGGCCGGCAGGCGTTCCAGTGCGAAGCAACCGCAGAGCAGGACGGCACACAGCCCCATGCACAGCAGGCCGAAGATCTTCAACCCCGTTTCGTCATAGCCGAAGGCGGTAATCGCCAGACGATAGGCCACGAAAGTGCCGACCGGTTTGTTGTCCCAGGCCGTGTCGTACGGGCGCCCGCCCTGGCGCCAATCCTCAGCAACGACAGCGTAGATCGCCTCGTCCGCCTCGAGCGGCTCACTGAAACTGTGGGCACGGATGGCGGCCAGCACCGCAAGCCCAATCGCCAGCGCAGCCGCACACTGCCAGCCATACCGCATGGTGCTTAGAGCTGGATCGGCGGCTGACGCCGTAGTCGCTGTATCATCCACAGACATATGATTATCCCGATGCCGATGAGGGAGGTCCAATAGCGTTGACTATAGTCGATGCCGAGCCACTGCGCGATTAGGTCGGGGCGCATAAGTACCAGCGTTGCAACCAGGAAGAACGGCAGTTCATACCAGCGGTTGCGCCGCAGAAACCACCCTTGGGTCGCCGCCGCGAAGGCAAAGCTCCCAACGCACGCCGTAACGAAGATCAGTATACCGTGATCCCAGCGCGTGACGTTGTGCAGGATCAGATCGGTGTTGAATATGAACATGAACGGTAGAATCGCTGTGCGGATGTCGTACAGAAACGCCTGCACCCCCGTCGGAATCGGCGGTGACTTGGCAATTGCCGCGGCGGCGTACGCCGCCAGACCGACCGGCGGCGTGTCATCCGCTAGAATGCCGAAGTAGAAGCAAAACAGGTGTGCCGCCATCAGCGGCACGACAAAACCATGGGCCCCGCCCACATCAACGATCACTGTCGCAATGAGCGAACCGATGACGACATACGTCGCAGTCGTCGGCAGTCCCATGCCGATGATCAGGCTGGCAACCGCAGTGATCAG
>CAJWLW010000417.1 GCA_913042885.1 uncultured Lentisphaeria bacterium | reverse complement strand
TGGTGCATCTTGATGTCGATCTCGCGCTGGTCGTACTTGCGCAGCTTCTTCAATTGCCCGTAAATGTTGGCCGCCGCTTCGTAGCCCTTGCCGACAGCCTCCCAGTTGAGATCCTTGAGGCGCGTAGGAATGTCGACCTTGGTGAAGTTCCAGGCGATACCGCCGCCCATGACACCGGCGCCCAGCACGCCAACGCGGTTGATCTGGCGCGGCTTGCCGTCGATAACGGCACCTTTGTCCTTCTTCAGCGCTTCGGAACCATAGAAGAGGTTGATCAGGTTCTTGCTGATTGGTGTGACCGCGAGCTCGCCAAACTCCCGCGCCTCGACCGCCAGTCCCGCGTCCAGGGGCATACCCAGGGTGCGGCGAATCACTTCAAGAGCCTTCAGCGGTGCCGGGTAACAGCCTTTGGTCTTTTTCATCAGGTTACGGCATGCGACATTCGCAGTGACCAGGCGAGCGAGGGCGTTGTCCTGAGTCAGCCAGCGGCGGAACGGTCGAGAATTGCGCCGAGCCAGGACGGCTTTGCGCCCCGCAGCAGATTTGATATGCCCGGCAAATTCGGCGATCTTTTCAGTAGCAAATTCAGCCGGCACTACGGCATCGACAACGCCAAGTTTGAAAGCCTTTTTGCCATTGACCGGTTTACCGGTGAGGATCATCGACAGCGCCTTTGGCATGCCGATGAGCCGCGGCAGCCGCTGTGTGCCGCCGAAGCCCGGGATGATCCCGAGATTGACTTCCGGCAGACCAATCGAGGTCTTCGGGTTGTCGGTGGCAATGCGATACGTACAGGCGAGAGCCAGCTCGAGGCCACCGCCGAGACAGGCACCATCGATTACAGCGATCGTCGGAAACGGCAGGGCAGCAAGGCGATCAAGGATTCGGTGGCCTTTACTCGCCAGCGCGGCACCGGCCACAGGATCGGTGATGTCGGCGATCTCGGCAATGTCGGCACCGGCAATGAAAATGCCGGGCTTGCCGCTGCGCAGCACCATCAGTTCGAGGTCGCCGGTACCGGCGAGCTGTTCGATAAGGCCGTCGAACTCCTCCATGACAGGCGTCGTCAGCTTGTTGACCTTTTCACCATTCAGGTCGAAAACGATGTCGGCGACCTTGTCGGTAATGTTGATCTGAAACCCATTGGGAGTGGCTGGCATTTCCATTATGCGGCCTCCAGAAGCAGGGCTCCGCCCTGGCCGCCGCCAATACACATGGTAGCCAGTCCGACGTTGCAGTTGCGACGGTGTAATTCCTTCAGAGTCGTGATCACCAAGCGAGCACCGGTCATGCCGACAGGATGCCCCAAGGCGATGGCACCGCCGTTGACGTTGAGAATGTCCGGATCGATGGCGCCGATTTTATGATGGCGACCGAAGTAGCGGGCGGCGAACTCGTCCGAGTCGAAAGCCCGCAGATTAGCGATCGCCTGGGCGGCAAACGCTTCATTGAGCTCAACCAACTCGATGTCGCTCATGGTCATGCCGGACCTGTCCAGAACTTTGGCCGTGCTGTAGACGGGACCAAGGCCCATGCGGTGCGGTTCGAGGCCGGCGTAGGCGTAGGCGCGCAGAAAGCCGATGGGTGTGAGTCCGAGTTCCTTCGCTTTCGTCTCGCCCATCACCAGCATCGCGGCGGCGGCATCGGTCAGCGGACAGGAGTTGCCGACAGTAACGGTGCCGTTGTGGCGGTCGAAATAGGGTCTGAGCTTGCCGAGTGCGTCCATCGACTGATTGTCGCGCGGACTGTCGTCAGCTTCTTGCACCGCTTTGTAACGCGGCGGTACCGGGATCGGCAGGATTTCCTCGGCGAGCCGGCCGCTTTCGATGGCCGCAGCCGCTTTCTTGTGGCTTTCGACGGCGTAGCGGTCCTGTTCTTCGCGGGTAATATGGAATTCACGCGCCAGGAGCTCGGCGGTCTTGCCCATGATGAGGCCGCAGACCGGATCGGTCAGGCCCTGGACGATACCGATGACCGGCTTCAGAAAGGACGGTCGAAACTTGCTGATGACGCCCAGCTTCTGGCTCAGGGTCTTCGATTTGGCGAGGTTCGCAAACAGCTCAGTCATCCGGGGTCCGTACAGCAGCGGCATGCTGCTCATCGATTCGGTGCCACCGACGATGTAGATGTCGCCGTCGCCGGCCTGGATTTTGGCAGCGGCGGTGGTGAGTGCTTCATTGCCGGAGCCGCAGTTGCGGTGCACGGTGAATGCCGGCAGGTCCTGTGGCAGGCCGGCCTTGAGTGCGATGACCCTGGCAATGTTCATGGCATGAGCCGGGTTGCCGACGTTGCCCATGATAAGTTCGTCGATCAGCGCCGGGTCGATTTCGCTACGGGCGATCAGTTCGGTAACAATCCAGGCGCCGAGCTGGTCTGCCTGAATATCTTTGAAGACGCCGCCGGCTTTGCACATCGGTGTGCGAATACCATCAATTATCGCGATCCGCTCCTTCATGATCTGCGCTCTTTTCGTTGTGGTTCAGGCATCAGCAACCGAGGCACGACATTCACGACGTCTGCATCGAAAAGCGCCCCAGCCAAGGGGACCTCCCCTGTGTGCGCTGCCTCTACCTATATAGATGACATCCGTCCCGTATTGGTTTCCGATCAACCCCGTTTTTATTTGTGACGATTGTCACATCCCCCTGAAACAGCGCAATTAGTGTTCCATGAATCGGAATGCAGGAGTGGGCCGGCAATTTCCCTCGGGGAGAAAAAAAATGTGTGCAACCTCTTGACAACTGTCCGAACCGGCATTATCGTTTCTATTGGTAACGTTACTGGAGGTATCGTTTCGACGACGATACGCTGGGTTTGGGTGGTAACTTACTGAAAACAAGCCTGTTACGTCGAAGGTGAGAGCGACGTGACCGGGCGTAGCATGTCCAGATCTGATTAGATTCGGTCGTCATCACAGGCAAGCGGCGATTCCCCGGCCACACCGGAAACGGTCGGGAGGTGCCTTCACCGCAACGCCGGTGACGGCCGAGTCAGATCAGCACTTCTCCAAAAATCCAGCCCTCTCTGCAGGCTCCTTCCCCTGTAGGCCATGTCCCCCTCCCGAGTTCATATGATCTGGAACAACTATCTCCAATCGCTGCATCGCTGGATGAAGAACCTCTTCTTTGGCGACAGTACCACATATACGCGCTGGCGCGACGACGCCATCGCGGTGTGCCGGGACGGGCGTGCAATCTTTCTGACCGGAAACGGCGCGGGGGTACCGGCGATGACAACGATCGCCACTCATCATTCGATCGATCGTCTGGCGCCGCGCAACAAATTGCACCAGTTCATGAAATGAAGAATACGTCCGGAACTTCCCTGCGACACTTCGTCGGTGACATATGTCGGAAATTTCCGTGGCCGCTGATCTGCACTGCGTCTCTGTTGCTTGGCGTGAGTTGTTTCGACGCCGCAGCAATTCTCACCCTGGCGCCCGTCGTCGATTTACTTATGGATGTCGACAGCACTGCGACAAGCGCGATTACGAAGCAGATGGAGCGCGTGCTGACGTTCATCGGTGTACCGATGACGCTGTGGAGCGCGCTGGCGGCGTTTTTCGTATTCAACGTTGTCAAGAACGCGTTTGCCATCTTTGCCTTGTACACGGTACTGCGCACCAAGTACGCGATACTGAGGCATTATATCCTGGGCACCTTCGACGACTTCTTTGCTGCGCGGTGGCGTTTTTTCAGCGAGCAGAAACAAGGCACTCTGGTCAACACTTTTATGCGCGAAGTGAACGTTGTGGGTGAGGCGGTCGTCAACATGGCGCAATTTCTGGCCACGATCATTCAGATTGTCCTGCTCCTGGCTGTGCCGTTCATGATATCCTGGCAACTGACATCGCTAAGCCTGTTGGGAGCTGGAGTGATCGCTATCCCCTTTCTCATAGCGGGCCGCATCAGTTATCGATTCGGCAAGCAAACGACATCGACATCCAACGATATGTACGGC
>CAJWLW010000416.1 GCA_913042885.1 uncultured Lentisphaeria bacterium | reverse complement strand
GCAAACCAGTACACTTTGCCCGTGCGGGGGTCCCGCTCAAAGGCAGAAAGACTGGCCGGCGCGCACACCATGGAACCGTCTTCATAGCACAGCAGTTTCGGATCGCTCCACGTTTTGCCGCCGTCTTCAGAGATCGCCCACTGCTTTGTACTGAAAACGCCCGCCGGCTCGTATTCGCCCTGGCATCGCATTGTGGTCAACAGCCTTTGTCCGCCCAGGTGGAGAAGATCCGGTTCGCAGGCGCCGTATGGCGACACTTCCGGTCGGACCTGGACGATGTCGCCGGCTTCCCAGGTGAGCTCGTTCTGGTCGTCAGTCCAGCGCCCCCTGAGAAACACACAACCACAGTAAAATTGCTCGCGCGGATAATCCGGTTCGGCCGGGTGTACCGTAAACCCCAGGACGATGGTACCGTCGTCAAGCCTGACAAACGGGGCCTGGTCGACGCCGATGTACTGATGGTTATCGGTGATGCCCGGCATCCAGTGGAGTTCATCGCAGGCGCTGTCCGGGTGAACGATCTGTTTCGCCGGTCCCCAGGTCTGGCCGGCATCGTTTGAGATTTCATAATGCAGAGAAGTCGCCCACTCACCGTCGCCGGGGTGCGGACGACTTGTCTGATGCAATGACAGCAGTCGTTCGTTGGACGGGTCGAGAAAATGCATCCAGGCGAGCGTGGAATTCTTCGAATCGTAACTGCCGCCGCTGATCTCGGGGCCATGCGGCGACCACGTGGCGCCATTGTCTTCGGATATCCAACGTTGGTTGGTACTCTGTCGCTGCCGCCAGTTGTCGTCGCCTGAGGACATCCGCCGTACGGCCGTCATGATCATGCCCGGCCTGTCGTTGCTCGTATAGGCAACGTTCACTGCCCAATAGAACTCGTGAAGATCAGGGGCCTTGGCAGCAGGGATCAGAATGTCTTTCTTGATCTCAGCGTTTAAGGGCATGACGGGCGTTTCTCGTTGGAGTTCACAGCTATTGTGAGCTCTGTCGTCGCCCCTCAGGGCTGCTCTGCGTCGAGTTTCTCCAGCTCCTCAAGGACCTTGGCGGTCAGGTCCAGGCTTTCATCGGCGACGATCACCTGTCCGGAATCGAGGACCAGATCGAACCCTTCTTTCACGCGGATCGCCTCGACCACCTCGCGGATCCCCTCACGCAGAGCCTCCATTCGCGGCCCCCCCCTTTTCTCCACGGGGTCGCTTGCCTGTGCCTGCAAGTCCTGCAGGCTTAGCTGCAGTTTCTGGAAGGTATCGGTCACGTCCACAAGCTTTAGCGAGTTCCGTTTCGCCTCCTCGATATCCGTAACGCTTCTTAGGGATTTTAGCAAATCCGTGTACGCCTTCTGTGCCGTCAAGGCCTTTTCCTCAAAATCCTGAAGATCCTGCTCGTATGGGGTAGGCGTTCCAGCCTTCTCGACACGCAGCTTCACGATCTCGTCAAAATTCACGTGCGCGATGTTGGATCGTTCGTCGTTTTCGTCCTGTCCCGCGGCTCCTGCTGCGCAAATGAGGATTGCCATCCCCAATGCCACGATCACATCCCGCGATCGATCTGTGAAGATCCTGTGTATTCTCTTTGGCATCATATCGTTCTCCGGTTCTTTTGAACAAAATTAACGTGGTCCGTTGATAGGGCCACGCCATGAATTGGGGGGCAATATAAGATCTAATATTCAATATTCACGCTCGAATGAAGCGTGGCTTCGCTCTGTTCTTCATCGTTCCTCTCAGTTACCTGGCTATCGGACAAAAAATAATGGAGAGGAGAGCGGAAGCCTTCGAAGAGTTGCTACAAAAAAAGCCACCAGGCCAGGGGAAAATATCCCCGGCCTGGTGGCCGTAAAACAAACAGTTGTCGCACCTACCCCTTACGGACCCTTGGCGTCGATGGCGGAATCGATCTCAGCACCGATATCGCAGTCGTCCGGATCGCAGATATTGGCGCTGATTTGCAGCGAATTGACAATGACCCGGGCACAATCCTGAAGCTCCTCCACACTGCTCGGCGGGCTGCCGGCCATAATTTTGCAGGCCAGATCGACTGCTGCGCCGGCGACATCTGCGCAAGATACGCACGGAGCGGCCGCACCAGCAGCGCCATCAGCTCCAGCAGCGCCATCAGCTCCAGCAGCGCCATCAGCGCCATCCGCACCAGCAGCACCATCAGCACCTTGCTTGCCCTGCGGCCCCTGCGGTCCCGGCGTCAGCTCGATGTTGCGAATCAGCGCATCGATCTCAGGAACGGTGTAGTTATTGATATAAATTTCCGCAGTAGCCATCTCCAAGCCCGAATCGCTGGTGCCAATGCCGACGCGGATTTCTGCGCCAGGCTTGAGAAGATGCGCCACATGGGCCGTTAACCCGCTTTCGGAGTTCGCGTTCCCAAGCCACTTATCATAAGACCCATCATCCTTGTAAGCGTCCACCGAAAACTTAGTGGCGTCGCCAGTGCTCAAGTCAGCGGTGATCTCACCTATGGTGACCCAGACATCCCAACTGAAAAAGAAGGCCATACCGCCCCATCCGGTTCCGATGCTGCATTCAGTCGTCGCGTCGCCATCAACGACGTTGCCCGCGCAGCCATCATAGAAGCCACTCTCTGCACGCACCGTGGCATTCGCCGCAATGTTCTCAGCCTGTGCGGTCATGCCGCAGATGAGAAATGCCACTCCCAGCAATCCAGCCATTAATGTCTTTTTCATCGTCTCGTTCCTCTTGTTCTCGATTCAGTGTTGGTTTTTTCGACAACAACCGCCAATTGGTTGCCATCACACGCCTGTCTGCTTTCTCTTTCCTGATTTTAGATTTTTCTCTCGGTTACACGTAATCATTGTCAATGGTATAGGAAATTCGTTGATCGATTGCAAGGTTTTTCTGCAAAGATGGATTTTTTTTCTCGGACGCCATAAAAAAAGCATCTCAACTTATTGTCTGTAAATATGTTAAATGTCCTTGGCGTCATCGATTTGTCTTTGGAGTGAGCCGCCGTACCCTCGAAAAGACGGGCCGCGGCGGTCCCGCATCGCGAAAAGCCGCTTACACCCTGCACGAGAAATTTGCAGCGTGCGCCTGCCGGTGTGGTGGCCGGCTGCAAACGAACGCAGCCTCCACCATTTCCGACCTCTCACAGCGCTGCCGGAGGCGGCAATAGCGGCCAATGGCCGTCAACATTTCGGCCGCTGCAAAGAAGTGGTGCGTGATTGGCGAGCGGATGGAATTGCGGCGCGATTTCGGTCCGGGCAAATGCCATGGTGATGGCCCGGCGATAACGTTCCGCTGAGAGATTCGGCGGCGACAGATGGACCAGCAGCGTCGAGAAAAACACGATCTGCCCGGCTTTCATCTCTAACGGCACCGTGCCGAACCGGTGCACCACATCCTCCCGGACTTCGTCCGCAATATTCAGGTCCGCCGACGGATCCCGGACTTCGAGCGCGCCCAGTTTGTGTGAGCCGGGGCAGACCTGCATGGCACCATTGCCCGCATCAACATCATCGATTGCAAGCCATGCCTTGACCGTCGCGTGCACATCGACCGCAAAATAGGCGGCGTCCTGGTGCCCGGGCACGAGCGTGCCGCTGCCAGGCGGCTTGTCGAAGCACTGGCTGATGAAACACACCACATTCGGACCCAACAGATCATGGAGACAGGCCAGTATCTTCGGATCGGTGACCAGCTCATGGACCCATTGAATCCGGATATGCGGATTCAAACGTTTCAGATTATCCACGTCCGAGCGCACGAACCGATCCCGCATCTCCCGGCACTGCTCAGGCTCAAAGATCGTTATTGGCTCGGTGCAGCCGTAATCGTTGTATGCCGTGATCTGCGCCGGCGTCAGTGCCTTCGGATCAGGGCAATGGATCGGGTGAAAAGCCAGATCCAGGTCCAGCTCGGGAAATCGTGTCGTTGCCATATACACTGTCTCGTTAAGAACTCGGTGAATAACCCAGCGGTCCTCTCGCAGACGGACACTACGACCA
>CAJWLW010000415.1 GCA_913042885.1 uncultured Lentisphaeria bacterium | reverse complement strand
TCGTGTACTACGTCAGCCCCCAGGTATGGGCTTGGGGCAAGCGGCGGATTCCGGAACTGGGACGCCTGGTGACACGCATGCTGGTAATCTTTCCGTTCGAGCAGAACGTCTATGACAGCGTCGGCCTCGACACCAGGTTCGTCGGCCATCCCCTGATCCGGATCCTGCGTGAACAGTGCCCGGCCGAGGGACAACAACGTTCGGACAACCTGGTCCTGCTGCTGCCTGGCAGCCGCTTCAGCGAAGTGGATAGACTCACCGTGCCGCTGGTACAAACAGCGCTGCGACTGCATCGGTTCAACCCTTCGTATCGCTTCGTCATTCCCGCACCACGCGAGGCAATTCGCGATCGGGTCCAGGAGCATATCGACAGCATGGGCAACGGCGAAATACAGGCGTTGCCACTGTCTATCGAAGTCGGGCAAACGGCTGAGTTGATGGCTACCGCAGCGGCTGGTATCGCCGCCTCCGGGACGGTGACGGTGCAGGCGGCAATCCTCGGCCTGCCAATCGTCGTTGTTTATCGACTCAATCCGCTCACCTACTGGATCGGCAAGCACCTGGTCAAGGTCCCGTACATCGCCATGGCTAACCTGGTGATCGGCGAAGAACTGTTCGAAGAGTACATCCAAGCAGAGGTCCAACCTGACCGTCTGTCTACGGCCCTGCAGCGTATCCTGCCTGGCGGCGAACGGCGCGACGCCGTCATAACCGGAATGGACCGGGTTGTCGAGGCGCTCGGGGGTGACAAAAACGCCAGCCGAACCGCAGCCGAAGCGGTGCTGGATGTGATCAAGTGAGAACTGCTGAATGCTCGATACTTGACATTCAATGTTCGCTATTGACCATTACTCATTGGTAGAGGAACGGGGATGGGCGAAGAAAAATATTTCTTGCGTGAACGACTGGAGAAAATCGCCGATTCACCGGTGCAGGCCAATACGGATGAGCCTCAGACCGAGGCGAACCACCGCAAAAAGGAAGAAAGGCTGCGGATCGACTACATCAGGCACCACCTGTCGTCGACCACGACAATTGTTCCGGCTGAGGGGACAGAGGCAGAGGCGGCGACCGAAAAAGTCAGCGGCGAATTACCGTCGGGATCGGGGCAAAGTCCTCATTTTGACGCTTGATCCGGAAATTCAATTGGAGACGCGCAGCGCTGAACACATTGACGTTGTGCGTCGTGGGTGAAGTCAGGATAAACTGGCACTCGGTCTGATTCAAGAAGCGTGAAACGTCATCGATACGCTCGATACTCAAGTGCGCAAACGGCTCGTCGATGATAAAAAATCCGCCGCGCTGGCCGCCGGAGGTAGCCAGCGACATCAGCAGGATCAGACTGGAAACGACACGCTGCCCGCCCGAGTGTCCGACGCCGCCGATCTCCGCGGCACGCTTGCCATCGAACCCGAAGCGCACGACGAGTTCGGCATTCTCCAGGCCGGCCTTGTCATCCTCGAGGTTGGGTACGACAACTTCCGTGCTGACGCCGGCGATCTCGGCGAGTGACAAAACGTTCTTACGATACTCACGGATCGTGTGATCAACGACCACAAGATATTTATCGCGCGCCTGTAGAAACTCGTTCTCCCAGTTACGCAGGCCGGATTCGTGATCGCTGTAGACTGTTCGCTGATGTTCGTACTGCGTCTTGTAGTGGTCGTAGACATCGACGAGGGTTGCGTCCGGCGCTTCACCGAATTCCTCCAGTAAACTTTGGACAGCATAGTAGCGCGGTGTCAGTTCATCGATATCCGCGACTTCCTCGAGGGCTTTGTCGGTCAGCAATGCGTCATCGAGACGTTTCTCGATTTTTTGACGCTGCTTGGTCAGCTGCGCGACCAACCGTTGCTGCTCCTCGATCTCCGACAAGTGCTCGCTCCGACTGCTGCGTTTCTCCACCAGCCACTTGCCCTGCTCTGTGCAGTCGCGCTCGAAGTTGTTCAGTTCCTCCAGCACATCGAGAAGCTTCTGCTCGGCACTGCGCTTGAGCGCCAGCGACTCGTGGTGCTTCTTGTTGGTCATCGTGATCTGCTCGGAAAGCATCTGCGTACGCGCATCGGCATCCGATGCCTGCAGAATCATTTCCTGCACGTTGATGCGGTCGGAAATTTTTTCCTCGTTTTTGTCGTGCTTCGCCTTTTCCTTCTTGATCTGACCCAGGCGTTTCTGCGCTTCCGCCAGAGCTTCTTCCAGATACTTTTTCTGTGAACTCTGGCCAAGGCTGCCGCAATAGAAATGATCGACGGCAATGGAAATACCGCCACGCTTATCCTGCCGGTACCCTTTGTGGGTCACGCTGACATCGTCCAGATCGCTGCCTTCTTTGACGGTGCCAACCAGGCGGGTGTGGTCCAGAACATCCACGACCCAGACGGGCACACCGGCTTCACTGAACTCGATGTACTGCAAGGCGGAATTCTCATAGCGCGGCTGTCGCGTCACTTCGGCGTTGCGATCCCATTCGACGATGTAGCCGCGATAGCGGGACTTCTCCGCGAGTTGTCGTGCCTTGAGCTGGTTCTTCGGCTCGACCAGAATGCAGAAGCGCTCACGGCCAAGGAGCGATTCGATGGCCAGCTGCCACTCGAGGTCACTGATTTCAACGAGGTCGCAGAGCAGACGGAAATCGATCTTTTCCGCCTTGAGCACCTGTATGAAGTCCGCAACATAGCTCGGATAGATCTTGCGCTCGCGCTGGTCGCTGTCGGCAAGCTCGCTGTTGAAGTCTTCGCATTTGTGGTTCAGTTCGTCACCTTCCAGCTCGAGCTTGAGAAAGGCGCGGCGGATGCCTTCACGTTCGGCACGCAACGGCTCGACAGGTTCGGACTTGGCACCCTTGACGGTCGCGGTAATCTCTGTGAGTTGCTGCCGCTCCGCCATCAGGCGGGCGAGCAGGATATCATGCTCGCGCTCGTTCTTGTCCATTTCCTCCTTGGTATCACGGGCCGTCAGGACTTCTGACTTGCGCCGTTCGAGCTCGGTCTCGGCGTTGTCGAGCTTGGTCTGAATTTCGATGATCTCACGGTCCAGCGGGCTCAGGCGTGTGTTGTGTTCCTCAATCGCGAGTTTTAATTCACCGAACTGACTGCCTGCGGTCTTGTACTCGGCCTGTGGAATCTGCACTTCCTCCAGGTCACGCAGTTCGCCTTTGAGCTTTTCGAAGCGCCTGTATTCGTCGGCGGATTTCTGCGCTGTCAACAGTTTCGCCTGTTCCTCTGCAAGCCGGGCGCCAAGCTGCCCCAGCTCCATGCTGGCTGCCTGGTAGTTTTCTCGGGCAGACTTGTAGCGGTCAATGATTTCCTTGTCACCATGGACGTCGAGCAGCAGGTCCAGCAGTTCCTTGGCTGACCGGTTACAAAGCTGATCGGTCTGCCCCTGCTCGAGGGCCAGCACCTTTGTGAGCGTGCTTGTAAAGCCGGCCTGGTTGAGTTCGTGCGAGTATCCGGACGGCGTGATCAAGTCGGAGCCCTGCAAAGTCTTGAGATGTTCGAAGGGTACGTCACCATCGAGCATCGCGAAGCGCTTTTCCCAGCGTCCGGATTTCTTCTGCATCACCAGCGCAAGGGTGGTAAGGTCGCTGGAGAAACCTCGGAACTCGAACGGCCGGAAGTCGCCGTTGCTCGCTTCATTGGTGACCACGGCCTTGACCACGGCAGTACCGACATTGCCGACGAGGTAGTCGGTGAAACGCCGGCCGCTGCTCAAGCGCGGCGCCCGCAACAAAGTCTTGATCGCATCGAGAAAGGTGGTTTTACCGCTGCCGTTCGGCCCGGTAATCATCATCGTCCGCTGGTCCAGCGGCATTTTCACGGTCGGCCAATAGGCCCAGTTCATCAATTCGACGTATTTGAATTCAAACATCGGTGGGACCTGGGTTAATAATCCGCGATATCAGCATTTTCATCATCTCCATCATCTCCATCATCTCCATCATCTCCATCGGTAACGGCAGAAGCAGCCTTCATGACCCTCTGCTCACGCTGCAGGACGCTCAAAAGGACTTCGCGA
>CAJWLW010000414.1 GCA_913042885.1 uncultured Lentisphaeria bacterium | reverse complement strand
TCATTGTCGACTCGGGCGGCGGTGGCGATTCGGCAACTATCGGCGGTGGACTGGCGCTGGCGGGGCCTGGCGACACCGTTGAGGTCGTTGACAGTGCCACTTACACCGAGTTTAATCTCACGGTGTCCACAGGTGTCACGTTGCTGTCGACCCAGGTACCGGCGCCGACAATCACCTTCAGCCTTGGCGTGACGCTCGTGACGCTCGATGGTGGTGTCATCGACGGGTTTTCCCTGACCAACTCCGGGCTAAACCTTGGGCCGTTCGACGCACTGCACATACCGGCGCTCGAGAACACCGCGGGCGGCGGCGAAGTGAGCAACTGCGTTTTCAGCAACAACGACGTCGCTATCCAGTTGGTTTCCGGCGGCGGCCACGTAGATGTCATCGATTGTACCTTCAACGACAATGTACTGGCGCTGACGACCGATACCGGTGCCTCTATCTCGGTGGACATAGAGGGCTGCATGTTTTCCTCGAACGGCAACAACTCGGCGATCGGTTTTTACCCGAACAACGGTGCCATTGTTATCCGCTCGGAGTTTTCCAACATCACCATCGACGGCTGCTACTTCGATACCAACGAGACTGTGAACCCAAATATTTATTCAAGCACCATCGACTCGGCTTCGTCCATCTGGGCCAGCGACCAGGGCGGCCTCGGCACGGGGTTGATCATCAATGGCAATCATTTCGAAGGCAGCAATGACCCCCTCGGTGTCAGCATCGGCAATATCGAACACTTTGAATTCACCAACAATGAGGTCGAGCTCCCGATCTCATTCAACGCCGGCGCCGCTGGCGGCTCACTCGGCGATGACACCAGTGTGGTTTCGGGCAACAGCTTCGTCAACGCTGGGTACATTGAGGTCGCCGGCCCGGTCGAGGCGACCTTTAGCGACAACCTCTTTGTCGCCACCCAGTACGTTTTGAACGGGACCCGTCCCACCGCGGTGATCGTGCATCACACCTTCACCAAGCCGGCCAGCCTGACTGAAGCCATTGTGCTCGACAATTCGACAACATTGCGGAGCGGGCCGCCGATACCCAACGCCATTCCGCCGAACACGCCAACCATCAGGGATCACATATTTGCCGGCTTTCCGCGAGGTGTCGTCCGAACGGAGGCTGGTGACTCGCTTCCGACCTCCAGCAATTTCCCCGACGTCGGCAACGCCGACATCGATATGATGATCGCCGTACACAATGCCTACGACGCTACCGACCTCGCCTTCAACGAGGGTGGCATGGTTGATAACAACAACGCCGACCCGCGCTTTGTCGATTGGGCCAACGACGATTATCTGCTCGATTGCGACGCCCCGGCGAATGTCCTGAACGACGCCAGTGACAGTGACCCCATGGGTGCTTTCCCGCAGGTCGGCGGCTGCGAGGGCGGCGGTGGCAGTGTTGGTGATTGCATTCCCTGCGTTGATCTCGAGGACGCTCTCTATGATGAGTTCTGCAACGAGCTGTTCAATCAGAGCATCCCGTCGATTGTCGATGCCTGCTCCCTGCTCAATCAGCTGGTTGACAGTAGGCTCGCCGAAGTCGTCATCTGCAGTGGCGACCAGGCTAATCCCGCCGGCATCGACACGGCCCAGGAATGCAAGGATTACCTGTTCGAGCAGATCAATATGTTCCTCATCTCCGTACCTGCCGCGACCTGCGATGTCGAGCCCATTCTGTAACCCGTTCCAGCTTTACCGCTGGCGGCGCATCTGATTGTTTCGGATGCGCCGCTTTTTTTTGACTCGCCGTTTCATGCCATCATCCTTGGCACGTACTGCCCGTGCCGGAACAGAGGCCTGTGCCGCCCTAAGGCGGGGCGGTAGTTCAGTGCCCCCAGGTTTCCCGGTAGAGCAGGGTGAACGGCTCGGTCAGGCAGCAGGTGTTGAGGTCGAGCACGGTTGCCTCTGCAAAGGCTGCTCCGGTGTCGAGGATATGCACGATCGGAATCTGGTCGAACTGGAACTCGAATTCCGGCACGTACCGGCGGACGTAAACGCCGATAAGCTGGTTCCTCAGCATGAACGATTGGGGGGCACAGTAGATTCGCGGTCCCTGGGACTGCAGGAGCAGCGCCCGCAGTCCGTCGGCATCGGTTACGGTTGGCGGCAAGCCTGCCATCGCCATGTCGAACACAATGAAACGAGGCGCATCGGCAACAGCTGCAAAGACGCTTCCCTGCGTTTCGAAGAGAATCGTGGGTATTCCCGCACCCTGGCACAGAAAAGCAAACAGCGCTGCGCGGGACAGCGCCGACCCAGTGCCACTTTCCAGCGTGCGCGCCGGCAGGTCGAAGGGTGCCTCGGGTTGCAGCTGTGTGGTTTTCGCCAGCGCCCGGGCAATCTGCAAGGCGGTGCCGTGGTCGTCCGTCGGCAGGTCTGCGAGGAAGCTTGCCATACGCCCGATGTCCCGCCAATAGGCGTAGTCCAACTCGCCGCTGCGAGCGTATACGGCGGTTGCAGGCCATTCCGGCGGGGCATAGTCGTGAAACAACGGATCGACAAAATACCCGGGGGCTTTGAACAGAAGTTGTTCACCAACCAGTCTGACGGCGGCGACATCGATTTTCGCGGCATCGCACCACTGCAGTGTCACAGCACTGCGATCCCATCGCGCCCGTTCGATATACAGTCCTTTGAGACGGCGGTCGAGGGTGTGAAGCTCGGTATACGGCGGGCCATTGCGCTCGAGTGCCACGAAATGGTATTGAACAGTATCGGGATCGAACGGATGCAGCTCACAATCGCGAGCGAAATAGCGTACCGCGATATCTAGCTGTCGCATGGTGCCGTAAGTCTGCCCGAGAAAGCGGTTGATATGCGCGTAGTTCGGATCCAGTGCGTGGGCCTTTTCGAGATATGGCAAAGCCCGTTTCGGGTCTATGAACTTCTCAATGGCAATGGCTCCACAGCCGTACCAGCCATCAATCCGCCGCGGCGCTATTCGTGTAACTGCGTCGTAGCAATCAAAAGCGCGATCGTAGTCGCCGGCGAATTCGTGGTGTGCCGCGCCACGCTGCATCCAGCCGAGCCGAATCATATCGATGGTATGCCACAGGCTGAAAATCACCACGACTGCGAACAGTGCCGGGCCCCATCGTCCGGCTGGACCTGCGGGCTGGATAGTAATGTGACCGGCCGTTGCGGGCCCGGCTTGGTCACCTGCCGTCGTTGCTTGTACCAGGGCGCAGCGGCCATACAGCAGGCCGAGGCAGCACAGTGCAATAATGCTGGACGGTGGCTGCACCAGGGGTTTGTCCAGCATGGCATGCAGATAAATGACGAAGGCGCTGAAATGCGCAATCTGCAGGTATGCCGGTGCACCCCGCGGCAGTCGCAGGAGCGGCAGGATTGCGATCAGCCAGGCCAGTGCCGCCGGGATGCCGATGTTGGCGGCGATGTTCAGAAACTCGTTGTGCGGATGTGCGATAGTTTCCGATGCGACGGCACGGCGATGGTAGGATGATGTGGTCAGGTATTCGGCGTAGACATTGACGAAGCGGCCTGGGCCAACGCCAGTCACTGGGTGGTCGGCAGCCAGCTGGGCGGCGGTCTCCCACACCGGTATGCGGATGTCTTTGTCGACGATCTGGACGATACGCTCGTGGTTTGCGATGGCGCCGCTGCCACCAATGATCACGATGAGGGCGAGAACCAACAGCCGGACTCGGGCCCGCAGCCGATTGAGTCCAACGAACAGAAGATAACAGACGAGCGCCACCCAGGCGGCGCGGCTGGCACAGCGATGAATCAGCAGTAGTACGGGAGATATCGCAACGGCAGTGATCGCGAGGCGCCATGCCCGCCGGCGCAGGCCTCGGCACAGGGCATAGATGGCGATGGCACCCCACGGCGCCGTGGCCAACAGGCAGATAGCCATCCAATTGCGGTTGCCCGTGATGCCGACAACCTCTGTGCGGGCGTCGAATCCGTAGATCATCAGCAGCAGCCACAGTCCAGCAAGGACGACGACGGTACGTGACCAGCGGAAAGCGGCCTGGCGGCTGTA
>CAJWLW010000413.1 GCA_913042885.1 uncultured Lentisphaeria bacterium | reverse complement strand
GCAATGTCTCTCGTCAGCCGACCGGGTCCGGATATCGGAAACCAGTGCGGCCTTCATAATTCGTAATCAGCAGATCATCGCCGTCCCGGCCGTCGATATGGTCCGGAACCAACGAGAACTTGCCGCCGCCGCCCGGCGTGTCAACAATAAAGTGGGGCACGGCATAGCCGCTGGTGTGGCCGCGCAATTGCCCGATGATCTCGACCCCACTGTCGACCCGAGTCCGGAAATGGGCAGATCCGGTGATCGGATCGCATTGCAGCAGATAGTACGGACGCACGCGAATCTTCAGCAGCTCGTGCATAAGTCGGCGAACGATTTCGGGATCGTCATTGACGCCTTTCAACAGCACTGTCTGGCTGCCGATCGGAATACCGGCATCCGCCAGGCGCTCACAGGCCTGTGCCGACTCCGGCGTGATCTCGTGCGGATGCGTGACATGCAGGCTGACGTACAGCGGATGGTAACGCCGCAGCATCTCGCACAGCGCCGGTGTGACGCGCTGCGGCATGGCCAATGGGATCTTCGTGCCGATGCGGATCATGTCGACATGCGGAATCGCATGCAACCGCTGCAGCAGCCAGTCCAACCGCTCGTCACTGTAGATCAGAGGGTCGCCGCCGGAAACCAGAACATCGCGCACAGACTTGGTCGCCGCGATGTAATCGATACCACGCCGCCATTGCTCGAGATTGATGTCGAACTCGGCATTACCGCCGACCAACCGCGAACGCGTGCAGTAGCGGCAGTAAACGGGGCAGAAATCGGTGACCAGGAAAAGCACCCGGTCCGGGTAGCGGTGTACGATACCAGGCACCGGCGAGTGTCGGTCTTCGGCCAGCGGGTCCGACATCTCACCGTGTGACGCGACAAACTCGTCCGGCACCGGCAACATCGTGCGACGCAATGGCGACAACGGATCGCTGCGGTCGAGCAGGCTGGCATAATAGGGCGTGATGCTCACTGGAAACGCACGCCCCGGCTGGGTCAACGCCTGGTGCTCGGCCGGCGACAACTCGAAAATCTTCGCCAGGTCCTCTGTCTCGCGCAAACGATGTCGAAGCTGCCAGCGCCAGTCGCACCAATCCTCCGCCGATGCCGAAGGAAAGAATGACTGGCGGAACTGCTGTGAACGATCGCTGATTGCAAACTGCTCAGATTGCGGCTCGGGTCGTGTCATGTTCTGCACTGGCATTGGTATATTGTATTTGCCTGGGCGCGCAGACACATGTCGCGCTGCCAGAGAAAAAAGCCAAGGGAAGTTAGCGCTGCAATGGAACCTGTGAAACTAAACATTGTGCTAGTGGCCCCGGAAATCCCGCAGAACACGGGGTCGATCGGGCGCATGTGCGTGTGTCTCGACGCGCGTCTCCACCTGATCGGACCGCTGGGGTTCAAGCTCGACGAAGCACACCGTCGTCGAGCCGGGCTCGATTACTGGCCGCACCTCGACTGTCGGCAGCACAGTGGCTGGGACGAATTCGTCGCGAGTGAGCAACCGCAGCGTCTTTTCTTCGCGAGTACGAAGGGGACGCGACCATATTGGGAATTCGAATTCGCAGACGGTGACTATCTGGTGTTCGGCAACGAAACCAGCGGTTTGCCGGCACGTCTGTACGACGAATACAAGGACGACCTTTATATCCTGCCGATGCCTGGCCAGAATGCGCGCAGCCACAACCTCGCCAGCACCGTCGCCGTCATCGCTTATGAGGCTCTGCGCCAAATCAGTTCACCGTAACGCTGGGACCGCGGAAACGCTAATCCCAGTCAGTCCCCCCATTTTTACCGGCACAGGCGCAGACATCAACGGTTCTCCATCCGGCTTCACGGCGCCAGCCTTGCTTCGCCACTGACCGCCCGCTGATACATCTTCTGGAACTCAGGCAGTTCTATGTCAACCGGGTTGAAGCGCGCTGTATGTTCATTGGCGTACTGAATGTCGCAGAAGTGAAAGCCGCCGTACTGCAGCCGCTCCATGAGATAAACCAAGCAGACGTTCGACGCGTGAGTGACCTGATAAAACATCGATTCGGCCAGGAACGCAGCACCAAAATGGGTTCCGAATATGCCGCCCACCAACTTGCCGTCTTGCCAAGCCTCGATCGAATGCGCACATCCGCGATTGAACAATTCGATGTAGAGTTGTACCTGAAACTCGCTGATCCACTCGGGGCGCCCGACCCGGCACGCACGCACGACAGGCTCGAACGCGTTGTCAATCTTCAGATCAAAGGTGTGCTTGCGATAGAAGCGGCGCAGCTTCGTGGGCACGTGAAAACAGTCGAAAAGATACAATGACCGCGGATCACAGGTAAAGTAATCGAGTTCGCCATCCTCTGACATCGGGAAGTAGCCGGCCAGATAGGCCGCTATCGTGGCTTCCACAACTTCCTCTGGCACTGCCACGCGATTGGACGCCACGAGATCGTTTCCTCGACTTGAAATCATACCAAACTTGCCCTATACCTCATAGGGTACTGTTATCGCATCCCCGACAGCAATATAGCGTTCCGCTGCTGCCGACCCAAGCGACTGCAGGCTTTCTGTGCAACACTCAAGCAACTGGACCAAGCCATGAGTACATTTGCCGAACAGATTCAGAATGCGGTGAATGGCCGCAATCCGTTGATCTTCCTGCAGACGCCGGAAGAAAACCGCGTTGAGGAGACCCTCCGCGCCATCGCGCCTGACTGTTACGAAAACGCGCAGGTCTCCACCTGGTCATGCACATCGGGGATCCTTCCCTCGCCGGGCAAGAGCAAGACCACAGACCCCGTGACCGCGATCCAGACGATTACGAAAAATCCGCATCCCGGCTTCTACGTCATGAAGGACATGCCCGACTTCATGGACCAGCACGAAGTCGTGCGGGCCCTGCGCGACGCCTATTACGAACTGACCGGCAGCGGCCAAACCAGCATCGTCCTGGTCTCGCCGGATGCCACGATCCCGCGGTCGATCGAGAAAGAAGTCACCCTCGTTGATATCGGCCTGCCGATACCGGAGGAACTTATCCACCAGTTTTTGCGGATCCAGAAGACCTATCCCGACCGCCAGATCCCGGACACGCTGCACGGCGAAGTGGGGATGGCGCTGCGCGGTCTGACACTCAACGAGGTCACGCACCTGGCACACCGGATTCTGATGGGCAACAAGCTCGATGAGGAATCGATCTTCAATGAGATATTCGAGGAGAAGAAAATCCTGGTGAAGAAAGCCGGCTTTCTGGAATTCATTCCGCAGAAACTGGGTCTTGATCAGATGGGCGGCATGGAAAACCTCAAAGACTGGATCATCAAACGCGAAGCGTCATTCACGCAGGAGGCCGTCGATGCGGGCATGCCGATTCCCAAGGGTATCCTGATCATGGGTGTCTCCGGCTGCGGCAAGAGCCTGTGTGCCAAAATCGTCTCGACTTTCTGGAAACTGCCGTTGTTCAGGCTCGACATGAACATGGTCAACTCGGGCGTCTACGGTACACCGGAAGCCGCCTTCGACCGAGCCCTCCGCACCATCGAGTCGGTGGCGCCCGCGATCATGTGGATCGACGAGATCGAGAACAGCCTGAGCATGGCACAATCCGGCAACGCCGGCAACCACGTCTTCTCCGCATTTCTCACCTGGATGCAGGAGAAACCGCCTTTGGTATTCGTCGCCGCAACGGCAAACCAGATCCAGCATCTGCCGGCAGAGGTTATCCGCAAGGGTCGTTTCGACCAGGTATTCTTCTGCGACCTGCCGGACGAAGATGAACGCAAGAATATCATCAAAATTCACATCGGCAACCAGGGCGGTGATCCGAAGGAATTCGACCTCGATTATCTGGTCATGACGACCGAAGGCTGGAATGGCGCCGAAGTCGAACAGGCCGTCATTGCCGCCCGTATCGATGCGAACCAGGATGGCGGCCGGAAGTTCAACAACAAGGACATTTACCGGCATACGCGAAGTATTGTCCCACTTTCGGAAACCATGCGCGAGCAGATCAAGGTCATCCGCGACTGGGCCTGGGGCCG
>CAJWLW010000412.1 GCA_913042885.1 uncultured Lentisphaeria bacterium | reverse complement strand
GGATTCGTAAGGCTCGACGGACTCTGGTCTCGGGAGCAGACGGAAGCTTTTCTCACGTACGATGATGCGTACCTCTACGTCGCCGTTCGCTGCTATGAAAGTCAGATCAAATCTCTGGGCGTGCACAATTGGCCCCACGACAAGGAGTCTATATGCAGGCCCGACGCCGTGGAGGTCTATCTCGATATCAATCGCGACCGCAACACCTTCTATCACCTGATGGTCAATCCGCTGGGCAATGTCTACGAGGCCTTCTGTGACGCTGAAAGCGGTGTCCGGGACGTGTCGTGGAACCCGGACTGCAAAGTCGCTGTAGCAGTTGGACAGAACGCGTGGACAGTCGAACTGGCTATTCCCTTTGCCAGCCTGGACATCGGCACACCAAAGCCTGAAACCACCTGGGGCTTTAATCTCAATCGTGAACGGGAACGCTCGAGCGCCTACAGCAGTTGGGCCATGGCCAAGGCCTTCAACAAACCTCGGCAGTTCGGCAGATTAATCTTTGGCAGGACCGATCCAATCTCGTGGTCATTCCTTTTCGCACGAGACAGCCGCGGCCAGACCGTGACCCGAACGACCATCCGAAACCATGCCGGCAGGCCGCTGCCGTTGCACGTGGAGACTGAATTGTCGGCAGGCTTGAGCCAGCCCCGCCGGGAAATCACGCTGGCCCCTGAGGAAGAAAAGCAATTCGACCTTCCCTACCACGTGAAAGCAAGCAACCTGAAAACGCTCCCGACATTGACCGTCAGGATCAGCGATGCCGAGGACGAAACGATCTATGTGCAAAAGACGGGTCTTCTGGAGACCGCGTCAACGGTTGTCCTCACCCCGGATCGATATTACTACCCGCCGGACTGTGACACATTTCTGACCGGCGTAACCGTCCAGACCGGCACATCGTTGCAGGTATCGATCAAGCAGACTGCCCAAGGTGATGTTTTATTCGAGAAAACCTCTCCCGTTCTGCCCGATCGCAACAATTACAGTGTCTCGATTCCGGCAGGTAACCTGAGCTTAGGTCGCTATGTGATCACCGCCACCGTCCTCGATGCAGACGGCAATCAGAAACTCTCAGCACATCGCGTCGTCTACAAAACGCAGCTGCCCGCGCCCAAGCCGATTCCCAATCCCGTTGAGTCCATCTCATTCAGAGATGACGGTGTGATCATCGTAAACGACACACCTTTCTGCCCATTTCTCTCGTCCAGCTCCGGCACACCGCCTCCGGCCCTGGCTGACAATGTCTTCAACGTCAATTGGGGCAACTTTGGCCTGGTGCCCAGAGCACTCCGCCGCGCCAGTCTCAGCTTCCCATTCCCAACGTTGAAAGAGAAAAAAACCGTCTATCGCGTGCTCGGAGACGACGACAGCGTGCAAAAGGCCCTGCGAAAAAGCATCGCTGAGTACCAGGACTCGCAAATCTTCGACTGGTTCATCTCCTACGAAGCTCAGTTTCCCATGTATCGCGACAGGGAACGAGGTATCCCGCTGAGCAATCCGCAGGAGTTCAAAAAAATCAACGACTTTATCAAAAGCATCGATCCCACCCATCCGACCAGCATCCAGATTGACGACATGTCCCAGCTACACCTGTACAAGGACTGTACGGACATGATCGAGGTGGCCTCCGACGCCAGCTATGCAGATCACCTTATTCCCAACCTCGTGGACGACGTCCAAACGATCCGACGCGTTCTCGGGCCCGCCAAACCTGTGTTGTTTTACATAGGCAGCACTGTCCCAAGCGAGAACAAACGCACCCCGGAAGAGATACGCTGCGCTGCCTACCTGGCGCTCATGCATGGCCTGAACGGCCTGGTGTTCCACGTCGGTCACAACGGCATAAACCCAACGTCCACCCGCCACTGGTCGCTTTACCGGGGCTTGGCCCGCGAAATAGAGTTCATCTACCCGATTCTGATAGCGCCTCCGTCACCAGAGCTGCCGGGCATCGCCACGAATACCAGAGACCTGGAGTTCCGCATCAAACGATACAATCACAGGACATACCTGATTACCTGCAACACCGCCGATGTTTCGATCACCCCGACATTCACCATCACCGGTACGGGCTACGCACAAGTGACCCTGCCTTTCGAGCATAGACGGATCCGTCTCACTGACGGTGTCTTTTCGGACGAGTTTATGCCTTACGAAACTCACGTTTACGAGGTTCTCGAAACTTGGAATAGTGGCAACTAACGGTTAAGGAATAGGTCTATGAAACACCGAGTCATTTACAACGACGATTTCCGCACCATCATGTCGTTCGATCAGGCCGCATACGGCGAACCATCTTCGGTCGGGGAATGGCGCGAGTTGATCGAGCGCGTGCGCGGCACGGGCATTACCTCGTACGTCATGGACTCGATCGAATTCGACAACAAGGTCTATTTCGCTACCAAACGAGGCATTGACTGGGCCAACATCGACTTCGACAGTTTCGCCGGCACCGGGGCGGACGGCGACACGAAATGGAAGGGCGGCGATTACTCGCTTGCCGCACAGGTCATGAAGGAAATGCGCGGGGACGGTCACGAGCCGCTCCAGGTCTTTGTCGACAGTTGCCGCGATATGGGCATGGAGGCCATCGCCGGTGTGCGCATGAACGATTGCCACGGCTTGCAGCCATTGTCGACCGAGAGTCCGGATGTCAGTCTGTTCCTGAAAGAACATCCGGAGTTGGCGCTGCGCTATCCCGGCACCGATGTACCGAGCCGCCTGGCTGACTACGGCCGGCAGGAAGTGCGCGACTACCGATTCGGCGTCATCCAGGAGCTGCTCGAGACGTTCGACTATGACGGCATCGAGCTGAACTGGCTCCGATTCCCCTTGCTGTTCCAGCCTGATTATATCCAGGGATCATACGCCTACATCACCCCAGATCGCTTCGCTGAGCTGGCGCCGATCATAACGAACTGGATGTGCGATATCCGCGCCTTCATGGACGAACTTGCAGCGAAGAACGGCAAGCCCCGCATGTGTTTCGGCGTCCGGGTGCCCGAGACCCCCGAGATCGCGCGCAATATTGGCATCGACCTGCCGGCCTGGATCCATGAAGCCGGGCTGGATTATATCGTGCCCAGTGGATTTCACGCCACGAATTTCAACATCCCGGTGCAGCAGTTCAAGGCGATCTGCGAGGGCAGTGAATGCGCCGTCTATCCGTGCATGTTCCCCAACGTCGTCCACTGGCCGAAGACCACGCGGACTTATCAGACGGAAGTTTATGCCGCCGCCGCACAGACCTATTACGGCACCGGCGCGGACGGTGTCGAGGTCTTCAATCATTTTCATCCGGCCTGCAAAACGGTGGGGCTGCCGTTCAACACCGAAGCACTCAATGTGATTGCGGCCCCTGAGTCTGCCGCCAGGCATCCGCTACATCACTACTACATCCCCTTCTCCGTCGAGCCGGTGGATGAACCGGCGCAGGGATTCTCGTCCGGCTATCGTGGCACCCGCATCCCGGTCGCGCCGCTGGCGCAACGCCGGAAATTCGAATTCTACTTCGGCGATAACCTGACCGACAGCGGTCGTAAGCTCGATCTGTTGCGGTTCAAGATTTTCGACATGTCTCCGGATGACGCGATGCCGAGTGTATTCCTCAACAACGTGCGGTTGACCCTGCAGCTCTCATGGCGTCAGCGGTACCTGTACCAGCATACCCACATGCCCAAGTCCGGCATGCCCCAGCCCATCGTATGGAAAAAGATCGGCTGGTACACCGGGGCACGCTATGAAGACCTGGAGCAGTTGGCCGGTGAAGAAATCCCCGACGAAGAGTACCAGGAGGCCCTGAAAATCATTGACACGCCCACGTATCAACGCCCGGAAATGCGCGCCGCCGCCGCCGAAGGCAGCGAGGGAGGCTACGGCAAGGACGTGTTTATCCTTGTCGATGCGGAGGTGTCGTCGATACCGCCAACGGCGCTGCGCACAGGACTGAATCGACTCTGGGTGCAGGTCGACAAACGACGTGATGACGCCATGACCGACCTTTACATGGGCGAACTCGAGATCGTAACCGTCCGGCTCGACGCGCAGACGTGAAGCTGTGAGTACGGAATCAGGGAGGGCGGGGCATCAGAGGCCGTGCAATACCGG
>CAJWLW010000411.1 GCA_913042885.1 uncultured Lentisphaeria bacterium | reverse complement strand
CCGTTGACCGACGAGAAACTCGTTCTCGCCCGGCAGATCGGTGTCACCGATATCGTGACGTATTATCCGGGGCCCGGTTTCGAGGCGCTCGAGAAGGTGCACGGTCATATCGCGTCCTTCGGTCTGCAGTTGACGGTGATCGAGAACGATGTGCCGATGGACGACATCATCCACGGCGGTCCCAATCGCGATGCCCAGATCGAAGCCGTCGCGGACATGCTTCAGAGTATGGGGAAACTAGAAATCCCCGTCTGGTGCTATTGCTGGATGCCGGGCGGCGACTGGAGCCGTACCAGCGTTGACGTATCCGACCGCGGCGGTTCGCTGGTCAGCCAGTTCGATATCGACCAGGTCGACAGCGCCAAAGTGCTCGACGTAAACGGTGAAACGGGTCATGCCTGGAATGTGGGCAAAGAACCGACAACGCAATCGCAGTTGTGGGAGAATCTGGAAGATTTCCTCAGAGAGATTCTACCCGTTGCGGAGTCTGCAGGGGTGGTGCTGGCGATGCATCCGGATGACCCGCCGATGTCGCCCTTTCTCGGCGACGCCCAGATCATGACGTCCCCGGACGAGCTGCAGCGCCTGGTCGAACTGGTGCCGAGTCCGGCCAACGCGATCACTTTCTGCCAGGGCGTTTTCAGTTCCATGGGCGTTGACGTAGTCGAGAACATCTACCGCTTCCGCGATCACATCGGATTTGTTCATTTTCGCGATGTCATCGGCAGTGTGCCGAAGTTTACGGAGACCTGGCACGACAGCGGCCAGACCGACATGGCGGCGTGCATCCGTGCGTACGAGGAGATCGGTTTCGACGGCCCGATCCGCCCGGACCACGTGCCGGTGCTGGCAGGCGAATCGACCGACCTGGCCGGGTACACGATGCTGGGGCGGTTGTGGGCGATCGGATACATGAAAGGGCTGATGGACGCGGGATGAAGTAGAACGAATCTCCGCGGCCGTTCATTGCACGGCGTTTATGACAGGCGTTGCGCGAGCCATCGAACCCCAATGCTTGCGCCGTCGTGAATCACCAGCGCCTGGTGCCGGAGTTCATTGCAGAGGATGATTAGGATATTCAGCTGTGGCGTAGTTATCCTATCCACAGACCGCCGTTGACATGGATCACATCCCCGGTGATGAAGGAACCGCCAGCCCCGGACAGCAGCAGAACGGCACCGGCGCATTCGTCGGGATCGCCGTTGCGGCCCAGCGGCGTTTTCTCTGCGACCACCGCCAGGCGTTCGGGGGTTGTTATGCGACGATGGATGTCGGTGACGATCACACCGGGCGAAACCGCATTGACGCGGATCGTCGGAGCCAGTTCAACGGCGAGGCTGCGGGTGAGGCCGAGGATGCCGCCCTTGGCTGCGCCATACACGCTGACGCCGCCCTGACCACCATTGAAGGCGGTGATCGACGTGATGTTGACGATGGCCGGTGCCTGCCCCTTCTCGAGCAGCGGTATCAGCCGGCGGGTAAGGTCGACGACGCTGTTCAAATTCAGGTCGAGCGTTTGTTCAATATGCGTGTCATCGGCTTCGGCCAATGTCGAGCGCCCAACGACATCACCAGCGTTGTTGACCAGAATGTCGAGGCTGTCCCAGCGGTTCTTGACAGCATCCGCTATTTTGGCGGCGCCGTCGGCCGCGATCAAATCTGCCTGGACAGAAAAGGCCTTGCCACCGGACGCGGTGATGCAGTCGACAACTTCCGCCGCTGCATCCGCCGAGGAACAATAGTGCACGGCAACATCGGCGCCGCGTTCGCCGAATGCCTCGGCGATTGAACGGCCGATGCCGCGGCTGGCTCCGGTTACGACGACGCGTCGTCCCGAGAAATCGAAGAGTTTATCCATCAGTCGTCCACCCGGTAGATTCTTTTAGCATTGGTGTCGTAGAGCTTGCGTTGTTCATCGTCGCTGCAATCGGCGACGATCCAGTCGAGTGTCTCTACCCATCGCGGATAGGTTGACGCCAGTGTCTGCACGAACCAGTCGCTGCCGTAAGTGACGCGATCGAAACCGAAGCATTCGATGACGTGTTCGACATAGGGCCGCACATCGTCGCGGGTCCAGCTATTGTGATGCGCCTCGGTCACCACCCCCGAGACTTTGCAGGTGACGTTCGGGAATTCAGCGAGCTGGCGAATCTCCGACTTCCACGGTTCGAACAGGCCGTCGCGGATGCCGGGCTTGCCGATGTGATCAAGGATGAACTGCACGTCCGGGCACTGCGCGACGAACTTAAGGACGTTCGCGAGGTGGCGGTGATTGATGCAGATGTCGAAGCTGAGCCCGAACTGCGGCAGTAGGTTTACGCCGTCAATGAAGGCTTGTTGCAGGCAAAACTCGACATCCTCACTTTCGATCAATCGGCGCACGCCTTTGACCAGTGGATTTACTGCCCAGGCTTCCAGTGTCGGAACGATTGGCTCGCCTTCCTCGATTGGAATCCGTGCCAGAATACCTTTGACGCGTGGGTCTTGTTCGGCGAGTGTCATGACCCATTCGACTTCGTTGGCATACGGCTCGCCGCCGCATTCCATGAAAACGATGCTGCCGACGTCGATGTCGCCGCAGGCGATGTCGTAGTTGGCAAGCTCGTAGGTGCCGGAAAGCGCTCCGTTGTCTTCCAGCCAGGCATACTGGAGGGCGTCCTTGCCGGCCAGATGCACATGCGTATCGGTGATCGGGAATTCAGGCATGTTGAAAAATCACTGTGAAATATTGTAGCCGCACTCGCTGCCGCCGCTTACGGGCATGTTGCTGCCAGTAATGAACGAGGCATCGTCACCGCTGAGAAACGAAACGACCGCGGCGATTTCGGCGGGGTCCGTGAGACGCTTTATCAGGTGGATATTGGCCCATTTCTGGAGTGCCTCTTCGGGGTTGGGCAAATCGACGACGTACCTTTCCATGGCCTCTGTATGGACACAGGCGGGGCAGATGGAATTAACACGGATGCCGTCGGGCGCCCAGTCGATCGCCATACACTTGGTCAGAGCGTTGACGGCCCCTTTGGTGGCACCGTAGACGGCGTGTTCGAACTGGCCTGAAACACCGGCCATGCTGGCGATGCTGACGATGCAGCCCTTCGACTTCTTGAGCTCCGGGTACGCCAGTTTGCAGCCGAAGAAAATACCACGGATGTTGACGTCGATGAGCAAGTCGAATTCTTCATTTGTCGTGTCCTGCACGGCCGAGGCGGGTGTGACGACAGCGGCGTTGTGGACGACGATGTCGAGCTTGCCCCACTTCTCCACGGTAGTCGCGATTGCTGTCGCCCACTGCTCTTCACTGGCGACATTGAGTTCGTGAAAGAGTGCGGAATCGCCGAGCTCGGCCGCCAACCCCTTGCCCTTTTCGACCTGGATGTCAGCGACCACGACTTTGGCACCGTCGGCTGCCAGCCGGATCGCGCATGCTCTGCCGATGCCCTGGGCAGCGCCGGTAACGATTGCAACCTTCGATTCGAGGCTTGCCATGATTTGTTACCTCAGTTTTTTCCAGCCCTCAGCGTCCTGCTTGGCGGCTTCCAAGGGTTGCGGTGCGAAGATCCAGTAGTAGCAGAGATCCTCGTCACCGGTGTTGAACGTCTGATGCGTCACGTTGCGGGGAATGAAGATCGTCATGCCTTTGCGGACAGTGTACGCCTCGTCACCGAGCAGCAGACGTCCTTCGCCACTGACCACATAGTAGATTTCATCGGCGTTGGGATGGATGTCCGGCGCGCCCTCCCGGCCGGGATGCAGCCACCAGAGGCCGGAGCAACACGATTCGGCGCCACAATGATCTTTCGTGATGAGCGGTGACACCTGGCGTGATCCATCGGGTGCTTCCCACAGCGGATGCTGGTCACTTTCCATCACACAGTTGGCGTATTTTGCCATGGTTTTCTCTCTCTCCTGTTCGGGGTTACACCAGCAGTGAGCCGCCGTTGATGTGCAGCGTGGCGCCGGTGACGTAGGTTGAGCGATTTGATACGAGATAAAAAACTGCGTCCGCCAGCTCGCGCGCAGTGCCCTGGCGCTTCATCGGCGATGCTTCGATGAACTCCTGCCGCTGCGCCTCGCTGAACGACCGCGACAACGGTGTGTCGATACTGCCGGG
>CAJWLW010000410.1 GCA_913042885.1 uncultured Lentisphaeria bacterium | reverse complement strand
AGACGCGCACGGCGCGGCGTACGCTGTCGCGAGCCGTTGGATTTATGAATGTTTCTTCGCTCATCGTGTCGCTTCGCGGGGCGAGTTCATAGTTGCGGGTCGATTGTCGAGATCTGTGCGACGCCTTCCTGGACTTTCGGAAACCACCTCATGACCCGCGGATCGTGTCCGGGCATTATCAGGAATGGTGTTGCCGCCTGGGTGTGGAGCTTGCGGATAGTCGCGAGGTTTTCCTGCGGATCGACGCAGACACCGATCGGCTTGTGCCGGCGGTTGTTCTCATAGAGATACGTAATGTCGCCGGCAATCACGACCTGGCCATCGGCAGTTTCGATATTGATGTACTGGGTGCCCGGCGTGTGTGCGCCGCCGAGATGCAGTTCGATACCCGGGAACAGTTCGAGATCGCCGTCAACCAGTTGCAGCCGTCCCTGCTCCTGCACGTCCAGTACTTGCACCAGATCACTCCAGCGCATGCCCTTGGCGGATTGCTTCTGCGCGCTCAGCCGATCCTGCGCATGCTCAAACTCGGTCTTCTGCAGCCAAACGTTCGCATTCGGGAAATGCTGGATAGCGCCGACATGGTCCCAGTGCATGTGGGTGAGAATGACGTCTGACACCGACTCGGGTTCGATGCCGAAGTGACGCAGGCGCTTGACCGGACTGATGTAGTTGTTGATGCCCCAGACTTTCGCGGTGTCCTTGTCGTCGAAGCCAGTGTCGATGAGGATCGTCTTGCCGCCGCCTTTGACAACCCAGAACATCCACTCGAAATGGTGCGCCTCCTCTCGCGAGCCGCCGGAGAAAATCTTGTGGTCACCGTAAATCGATCGGCCGTAGCTGATCGCAAAGATTTCGTAGCGGTCTTGTGCTCCGGTCTCGATCTCCTGCCTGCTGATCCACGGTCCGGCGAAAAGGGTGGCGGCAACTACGACTGCTATTGCATTGGCCGGCAACTCCAGTCCCGGATGGTGCATCGATGCGAGTAGCAGCATGACCACCAGATACACTACGATGCCGGCAGTGAACGTCGCGTTCAGGCCGTACGACGTCGAAATGTTCATCGACAGCGGCACCGCCAGCGCACTGGCCACCGAATTGAAAGCGAACAGCATGCCGGCCGACGACTCTTCGTACCGATCTTTGCCCAGGCGCAGCACGAACGGAAACGGCACGCCCATGCAAAACGCCAGCGGCGCCACTGCAACAATCACCAGGATCACTTTCGCTGCCAGCGGCAACGCCGCGGCCATCGGAAAGAGCTTCGGCAGAAACTGCTGCGCGATCAGCATGACGAATACAACGCCGAGCGCCATGTATGCCTGCCGCGGCTTCACCCGACCGCTCCAAAGGCTTCCGAGCCCGGAGAAAATCAGCAGGGTGCCGAGGATGGTCGAGAAGGTGACGACCGGCGACCCGATGAATATTTCGTAGCGTTCGATCAGCACCACTTCGATCAGAAAATACCCCAGCCCGGTCAGTCCCACCGCCAGGACGAACGGCAGCAGTTTGCGGAGTCCGCGACGGCGTCGCACCAGGAAGCCAACGAAAAACGGCAGCAGCAGCAGCGACATCAGCATGGCACGGATACAGGCTTTCCGGATATTCGGATGGCGCGGATCGACGTCGAAATGGAATGGGCGATTGTCCGTGGTCACTCGTAGATTGCGTGCCTGCAGCACCGCCGCGTCAACCTCGCCTTTCATGAGGCGTGTGTAGTTGGTGTCGTAGTCGGCATTAGGCATGTGCAGGATTGTCGTTATCGACCGGATCGGCCCGAGTTTGCGGTTCTGTTCCCGTTCGATCTGTCGCACTCGGTCGACCTCGTCGAGCCAGCGTTGCAGATTGCTCACATCGGTCTCGGTCAGGGGCGTTTTCTTGACGACTGTCTGGATGTAGTTGTTGGTCGTCGTTCGCCATTGGAAAACGAAGAAGTGGTTCTCCGGATGCTCGATGCCGCGGTCGATCAGTGCCTGGCGGATCGTTACGATCATTTTCCACACCGGCGGTTCACGGCGCGGCCGGTTGATTGGTTCCTCAATGTTGAGGATACCGCGGTCGGTCATGTGGTCGAAGTACGAATGAAACGCCTCGAGCGTAAACAGGTATTCCGGGCTCGGCGCGCTGCCTTCCGCTGCGCCGCGGGCGCCGTGAGCGTTCATCAACGTTACGATGTCGAATTGCTCGTCGATCGCTTCCAGATAGCTGCGACCGTCCATGGCATGCACTTCGATGTCTTTGTAGCTGTCGCCGTTGTATGGAATCAGTTCGTTCGACTGCAGTTCGACGATGCGCGGATTGATCTCGATGCCGACGACCCGGTCGCTGAGAAACCGCGACGTCTTGGCAACGCCGTCACCCGACAAACCGAGGATCAGGATCGACGGGTTATCCAGATACGTGTGCGGCATGCGCGGGTCGATCTGGAACTCCTCTGGCGGGGTCGGCCGCATGGTATCGATCGTCCGGCCGTTGTTGTAGGCTTTTATCGTGTTCGAATTCGGGCCGCGCTTGATGATGTCATAGCGACCTACAAAAGAGGAGCGCGAGTACATGACGTTTGCCTTGGAATGGATCCGCAGCACCTTGTAGCGTACGACATTGAATATGTCGTTCTGCAGGTTCGAAACACCGATCGACACGAAGCCCAGGCAGAGGACTGCGGCCAGGGCGATGGTTAGACCGCGCGCCCATGGCGACCGCAGATAGATGGCGTAGCAGATTACCAGTGCCGCCGTGAACGCCGAGAGAAACAACAGACTGCTTTCTTCACGAAAAGCCCCGAGCGCGAAACAAACCGCGAATGCCCCGATAGCCGCCCCCAGCAAATCGATGAAGTAAACGAGGTGCGACTTCGCCCGCGCCAGCGCCACTGTAATCACCGCGCTGCCACAGGCGAACGGCACCATCATCAGCAAGGAGGCGAGCAGTGGTGTCGGCATGAATTTTACTGCCGTGCCGAATGCCAGCATGACGCCGAACGGCAGGATCAACGCCGCGGTAATCATCGTCGATATAGCCGCGCGCCCGGCGCAGTACGCGCCGATCAACCCGCCCACCGCGAGGCCAAGCAGGGCGATCGAAATGACGAATGTCGCGGTCAGGTAGTCGGCGAAAATCATCATCATCTGGAACAGAATGATTTGCAGATAAATGATCGAAAACGTCGTGCCGCCCACGCCTATCAGCAGCCAGATGCTGCGGCGGCCGGACGGGAATGCAGAACTTCGAGCCGCCGCCTGATCAGGTGCCGCGTCCAGCGGCCGCAGCGCCACGGCGCCAATCGTTGCCAGGAGCATCGTCGTGCCGGCCAGGTGGCCGAGGCCGCGGAGACTGACCAGGCTCTCCGTGTGACCCGTCAGCCCTCCGCGGATCAATGCAGATATCGCAATGGCGGCCAGCCACGCGACTATCCAGCCGACCATGCAACGCAGTTGTGAGGCTGGTGAATCTTTGAGGCGGGTCCACAGAAAAGCGGCCACCACCACTATGACGATCAGTGCCAGGCCGACTTGCGTCAGCAGTGAGTAGGCGTCCGGATCGTCATAGTCGAGGAGCTCCAGGCGGTTGTGGATCTGGCTGATCTCGACAAACGACCAGAGCAACGCCCAACCCGCAATCCCGAGCCACATCCATGGGCGCGGTTGCCGGTCATTGCTGCAGTGCGATTCCCGAAAAAACGCGACCAGGGCCAGGATCGCCAGTGCCGTCAGCTTCGCTGCCGTGTACCACGATGCCAGCGTCAAGCGGTTGCCCAGGTTGAAATACGACTCGCGTCCCTGGCCCCATTCATACTCTGGCCACAGCAGATGGGCCAACACCAGCAGGCAGTCGATGACGACAAGGCTACAACAGATTCGACGGAACACGTGCGTCTCCCCTTTCCCCGGTTGAGAAGCTGTAACTTAGCTTGTTATAAAGGGTTGGCAATACCCCGGGCAGGTCGCAGGAGATCTTGGCGCCTGCGATGGATAGAAACTCGCAGGATTCGGGCACAGTCGAAGAAAGGTGCCCTGTCCGGGACGCTTGAAGCAGGGAGGGAAATAGGCCGAAAAAAGTGGGAGCGGCCTGGGGAGGGGCCGCTCCCGGGGAGGTATGACAGCGAAATCGCTGCCATA
>CAJWLW010000409.1 GCA_913042885.1 uncultured Lentisphaeria bacterium | reverse complement strand
GAACGGAACGCTCCCGCACGATGACGACTATCTCCGGCATCCCAAAGGCGAAGGCAATGTGCGGCCGGTGGCCGGCGACACGGTGACGACGTCAGAGGGCACCTGGCGCTGGGAGGCCAGGCACAGCGCGGCCATCAGAATGAACGTCACCCAGGAGCTGGGGCCAGGCCCGTTTCTCGGCCGCCATCTGATCATGTTCGCCGCAACGTATGTGGTGTTCGACAAGGCCTGCACCGGCTTGCTATGGCTGGGCACCAGCGACGGGTACCGCCTGTACGTGAACGGTCGCGAGCTGCACGACATCCAGCTGATGAACCGGATCACCGCCCCGGATCAGAACGTCTACAAGATCAGGTGGCGGCGCGGCAGGAACCTGATCATGCTGCGGCTACGCAGCAATCGCGGCGGCTGTGAATTGATCGCACGCCTGACGGATGAGCACAGGGTGCCGCTGAAACCGCGGATCGAATTGCTGCGGCAGCCGACCTATCAGCCCGCACCAGGGTCGCTGCAATCGGGACCCGGTTGCAGGGTGCTGCACGATGCACCGACACCGGGAGACTGGGTGCCGATACCTGTCAGCTCGTTTCGGGGCGGCAGTCGCCCAGCTTCCGGCTTCTCCGGGCTCTTGTCGTCAGCGCAGTCAGTGTTGCTGAAAAGCGGCGAGACAGCCCATGCCACTTTTGACCTGGCGGGCAGCGTCTCGGGTAAGACACTTCTGGTTTTCGAGGCGCTGAATACCAACGCCGTCTTGAGCATCATTATCAACGATAGGGCAATCTGGGAGGGAACGCCGCCGCAGGTGCCCGCCGGGGTGCCGAGAAAGGCGTTCGGGCATCGCATTTTCCTGCGCTCTCACGTTGTCCTGCCCACGGGAACACTGTCCGATGGCGCAAACACCGTCCAACTTAATATCAGCGGCCAGGGCAGTGGCGCCTGGCTTGCCTTTCGAAACCTTGCGGTACTGGCCGCGGAATCGCAGGATTCACACGCGGGATGGTCGGCCGTACGTTTTGCCGGTGAACGCTTCGGCACCGTCGCGCGGCCTCGCTGGAAACCGGACGCCGGCGACTGGCCGCAGGTTGGCGGGCACTGTTTCGTCAGCGCGAAGTATTTGGCTGAGATCCCCGCTTCCGGTGAAATACAGGCGTGGTTCAGGCTCCCGCGGCTCAATCGAAGAACGCCCCTTGAATTTGCGCTCGAGCTGCGGCCGTTGCAGTATTGCTGGCCATGGATCGGCAACGACCCGCGGGACGGGCGCTCCGACTTGCCGTCGCCATACGCCATCGAAATAAATGGCGTGCGCGTGAACGCCGTCCGGCGGCCGGCACTGAATGTCCAACAGGGTATTTACGCCCAGCTGACGTTGCCGGTTCCCGCCGAGGCGGTGCGCCCGGGTTTGAATGAATTATTGATCCGGGTGATCGACCCCGCCGGTGCTTCTGTGTTCGCTTCCGGATCAGGACAAGTGCCGTGGCAACCCGGATCGATCGCAGTCGGGCGACCGTTTATCGAAGAAGTCGTTGTTCGCTGGCGCGCGCGGCCGATCGTGCCCGGCGTACCGCGGGTGGCGCATGTCGATCGGCCATTCGAAGTCGGCATCGACATGCCCGAGGGTGATCGCTTGATTTCAATGGCGTTGCCGGCCGGATTGGTTTGTCTCAACAAAATCCCTGCCGCTGTGGGACCAGGCGAGTCAACCCTGCAATTCAATGCAACGAGACCGGCAGCATCGGGCCACGCTACGATCCGCTTCAGCAACCGAACTCTAAAGATCCGGATGCCGCGCATCGTGGACGGGGTGGACCCGAATGCGATGAACTTCATGGTGGTCACAGCGCTGGACGCGCCGGCGGATGACCTCGACGGACATGCGCGCATGATCACTGCCATCAAGCGCGATGAATTGGGCAATACCGTGCATTTCCGCAACCGCATGCCGGCAGCCGCTCCGGCCGCGACCATGCGTCGGGTGATCCGTCTGCACTGCGATGCCGATTTGTATCTCTCCTGGTCCTGGGGCCCCTTCTTGGAGGGGCCTGCCAACAAATACACGGTGGCGGACGTGCAGCGCTGGGGCGGCCGGCACATAGTCGCAACCGGCTCGGCCCGTGAGGAACCGCCGATTGCCCGGCACGCCAACCTGTTGGAGCTGCACAACGCATACCTGACGTATCTGCTGGACTTCTACGGGAGCCATCCGGGATTTGCCTGTCATTCCAGCCAGGCCTGGTCTCGCTACAGCGCAGCGGCGGGCGCAAGTGTCATCTGGGTACAGGAAGGGTACTGCAATCTCGAGTGGCAACAGGGCAGCATGCGCGGGGCCGCCCGGTCATACGAGCTGCCCATGGGCGTCTCCAACTGCGATGATTGTGCGGTGTTGTACTGGGACGACGAACGGGCGCTCCGAATCGCATCGCTCCACAACTGGATCGCCTACCTCTCGGGCTGCACCTGGTTCATGCCGGAAATCAGTGGTCGGTACATGCGGGGCCGCGCGCTGCCGGGCCACGGCGGTTACCTGGCGGATCCGGTGGACCGGGCACGGTTCGAGATCGAGGCGAACTTCTACGACTTTATTCGCACGCGATCCCGTCCCGGGCTGCCGTTGGCGCCGCTTGGCATCGTTCAAGGCCGCCTCGATGGCTGGGACGGTTTTGCCGAGTGGCAGCCTGGCCCCGACGAGAACGGCTACCAGCAGGGCTTCTACGAACCCGGCCGCAATCTCTGGCGTTCAACCCGCACGGAAGTACTCGATCGGCGAACGTCACATTGGCCATACGGCATCGCCGAGTCCGGCTGGCGCTATCTGGACGTGGTCATGCCGCGCATCGGGTTTGGCACGAGCTACCCCGCGGAACATCCGCAAAGCGAGCGGCACTGGTTCTGCGGGACGCCGTACGGCAAGGTCGATCTGGTCCCCGGCGATCTGATTGATGCCGGGAAATGGCAGGCCTATCGCGCCTTGATTTTCTTTGGCTGGAACAGTGCGACAGATGAACAATACGATGCCCTGCGCACCTATGTCGAGAATGGTGGCATCCTGTTGATGGCAACACCGCAGTTGACGACGTCCGTGGTGCATGGCGTCACGTCGCCGCTGGTAAAGCGGGGCAACTGGCGTGACCTGTTCGGGGTACAGGTTTCCGGCAAAACGAAAGCACTCGGCACCCGGGCCGTACGGACCCGGCAAGGGGCGTCGCTGCTCAAACGGCGGGGGTACCCGCTCGACAATCATTGGCGAAACCCGTTGCGAGCGCCGCGAATCCGGTTGACAGACGATGCTGTTGTTCTGGCACGGACGAATGACCATACACCACTCCTCGTGGAGCGAAAACTGGGACGGGGGCGAGCGATTCTCCTGACAGCCTGGAATTTTCCCGGCGAAGAGGCGTTTGAAGAGTTGTATCGCGACCTGATCGCTTCGATCGCTGCCGAGGTCGCGCCTCCAGTCCGCATCGAGCCGGCCGACTATGTGAATCACGGCGTCTTTGTGACCGGCGATGGCGAGCCGGGCCGTGATTTCACCGCCATCTTTTTTACCGACACACGATGGTGGGAAATGGCGACAAACGAACTGGACGTCACAGTTTGGCTTGACGGAAACGGGTTCCCATTGCGCGTGCCACCGGCGACGATCCGGTCGGTTGCCTGGCATGGTAAACTTGCGGTGACCGCCGAGGACCCGATGATTTATGTTGCGGCAATCGACGCCGATCCCGATGGGCGTATCCGAATCAAGGCGCAAGGCAGCGGCCGTTCACGCATGACCATCTTTTTTCTGGCCGGCCGTCCTGAGCAAATACGTGTACACAGCCGGACTGTACCTTTTGACTGGGATGCAGGGACTCGTGTTGCGAGCATCGACGTGAAATGGCGCGGCGAGAATGTGATTGAGGTATTTCTGGCGGCGGATTGAGACGCGGGACGGGATCGACCCGGAAACGCTTTCTTACGCGGCGCCGTTGTCGGCGACAAAAATGTTGCTCGCGACGAGTCGGCTGATGCTGTGCTGCTGGTTGGCGACGTTCAGGGTCAGTGGGCCGTCGAAAGGCTCTATTTGTTCCACCGTCACTTCGGTATTCAGGCCAATGCCGAGGCCAGTGAGGTAGCGCAGCATCTCGGGATCGTGAT
>CAJWLW010000408.1 GCA_913042885.1 uncultured Lentisphaeria bacterium | reverse complement strand
AGCCCCGGCGCCGCAGTCGGCATGTCGGGCGGCTTGTTGCCAGCCTCCGGAATCCAGATACGGCCGCCGCGATCACCCATGAGCTCTTGTACCGCGGTGGGAAGTTTCGCAACTTCCTCCGCATCCCAGGGTTCGACTCCTTCGCTCGGTCCCGCCCAGGTCGGACGATACGCCAGTTGCAGGGCTTCGCGTGCGTAGTCGCCGGTGTTTGGATAGTTGCCGTGAAAGAGGCAATGATCGAAGACCACGGCCGATCCTGCCCCGCATGTGATCATCACTTCCTCGGGATGAGCGTCGTAGCGCAGATACGGGTTGGCCTGATTGTGGTAGCTCAAGTGCGACCGTGGAATGACTCGAAACGGCGACACTTCGGGAGTCAGGTCATCGAGGTAGTACAGGACTCGCAGCAGCTTCGGGCACGAAAACTGGGTGCCGAAGATGGTCGAGCCCCAGGGTTGCCCGTCGCAGTGAAAGCTGATACCTGGATGCCCGGGGCCCGAGCTGCTGTAGTCATAGGACATCAGCACAAGCTCATTGCCGCATAGCGTTCGGAGGAAATCGAGCGTTGGCGGAAAGGCGATGAGGTCGGAAACTGCACCACCGACAAACTCGAGGTTGTTTCGGCCGCGCTGGTGGACGCTGTAATCCACAGGCGTCGTCTCGAACGTTGCGGTCTGCGCTTTCAGGCGCGCGATGTGATCGGCGTCCAGCAGGTCGGGCAGCACGACGTACCCCTCGACCTCCAATTGCCGAATCCGCTCGCCCAGCGTCAACTGGTGCCAGTCGCGGTCATCAATCATGGGCGCGGATTTGTCAGGATTCATTGATGTTCCACCAGCGGTGACGGAATGAAGATTCGAGCTGATTGGTTACAGCGACGGCTGAACGCGCTCCAACACCTGCCGCAGAATTCCGATCGCTTCGTCAATCTGCTCTTCACTGATCACGAAGGCCGGTGAGATCTGCAGTTGATCGCCGCGCACGCCGTCGACGCAGCCGGGGAAACCGCCGATCAGGATCAGCCCAGCCGCCATTGCTTCGCTCACTATGCGGCCGGTGAGGCCCTGTTCTGCCGGCAGCGGTTCGCGGGATTCGCGGTCGGCGACAAACTCGACGCCGAGAAACAAGCCGACACCGCGGACGTCGCCGACGATATCGAGGTCCTGCAGTTCCTCGAGTCTCGCCCTCAGATAGTCGCCGCGCGCCGCTGCCTGCGCCACCAGGTCGTGGTCCTGGATATACGTCAACACCGCCAGGCCGGCACTGCACGACAGCGGATTGCCGCTGTACGTGAACCCCTGCGTGTGCCGGCCGCTGCCGGACTTCACTGCGTCCTCGATCTCGGCGCTCACGACGACGGCGGACAACGGTGCGTAGCCGGCGGCCAGGCCTTTGCCGATAACAATGATGTCGGGCACAACGTCCCAGTGGTCGATGCCCATGTTCCTGCCGGTTCGTCCGAGCCCCACCAGTACTTCGTCGGCGATGAACAGCACGTTGCAGCGGTTGCAGATTTCACGGATGATGTCGTAGTACTCGGGCGGCGGCGTGACGCCGGCGATGGTCGTGCCGCAGACCGGCTCGGCGATGAATGCCGAGACGGTCTCTTCACCTTCGGCCTTGATCGTGTCTTCGAGCTCGCGGGCGCACTGCACGTTGCAGGACGGGTACTTCAGCCCCAGTGGGCAGCGATAGCAGTACGGCGCCGGGATCTGCGGGAAGTCATAGACGTACGGCTCGAAATGATCGCGCCAGGCCTCGCGGCCGGAGGCCGACAGCGCCGCCATGGTATTGCCGTGGTAGCCCTGTTGACGGCCGATCACCTTCCACTTCGATTCGTTCCCCGTTTCGCGATGGTATTGACGGGCGATCTTGATCGCCACCTCACTGGCTTCCGAACCGCTGCTGGCGAAGATGACGCCGGACATGCCGTCGGGACAGAATTCGAGCAGTTTTTCAGCGAGTTTGATCCGCGGACTGCTGGTGAAGTAGCCATTGAAGACGAAGGTGACTTTCTCGAGTTGCGCCGCCATCTGTCGCGTCACCTCGGGCACACTGCAGCCGATGTTGGTGACGCCGATGCCGGCACCGAAGTCGAGGTATTGGCGGTGCTGATCATCATAGACGTACACGCCATCGGCGTGGTCGATGACCGGATAGTCGCGAGACGAGTCCCGGTAGAAATTGGCGTCTGGATTTTGCATGCTGTCAATATACGACGGCGCGGTATCCGCGCCAATCGGCGTGATCCTCGCTCGGAGCCCGGAATGTGGGAAACGACCTCTGGGCGGCGATCAATGCCAACGAACAGGCTCCACCCAGCAGGGAGGCCCCGGTAGTCAGACGAGCCTCTGTGCTCATCATTTGCGGCGCCTGCGTCACCCTCTTGTGTCCGTCGATTTCCTTCAAAAAAAAACTTTGGAATTTCCAGGGAAATTTCTTATAATATTCAAGGGATGCAGAGCGATAGACGGGGTGTACCATGGACCTCCAAACAGAGATTTGACTCATGAAACGCAACGCACTCTTACTCATCTCCATGCTCGGTGTCTTGCTCGTCTTCGGCGGCAATATCCATGCCCAAGGCGGCATCAATTGCGACGTCATTCTGGCCCAGGTGGTGGATGACATCTGCCATCAGCCTCCAACGTCTTCGCGCAAGGAGTTTGAGCAGTACCTGACAGATTCGGCCAGCTCGCTGCTGGCCGCGACCGGTGAGGAGCCGAGCCGCCAGGCCGACTGCCTCAATTGCATCCTGTACACGACCGGTTTCCTGGACACCCCTTTTTCCCCATGTGAGACCCTCACGGAGACGCAGTTTGGCTTTGATCTGGATGCCGATATCGGCCTGGAGCCCGGCATGCGGCAGGGTGGGCCCGACATCAACGGCGACCAGTTCGTCGACGCGATAGATGTGGAGATGCTTACCGGCGCACTCGACACGGGTGAAGGTCTCGAACCGGAAATGGACGTCAACCGCGACGGCATGCTCGACCAGGGTGACGTCTACTTTCTTCGTGGTGTGGTCGAGCAGGGCAAGCCTGCCCTTTCGCGTGTGGATTTTATGTTCGACGACGAGGACACCGGTGAACCCCTGGTCATCGAAGTGGACGGCTACGGGTTTTCCCGGGACATGCAGGTACGGGTGGGCGACAGTGTCCGCAGCCCCAACCGACTTGAACTCGTCGAGCAGGGCCTATCTACGGCGTACGTGTTTTTCGAGTCGCTTGATACCGCACCAGCCCAGGGCACTGAGGTGGTGGTTGTTACGGCCAAGGGCAGCTCTCAGGGGCTCTTGTTGGATGTATTGGTCGACGCCATCGGCGACCAGGAGGAGTCCACGCAGCTGGACGATCCGCTAATGCAGCAGGCGCCCGAAGGGCAGGCCCTGAGCAACGCCGAGACAGACTGCTGCATCAAACAGATCAAGTTTCGTGGCACGTCGTCGGGCGTGCGTATCTACGCCTACGACGAAGGCGGCACGCCGGCAAGGAATAACGGCCCCAAACTCACGACGTCCAGTACGGCGACGCTCGACACCGACACCCGCACCGTGAGTATCGTGGTGGTCCTCGACGGTGTGCCGGTGACCTCATTCACCTTCACCTGTGACAATCTGAAAACGGGCATCTACCGACAACCGACGCCTGATGCCCCGTCCGAGGGCGCCACTGTGGTGGAGGGCCAGAAGCTGTTCGAGATCGTAAGCTTCAGGACAGGGCCCTGCAGAAAGCCGGCGGCGCCGGTCCCCAGCGGCCTGACTGGCGCGGCCGTCCCACACGACAACGAGGACTGGACGAAGCCCAAGCCGCACAAGGGGTCGGGGGCGCTGACCCGTCTCGCGGTGCCGCTGTCGTCCTTGTCCGACTTTGGATGCAACAAGGCGTGCTGGAGCCAGACGGTGTCCACGAGGATCGACATATGGGACCCCGATCGCAAAAAATGGAAGAAGCTGAGCAGCAGCAAGTCCCACAACGATAACCTCGACGCGGATCCCAAGCCGGGCGGCAAGCCGTGGTATTGCTACGGAGCGGAGACGACTGTCAACGGACCCAATGGGCCTGAGCTCGTGCTGGGCGATGGGCCGCACATGGCTCATGCGGGGACCTACTGGCTTGGTGGCAAGAAGATCGA
>CAJWLW010000407.1 GCA_913042885.1 uncultured Lentisphaeria bacterium | reverse complement strand
GAAATGGAGCGGGTGAACGGATTCGAACCGTCGACAGCTACCTTGGCAAGGTAGCGCTCTACCACTGAGCTACACCCGCAGATTCTATGTGTATACCATAGTTGTGGATATTTACAAATCAACTGTGGCATGCGGGATTTGACTACTCTGGGGCATCGCCAGCGCGACGCTCGTCTTTCGGTGTGTTGGTCACCAGCCAGTACCTTGGATGTTCCCGCGAGACGTAATACCAGCTCTTGCCGGAATGCTTCTGTAATTCGGCATACAGTCGTTGCCAGTATTTTTTCTCGGTGATGATGTAAATCTCGGTCTGGTTGTGAGCAAATTCGGCGAGGTTCTCCGGCTCGCTGCGCGAATAGTAATGCAACGTATCGTCGTCCATGCCGTAGCAGTAATAGGCAGTCGAATATCTGTGCTTGCCGTAGAAGGCCAGATCTGACGTTTCATCGAGCCGGTGACTCTTGTAATATTCGACGTACGCCGCCATCGAGCGCTCAACGTCCTGGGTCGGCATGACCTCGTGGCAGAAGTACATGCCGTTGGCATACGCGATCAGTACGGTGGCGCCGGCAATGATTCGGGACCGGTTGATCAGGGTGGCCAGCACCATGCCGACGGACCAGATGATCAGCAGTCGATCGAGAAAGGGTTGCACATCAATGTTGTCGATGTTGCGTTTGTTGGTGAAATTGTCCCAAAGCCAACGGTCGCCTTCCAGGTCGAAATCGCGGATCGGCAGCATCAGAAACAGGATCGAGATGAGCAGCGCCGGTCTCACCCAGAATGGCATGTCCGCCTGGAACCAGGCGCGCCATACCAGGGCTGTCAGGACTGCCACCGCCGGTGCTATCGGCAGCAGATAATGCTGTAGTTTGGTACCGGCCATCGTAAAAAGCAGAAAAACTGCCAGAAACCAGGCCACAAAAAACCAGCGCTTGCGCAGCTCGTCGTTGATTGTTCGGAAACCGAACAACACACAGCACAGCGCCACCGGCAGCAGACCGCACCACGGGTACATGCCGTGGAAAATCGTCGAGAAATAATAGGAAACCGTGCCGGTGTGGTCGCGGATCGGTGTGGAAAAGCGCTCGATGTTTTCGTAAACGATCGCCTTCTCGATAAACTCCCCCCGGTGCTTCTGGTACATCGCGATGTACCACGGCGCCGTCAGGAGGACGAGGATCACGATACCCGGAATCACCTGATAGAAGCGGATCATCGCCCACAACGCCGCCGGCCCGCGGCGCCAGTGCAAATGCGTTCGCGGCACAAATTCGATCAGCCAAAACAGCCCGCAGACGCCAAGGACGAGGGCACCGGCAACCGGGCCCTTGGTGAGCACCGCCAAAGCGATAAACACGTAGCCGATACGCATGTGCCAGGGCCGTTTCTCCGCATCGAAACGGCCGACTGCGAACAGGCCCAGAGCGCCAATCAGGAATACTGTGAGCAGCATGTCCGGCATGGCCTGTCGCGCCAGGTAGAAGTACTGCGGCATGGTGCCGAGTATGCAGGCGGCCATCATGCCGGTTCGCCGGTCGAAGAGCCGGCGCACGACGTAAAACAGCAGCAGCAGCCCAAACACCGCGGCGACGGCGCTGGGCAGCCGCGCCATGAGCTCCGTATTGCCGCCGATCGACATGGGGACCATCATTGCCCAGTATACGAAGATCGGCTTGGTCCAGCGGACGTGACCCTCGTAATACGGCGTGATATACTCGCCTTGCTGGCGCATTTCGATGACGGTCTGGGCGTACTTCGGTTCCCAGGGGTCCCACAGCGAATACGAGCCGGCGCCGTAGATGTAGAGGAACGAGCCGCCGATGATCAGCGTCAGGATACAAAGCATATCCCAAAGCCGGTCCTTCGGGCGCTCATCCTCGTCGTGCAGCGGACGATTGTCGTCTACTGCATCTGCATCCAGCGTTTCCGGTGCTGGCGACGATGCGGGTTCGGGCCCGCTTGTTTCTGGGATGTCTGTATTCATAGGCAGTGGGAAATATAAACCGTACGGCCGACAAAGCCTGTACGCTTTCAATAAGCCGGCGAAAGGATTCGAACCGTCGACAGCGACCCCGGCAAGGTAGCGCTCTACCATTGCGTTGTACTACACCCGCTCAATCAGTCATGTCGATACCGCAGCGCCGGATGAGCCTAAATTAGTTGTCAAGTTCAGAAAACTGCAGCCAAAACCTTGACCGTATTACGTTGGGCGATCAGTTGTTTCGGCTGTTACTCCGATGGGTTTGCCATGCCTGCAGGATCGGGCGCACGGCAGCTGATTCGGCAATGCGATAGGCGGCTTGCCACAGCGCCAGGCGCAACGGTTGTGCGGTCAGATCCAACGTGCGCAGCGGCACCTCACGGGCGCCCCATTTGGCTTTGAACTGCATGAGTGCCGTGTCTCCCGGACCGGACGGGAGGAAATCGAAGCGGCTTTTACCCATGCTGGCGGCACGCTTGATTGCTTCGCCTATGAGCAGGTCGTTGGGGCAGTGTTTGAGGTCGGCGCTTGTTGATCCGCCCATCAAATAGAAGCTGGTATCGCCCGAATCGACGACCATCACACCGGCCACGGCCCGGTCGTCCTTCATTGCCAGGAACAGGCCGCCGTGACCGCCGTCGCCAATATGCCGCCGGAGCGCATCGATAAAAGCCCAGCCGTACTTTGGGATCGCTGAATTGCGTCGCATCGAGTCGAGATACAGTTGGTAAAATGCCCGGTATCCGTCCTCGTCACTGCACCAAACGGCGGTCACGCCTTTCTTTTCAGCGATGCGAATGTCGCGCCGGATATTACGCTTGAAGCCCTGCCAGAGTTCATCCCAGGTACGGCCGCCGAGTTCGAGTACATGGGTGCTGGAGTCGTGGCAATGGAAGCCGTCGGTCGGCAGTGGCCGGCCCGGATAGTCAGTGAGGCGGACGCGTGTGAGACCGGCTGTTTTGGCGTGGGCCGCAAAGAGCGAGGCCAGTGGCAGGGCATCAGGCACCTCGCCGACCAGGCCGCCGTATGGAATGTTGGCGAAGAACAACCTGGCCCACAGGCTGCGCTTGGTGAAGCCGGCGAGGCCGCACACCGGGTTGGTACCTTGCTGCACGATCCAACCTGCCGGCTCCGCTCCGAGGCCGTCGGCCAGGACACGGCCCCAGGTAGCGGTGTCAAACATGCTGTGCGGCTCGGCGTCAAGGAGTTGCTGCCAGGCGGCACCGTCGAGGTCAACATTGATGATATGCCAGTCGCTTGCCATGGTCTGGTGTCGGTGTTCCGTTAGACTGTGCCAGTCAGGTAGGGGCAGGGCAATGAATCGATCGACGTTGCCGGCAGCAGATCGGCCAGCAGCACTTCAAGCTCGGCCACAGCGGCGGCGGGCAGGTCTTTCGTTTGCCCCGTCTTGAGCGGAAAGGTCGGGGGTATGTCGCCGCGGCTGGTCAGCTGCATGCCGGCAGTCTCGACCCAGTCCCGGAGCTCGGTGAGCACGCCATCGGGTGTCTGGCAGAAATCATCGTAGCGAATGGCGCGGCAGCGGTCCGGGCCGATAGCGTCGATGTCGTGGGTCAAGTCGGCAAGCAGGCCGTGGACCTGCCAGGCCACTTGCGCGGCCGGCGAGAGTTCCTCATCCACCGGGTATTTGCGGGGGCGTATCGACCAAAAGTCGGTGGGGTGGGGCAGTAGCTTGTACCGGGCGTTGAGGATCGACAGGGCGACGTTGCGCGGTTGTCGCACGGCAACGATGAATACGGCCTTCGGAAAAAGCTCGGCCAGCGGCAGAAGGTATTGATTGTGGCGCAGATTCTTGACCACGACAGGGCCGTCGCCAATGCGTTCGATCTGGCCCATGGCAGCAACTGCCCGGTGGCACCGTGGCGGGCACGCATCGATACCGGCGAAGTGCTCGTGCTTGTCGAACCATAGATTCCACATCGCGCCTTCGCCTGGTGAGCTCCAGCCCTGCGACATGCCATAGCGACTCGCAAAATTGGATTGATACGAACGCATACTGTTGCGCGCCAACCAGGCGGCCAACCCCGGTGCGAAACTCAGGGTGTTGGTGAGCATCGGCGGATAAGCGACTTGAAAACGGTGACAAATGGCCTGGTAAAGCAGGGTGGTTCCGGCCCGTGGCAAGCCGACGATAAAGAGCGGACCGC
>CAJWLW010000406.1 GCA_913042885.1 uncultured Lentisphaeria bacterium | reverse complement strand
AGGACAGGCGGTGCGTTCGTCGAAACGCTGCAACAAGCGGTAATAGCGGTCGTAGCGGCCGCCATCCACGGTCTGTACCCTGGCAGAATAGTCGATGTGGGTAATTGCCGGCACCTCCGAACGCTTGATGTGGACCCGTGCCCGTAAATCGCCGGATTCCTGGACACTCTGCTCGTCGGCCGAGATCTTTAACTGTTTCGATGCAGCCACTGGCGCCACCAGAAGCATATACGGCGACGGCGTGTCAAGGTCGAAATAGTCAGCCGCCTTCTCCTCGAGTACGGACGGTGCAAACGGCCGGAAGGACTCGCGGAATTTGATCTTGCGGTTCATGATCGACTGCATGCGCTCACTGCGGGCATCGCCAATGATGCTGCGAGAACCGAGGGCGCGCGGCCCGAACTCCATGCGATCCTGAAACCAGCCGACGACGTTCTCAGTGTCGATCAACTCGACGACCCGGTCGAGCAGCCCATCTTCATCCTCGAAATATCGATAGGTCGCACCCTGCTCGTCCAGGAACGCCCGAATTTCGTCCTGGTCGAAACCCGGGCCAAGCAGACTGGCCCGCTGCGACGACAACGGATCGACTACGCGCTCGTTTTCCAGCAACTGGTGCCAGACGAATTGAGCTGCCCCAAGAGCACCCCCGGCATCCCCGGCAGCCGGCTGGATCCAAATGTTATCGAACTCGCCGCTGGCAAGAATCCTGCCGTTACCGACACAGTTCAAAGCAACACCGCCCGCGAGACAAAGGTTGCGGCTTTCGGTAAGCTCGCGCGCGTGCAGCGCCATTTTCATCATGACTTCTTCAGTGACGACCTGTATGGAGGCTGCCAAATCCATGTGCTTCTGGGTCAGGTCCGATTCGGCGGCACGCGGCTCGCCTTCGAACAGCTCGTGGAACTTTGGACCGGTCATGGTCAGGCCGTGGCAGTAATTGAAGAAGGACATGTCCATCCACAGCGAACCGTCATCCTTGATATCGACCAGATTCTCTCGAATGCGGTCAGCAAAGACTGGGCGACCGTAGGGCGCCAGTCCCATGAGCTTGTACTCACCGGAATTTACGCGGAACCCGCAATAGTAGGTAAAGGCGGAATAGAGCAGCCCGATCGAGTGCGGAAAGTGCAGGTCCTTGAGCAACTCGATGCGGTTGCCCTGGCCCCGGCCGATACTCGCTGTTGCCCATTCACCGACGCCATCCATGGTAAGAATCGCGGCCGCTTCGAACGGCGACGGGAAAAAGGCACTGGCAGCATGGGACTCGTGGTGCTCGGTAAAGATGATGGGGCCGTCGTAGCGCTTGTCCAGACCTTTGCGGATTTCCCTGGGCAGATGCAGTTTCTGCTTCAACCAGATAGGCAGTGCCTGCGAAAACGACGTAAAACCGCGCGGGGCGAAAGACATGTAGGTTTCCAACAGCCGATCGAATTTCTGCAGCGGTTTCTCGTAAAAGACGACGTAGTTCAGGCTCTCCGCCGCCAACCGTCCGGCATCCAGACAGTAGCGGACAGCATTCACCGGGAACCGGAAATCGTGCTTGCGCCGCGTGAAGCGCTCTTCCTGGGCAGCTGCCACAATCTCGCCGTTGCTGATCAACGCGGCAGCCGAATCGTGATAGAACGCTGAAATGCCAAGGATATGCATCAACAGAAAGTGGGGTAACGCTTATTCGACAACGGCTTCGGGACCAGTGCGAACCAGCACGTGATGCGTCAGGTACTTCCGGGCAACCCGCCGCACGTCGGCTGCCGTGATTGCCTGGATTCGAGCCGCGTACTGGTCGCCATAAGTATACCCCAGCCCGTAAAGTTCGTCTACTGCAGCCTGCAGGGCGCGGTCACTGTTGGTTTGTCGATCCAGTTGATTCATCGTGATGCAGATGGTCTTCGCCTTGTCGAGCTCGGCTGGGGTCACGGGCTCGGCCCGGATCTGGTCGACGTCCTCGCGGATGATGCGGATGACTTCGTCCATCTTATCGGGCGACGAGGCCGCGGTAATGCCGAAGTAGCCCGGCTCGATGCCGATGAAGTTGAACGCGTGCACGATGTAAACCAGGTCACGGTCACCGCCGCGCAGGTGCGAGTGCAGCCAACCGCCCGGATAGCCGATACCGGAAAAAATGGCATCGAGCACCTGCATCGCGTAGCGGTCATCGGTATCGGTAACGGTCAGTCCGGGATAGCCGATGTACACGCTCGCCAGACCGCGCTTGACGACCTTGCGGATCTCATGGTCCTCAGTCGGCGGTACCTGTGCAGGGATTTTAACCGGTGCTGCTTCGCCATCGAGTTTCTGCAGCGCAGCGGTTATCCGCGTCACCGTGGCGGCCTCGTCGATGTCGCCAAATACAGTGACGATTCCCTGAGCGGGCACGGCATACCGCTCGAAGAAGGCCCGGCAATCGGCCGACGTCAAAGCCTTCACGGTTTCTTCCTCGCCAAGCCGGTCGTGACGGTAAGGGTGGTCGGTGAAGTAGGCGTGGCGGAAAAGGTACGACACTTCCTGGTCCCAGCGGTCATTGCGGCGAGCGATCGCGTCGAGTGCCTGGGCCTGCACGGTTGCGAACTCCACATCGTCAAAAACAGGATTCAGGATGATATCCTGCAGCAGCTCAATCGTCACGTCGAGGTCGTCACGCATGATCTCCGCCTCGATGCCGAAAGTGTTGTTGGCTGAAAACGCCGAAAGCCGGCCGCCCATCCGGTCAAAGGCCTCGGCAATATCGTTGCGGCTGCGACTCGTTGTACCGCGGGTCAGGAGCTCGGCAGTGAGATTGCTGACGCCAGCCTTACCTGCCGGTTCGAGCCGGACACCGCCCAGGAACAGTACCCGCAGATTGACCAGCGGCTGGTTGGGATTTTTTTTGGACAAAAGCCGCAATCCATTTGGCAGAAATGACTTGAGAATCGAAGAATCGGCGGACTGCTGCCCGGTGGCCGCAACAGTAGCGGCGTCTTGTCCAGGGCGCAGCAGGACGATCGACAGGTTGTCCTCGAAAAAATATCGCGGCGCCGCAGCGAGAATATCGGCAGCGGTGACATTGGCAATGCCTTTGAGATACACGTCGCTGAACTTCGGATTACCCGCCATAAGGATGTTCATGCCGATATCGGCGGCTTCGTCGGAAACGGTCTGATTGCCGAGAATGTCGTCGGCAACTTTCAGGCGTTTAGCCTTCGCCAGCTCGTCCGCAGTAACCGGTTCGGCAGCAGCGCGGTAGATTTCTTCGAGCACGGCTGCGATGACGTGGTCGACGTTTTCATCACGACAGTTGCCGTAGATCACGAAAACACCGGCGTCGTATTCAGGGGTGTGCGAGTAGGACGAGATGCTCGAGACGATGGCCAGGTCCTCCTGTAGTTTCTTGACCAGGCGCGAACTGCGGCCGCGGCTGAGGACATAGCTGAGGACGTCGAGCGGGTACAGATCGGCATGGGAAATCGGTACGGTGCGAAAGGCGATCCGGAAGTAGGTGCCGCCGAGGCCATCCTGGCGAATCTCGCGAAAGCGCCGGCCCATCTGCGGCGGCTCGGCGGGTAGCGCAATCGCCGGCAGGCCGTGCGGCAGGAACGGCCGTTCCTGGACCGCACCCGGATCGTCCCCGGCCGGCTTGCCGGGCTCCGGGATCTGCCGGAAGGCGCGCTCGACGTGCCGGAACACCTCGTCACGGTCGAAGTCGCCGGTGACCACAAGAACCATGTTGTTCGGCACGTACATACGTTCGTAGTAGACAAGGATGTCCTCGCGCGTGATCTGCCGCACCTGATTTTCGTAACCGATGGTCGGATAATGCACGGGATGCTTGTCGAAGACAGTGTCATACAGTGCCTGGTAGATGATGCGCCGAGGCTCTTCCCGGCCCTTTTTTAATTCCTCGATGACGATTCCCATTTCCCGGTCAAACTCGTCCTGCGGGAACTTGCTGTTGATCATCCAGTCGGCCAGCAGATCGATGGCGTCGTGCACCATGTGCGCCGAGGTCGTAATGTGATAACATGTGTGGGCTTTGGTGGTGTAGGCGTTGTTGGCGCCCCCAAGCCGATCAAGCAGGTCGTTGATCTCCGTTTCACTACGGGTTGTGGTCGTGCCGCCGTTGATCAGGTGCTCGAAGAGGTGGGAGATTCCCGCTCCGAGATATTCTTGTTCGTACATACTGCCGGTCCGGAC
>CAJWLW010000405.1 GCA_913042885.1 uncultured Lentisphaeria bacterium | reverse complement strand
CGGGATCATTCAGTTTCTCTTTGAGCTCGGTGATCGTCGTGCCGGGCGGCAGGTCAAGCATCGCCAGGAGGTACGGCACCAATTCGGTGCGGATGACTTCAGGCAGTTCGCTCGCTGGCGCTTTCGCGACTTTTCGGAAAACCTGGCCACGTCGTTTCTGCGCTTCGCGCCGGCGACGGAAGGTCGTGCTGCCGGCGAGTTTCTCGCGCTGTGCAGCCAGCAGTAGAATCAGCAGATAGACCAGCGGCGCCGCGATTGCCATAATCGTGACAGGCGCCTGGACGTTACGCCATAGGGGGAGCTGCACGTAGGCACCGGGTTGCTGCTTGATGTGCAGGATGTCGGTGGCTTTGTGCTTGTCCTCGACAACTGCGATCTCCGGCCCGCGGTCATGGTCGTCGACCAGCGGCGTACCGCCGTTGCCCGAATAAGCGCCGGGCTTGATCGTCAGCTGCGGCTGCAGACTCGTACTGATCCATTTGCCACTCGCCGCATTGAACGTCGCGAACTTCAGTTCGGGCAACCGGGCATTGGTATTGACCGGGACGAGCACCCACTCGATGGTGCCCTGCGATTTGTAACCAAGCCGTCGGGGTTGGCGCGTCATCTCCGGCGGGTAGACCTTGAAGCCGGCAAGCTTGTCATCGAGTCGTGGTGCCGCCATGCCCTCGATGTTGCCGCGCCCTGAAACGCGCAGCGCCAGGGTAACGTCATCCCCCACGGTGACCGTCTCCGGAGTTACCTCGACGTCAACGGACCAATCGCCGATAAGGCCGATATACTGGCCGGCGTCGCCAGTGTCCGGCGGCACCGGCAGCACTTTAACCTGCGGCACCTCGGCAGAGACCGGATGAAACTGTTGCTGGCGACGCCATTGGTTGCCCCGCGTAATAGGTATCCGGTGCGTGACCACGCCGCCGACAACACCGGACTGGAGCGCCGCAATAGTGACTTTGAAAGTGAGGCGGTCGTAACGATGCCCGGGCTCGGCCGGATCTTCGGGAATGATGACAGTGTCGCTGGCAACGGTCATTCTGGCAGTACTGCCGTTGGATTGAACAAACTCGCGCTGGAGTGCGTTCTCGATGCTGATCGTCGGGTACGCGTAGTGCTCGGTCCACAGCCTGCGGCGGTCGTAGTTGACCTTTTCATAGATCAACAGCGTGATCTCCAGGTCAATGTCCTGGCCCAGATAGATCGCCGGGGGCGGATCGGGATTGCCGTTGTAGGCAACCTTCAACTGGACGAGCTTATCGTCGACCGGCGCTTGAATCAGTGATTTTCGGACATCGACGACAATCAGCCCGGTCTTAGCCGCGCCATTTGGATCAATGATGGTCATCGACGGGATTCTGATCTTGCCCGGGCGGTTGACGATAAAGAAGAGCACGGACGTTGTAGTAACCGTTTTTCGGCCGTTGGTGATTACCGTCGAGTTCTGCACTAGCTGAGGTTGGCGGTTATTGAGCCAGCGAACACCCGGGACGTTCGGCACGTTGCGGACCTGAATACGCCCGGCATCCGAGGAGAACTTCAATTGCACCTGCTCGCCCACAAAGACCGTACTCTCGACAGAAACCGTAACCTTGGCGAACGCGGCGACGGCGAAAAGCAGGAGCAGACAACTCAGCTGAATGTGTGTTGTTCGAGCCATAAACAGAGTTACCAATCGCGGGCTACAGGCGCGTGCCTGCTTTGTTGCTTCTCGACTTCTTTCAAATGCTGTTTCAAATCCCGTTCCTGCTCGAGCATCTGCTCCAGAATCCGCAGGGCCTGGCTCTTGTCGACGTCCTCCTCCTCCCCGGACGGCGGCTGGCCGCTCTCCGACTCGGCGTCCTTCTGCGGATCCTCGACGTCGGCAACACTGTCGCCTTCTTCATCACCCTCGTCGCCGTCTTCGCTTTGCTCGGCGCCTTGCGCGGTTTCCTGCTCACCGTCCTTCGGCTCTTCGTCGGACGGTTCCTCGACGCCGAGTTTCCGGACCGCATCCTCGAGCATCTCTTCGGCCTTGTTACCGGCCTGCAAACGCTCCTCGTCGCCGGTGTCTTCGTCGCCAGCCTGCTCCTGTTCCTCTTGCGCTTTCTCTAATTGCTCAGCGATCTCATCCAGCATATCGGCCGCCTGCTCCTGCCCCATCCCCCGGGCGGAATCCGCCAGCTTCTGGACGGCTTCCTGAGCATCCTGCGTCTTCTCCTGCGCCTGCTGCTGCTTTTGTTGCCGTTGTTGCTGCTGCTCGCCGGATTGCGCCGCCTCGTTGGCCTCCTGCTGCTGCTCCATTGCTTCCTCGGTCTTGTCCTGGGCATCTTCCTGCAGTTTCTTCAGGGCCTCCTGCATTTCCTTGATCTGCTCGATCAGCTGGCGCTGCAAGAGCGCCAGTTCCTGGTTCTGTCCAATGCCCTCGGTGGTCGGCAGCGCCCGCATGGATTCGCGGTAGAAATCCTCCGCCTCCTGCAGCAGTTCGAGAGCTTCATCCGGGTCGCGCATCATCGTTTCGGTGGACTCGCCGTGTTTGAGCACGCCGAGGTTTTGACTGGCCAGGGCCCGCAGCGCCGGGTCGTTAGTGAAGTCGAGAGCTTTGTTGTAATGCGATTCGGCAAGCTCGGCTCGTTCCAACTGCTGATAGTTGACCCCGATATTGTAGTTGTAGTAGGCCCTCTCGCGATCGGTCTGCGCCGCGGCCAGATCCGCCAGCAGGTCGTCGACAACTTGTTCGAGTTGTTGTTGATATTCGCTGACAGACTCCTCTGCAAGCAGCGGTGCGGACGCTGCAGCCGGCGGCATCGGCTGCACTGCGGGTGGCGAAAGGTTCGTCTGCGCTGTTGTCGCGATCGCTGCCAGCAGCAGCAAAACCGTCGCAGTAGACCGTGCACGGATGGGTGCCGGTTCGATGCGTCGGGCATTGCGCCTTTCGCCGACGCTCATGCGTACAAGCAGACACACAAGGCCAAGCAACAGTGGGATTTGATAGCGCTGAATCGGTCGACTCATCGTGGCATCCTCGTTCTCTTCGGGTACCAGCCCGCGCACACGTCGCAACACCGCCTCCAGACCGTCATAGATAACCGTGGAATGCACGTAAATACCGCCGGTGGCGGCGCTCAGGCGGCGCAAGCCTTCCTGATTCAATTTAGTCCGTACTCGGTCGCCTTTCTCGTCGGTGACAAAGCTGTTGTCTGCGAGTTGGATGAAGGAACCGAGGTCAGGGTTGCCGATACCGACGACAAATATCGGAATTTTCTTCTCGCGGAACGCATCGAGTGCCTGTTCGGAATTGCCCTGCAGCTCGTCGCCGTCGGTGATCATGATGATCGCCCGGTGATCACCTTCGGCCGCCTCGAAGGCATCGAGCGCTTCGCTCAGCGCCAGTTCGATATTGGTACCGCCAACCGGTATGGAGTCGGTGCCGACGTCGTCCAAAAAAGACAGGAAGCCGTCGATATTCTGTGTCAGCGGGCATTCGAGAAAGGCGGAACCGGCGAAAGCGATCAGCCCGTAGCGGCTGCCTACGGTGTCAGCTGCGAGCTGGCGCACAAACTGTTTGGCATGCTGCAGGCGTGACGGCGCGATGTCCTTTGCCAACATGCTGCGGGAGGTGTCGAGCACGACCAGCAGATCGCGGCTGTGTACCGGCCGCGGCACCAGTTCACTGCCCCAGTAGGGACCCGCGGCAGCAACCAGCACGAAAAAAACGGCAACCAGCATGAGTGCGTCTCGCAACCTCCGGCGCGCAACCGACTGGTTCGAAATGAGGCTCTTCGCCAGCTCGCTCTCGCCAATGAAAACCGCCAGACGCCGGCGCCGGCGCCGGTGACCGAACCACATCAGCAACACGCACAACGGCAGGATCCAGAACATGTGCAGGAAGATATTGGGGTTTGCGAAGTTCATGGCACTTTCAGGCTGATCGTGTTTTCGAACGCCAACGCCAGCAGGATAACGATTAGGCCGCCATACAGCCAACGGTCGTAGAGGTCGTTATAATCGATGAATTTCGGCTGCTCGAACTCGACAGTTTCGAGGGCGTCGATCTGTTTCATTACGTCCTGCAGGCCGCTGCCGTCTTCGGCCCGAAAATAGCGGCCGCCGGTCGACTTCGCCATGCGCTCAAGCAGCGCCGCATCGAAGCTCGCCGGTTGAGACTGCCAGCGGTTGAAAGCACCCCGTGCGTAGGCCAGCTCACTGCCAACACCGACG
>CAJWLW010000404.1 GCA_913042885.1 uncultured Lentisphaeria bacterium | reverse complement strand
GGAAATCTGCATGTCCTCGAGGTGCTGCCCAGTCATCACGAAGGCCCGGTCGGCTTGGGGAAAGACGGTGAACAGGCACTCGATGACTTCATGCAGCAGTTCTTTGTCCTCGGCGGCAGAAGTCAGCGCCTGGGCTACCTGGTAGAAGATATCAAGGCGCTTCTGCAGTTCGATCTCCGAGCTGGCCAGCCGATCCAGTGTGATTGGATCGAAGTCGCCGTTTTCGTTCTGTCCGGAAAGCGCCGAGTAGTAGGAGGCGTCCATGGAAATGGACGTGCCGAGGCTGCGATTATCGTCGAGGATGAAGCTGCTGGCGTAGGTCGTCTCTTCCGTGGTCGATTCGTGTTCGATAAAGCGCAGCATGTAATGGCTGACATTGACGATGTCATCGGTGGCGAGCCGGCGCGCGTGCCCCTGACTTGCTCGCCGTTGACGAAGGTGCCGTTGCGGCTCTTCATGTCCTCGACAACGTAGCAGCCGCCGTCCTCGAACAGGCGGCATTGCCTGCGAGACATGCCGGCGGCAGATAGGACGATGTCACAGGACGAATGGCGGCCGATCACAGCCTCGCCGTGGATCTCAAACTGCTGGCCCTGATTCGAGCCACTCTCAACTATGAGGTAAGCCATAGATGGTGCGATTTTTCGTGCCCGCACTGTGGACGTTGAAACTTTCGTGGCGTCTGCAACTTGCTCTCCCAGGAATTGCGCCAGGCCTTAGGCCCAAGCACGACACAGCATCAAATCGTTCGGGCCTTTGTGGGGCCCGACCACCCCACCCGCTACCGATAAACTACCGACAGCTCAAGCTTCTCCAACAGCATCGCCTCTCCTCGTTCGGGTCGCCCGCTTACTCGAACACCTACGAGGGCCTCACCGACCCCCAACGACTCCGGTGCCACGTCGAACAGCAGCCAGCCCTGCTCTTCGCGCGCAGCTTCAAGAGGAATGTTGTTGATCCGGACCTCCACGTCCCGCTCGATACCCTTCTGCGGCGGCTCTGTCCAGTGGTGCATCGGACCGGGACCACCCACCCGTGGCGGCACCACGAACTCCCGCACCAGGATCGGCTCCAGTCGGTCGTCGTCCGGCAGCGCGGCCGCGCCCGGATCGTTCAGCAGCAGGCGCAAGGTGATCCGGTCCAACCGATCGATCTCCGCGTTGACATCGTCACCGACATAGAGAATCAGCAGCGTGTCTGCTTTGCCGTCGTTGGCCAGCGCCGCCGGTAGCTGGGCGAGCATATTTGAGTTGTGGTAGCCGCGCCTGGGCGTCGTCCACTCTTCCGGATTGGGAATCACGCTTGGCCCGTGCCCGCCGCCGCGGCGATTGAGGACGAAGACTTTGTCCTCGTGCCGGATCTTCGCCGGGTCTCCCAATTCCCTGTACGCCTGGAGGTGCAGCGGCCAGTGCAGCTCGCCCGGATCGGGGCCAAACTTCCAGTTGAAAGTCTGGATGCCGTCCACACCCTGGTGGTACCAGTTAGCGAACACCCCTCGCAGGACCTCAATCGGCGGGGCGCAGTAACCGTCGGACGAGTGGTGGTCGTCCAGGGCACAGTAGAGCTTGATCGGCGTGCCTTGAACCGTGCGGCGGAAGGCGGCGACGTCCACCTCAAAGTTGCGACAGCCCAGCACGAGCAGGTCGACCATCTGTTCGGCAGCCCACTGTTCCACGTGGAGACCATCGAAGTGGCAGCCCACCAGCGTTTCCGGTACCCGCGCCGCCAGCAGGAACGGCCGGCCCCGGTTCGCCTCGACCTCCAGCATCATGGACCGTACCGATTGCACGAACGCGGTCATGCAATCCCGCAGCCGCCACGCTTTACCCGGCGGCAGGAACGGCGCGTTACGGGCGAAGTCGAGTTCGATGCCGTCGAAGTCGAACTCCTCCGCTACCTCCCGCAGATTGTCCAGTGCCCACTCTCGGACTTCGGCGAACTCGAAGTTGAGCGCCGGGCTCTTGGTGTAGGGGCGGGTGATCATCCACTGTGGGTTGTTCTCTTTGAACGGGATCAGGTAGCGGTTCTCGTCATCGTCGATGTAGGCCCCCTGGTCTTCTTTATATTGGGGGTCGTTGTCCGAGCCGTTCATCCGGTGGGAGTAGAACACTTCCAGGCTGCGCTTGCGGGTCTCCGCCAGCACGACGCTGACGATGTCGATGCCTTCCTCGATCAGCCGCAGATAGCCAGGCACGTTGTAGCGCTGCAGACGCTTGCTCGCCCAGGGCACGGCATTGCCCTCCGACCAGTTCCACCAGACGCTGTCGGTGCAGGTCTCCGTGTCATCGATGAAATTGAACCGGCTCTCGATGATGGCTTCGACGCTGTCGAACTGGTCCGGATCGATCAGCAGAATGTCAAAGTTCTGCACTACCTGGCGCCGCCGCTCGATCGCCTCAACGTGCGCGGCGGTAAGCTCGAACCGATCTTCTGACATGTTCAATCTCCCAACGAAGAAGGGCGGCCCCCTGAAGCCGCGTCATCCTCAGACAATCGCCAATGTGAATCGGCAGCCGGCGATCACGCCGCCACGTCGTCCTTCGACCATGTCCCGTTGATCAGACGCCACAGGTCTCCGGACGGATTCTTATCCCGCAGCTCCGGCGGCAACCGGTGTTCGCGGACGCTATCATAACACTGCAGCATTCCGAACCGCAACAGCGACGCTGGGATCCCCACCCCCGTGAAGCCGGGATGGCCAAAAGTACCAGAATACCCTGGATTTTCAAGCCACCCGGTGCCGGCGTATACCGGACAAGGACAGTATCATTCGGTGACAAAAAAACGGGGCCGAACAAGTCGAGTGCAACCGGCGGCATTCAGCACGGAAACGGTGGCGTAATTCCGCCGCCCCTCCGCCGTCGGCGTTACTGTTGCCGAAAAGAACGACGACCCGGTAAATACTACCCTCGCCGCAGTTGTATTAATGTAGTGTTCCCAATACTTTCCGGCATCGCCTCTGGAATGACCCGGTGATCTTCATGGATTGTATTTGAACGGTGCCGTTTTCCAATCATGTTAGGGGACTGCAAACTACCATTGCCCGCGATGATACCGACACGGCATTTTCGGCGGGCAACACGGATGACCAACCAGTCAAACACATGAGAGACAAGAAGTTCCCCACTAAACACATTTTCGTTACCGGCGGGGTTGTGTCGTCGCTGGGCAAAGGCATTACGTCAGCATCGCTGGCGTTGTTGCTGGGGCGGCGCGGCTACCGCGTTGCCATGCAGAAACTCGACCCGTATCTGAATGTTGACCCCGGTACTATGTCGCCGTATCAGCACGGCGAAGTGTATGTCACTAATGACGGCGCCGAGACTGATCTGGACCTCGGCCACTACGAGCGCTTTGCCGGAATTATCTGCACCCAGGACAGCAATTACACGACCGGCCGCATCTACAGCAATGTGATCGCCCGTGAGCGCGCCGGCGGTTACCTGGGCAAGACGGTACAGGTGATCCCGCACGTGACGGACGAGATCAAGGCGGCGATCCGCACGTTCGACCGTCCCGACGTTGATATCGCAATTACTGAAATCGGTGGCACGGCGGGTGATATCGAATCGTTGCCGTATCTCGAAGCAATCCGCCAGTACCGGCAGGAGATCGGCCGCAGCAACGGAATTTTTGTGCATCTGACGCTGGTACCGTACATCAAAGCCTGCGGCGAGTTAAAGACCAAGCCGTCGCAGCAATCGGTCGGGATCATACGTGAGATCGGCATCATGCCGGACATCCTGATCTGCCGTAACGAGGTGCCGCTGGAAGCGGAGCACAAGGACAAGCTGGCGCTGTTCTGCAATGTCGACCGCGACCTGGTCTTCGAAGAGGTCGATGTCAGCCATACCATTTACGAAGTGCCATTGGACCTGGCCAAGCAAGACGTTGATACCTATGTCCTGGAGCTGCTGAACCTGCATGTGCGCTCCCTGGACATGACGGATTGGGAGCAGATGGTCCAGACCCATATTTCGCCGGAGAAAGGCGAGGTCGAAGTTGCTGTCGTCGGCAAATACATGAGCCTGCCGGACGCCTACAAAAGCATCGACCAGGCGCTGACCCACGCCGGCATCTCTAATTCCGTACGCGTGAATGTCCGCCGCATCGAAGCCGAGGACATCGAGGCCCAGGGAGCCCAGGCACTGCTCGACGGCATCCATGCGCTGCTGGTGCCAGGCGGCTTCGGCGA
>CAJWLW010000403.1 GCA_913042885.1 uncultured Lentisphaeria bacterium | reverse complement strand
CCGGCAATCTTCTGCAACGCTGACTGCACGTCCTTCTCTCTCGCGACGTGAGTCATCAGAACCACCGGTACCGGCTCGGTTTTCTCTTTCTGCAGGATACTGGCAATACTGATATTTGATTCGCCGAAGATGTGAGTGATGCGGGAGAGCACATCGGGCTTGTCTTCGACCTGCAGCCGGATGTAATAGCGGCTGTGGACGTCATCGATCGGCGTGAGGTCGCCGTAGGTGTCGTGAGCCTGGAACGGCACGACCCGGCGGGCACAGTCATGGGAGATATTGAGGCCGACTTCGAGAAGATCAGCAACGACGGCGCTGGCGGTCGCGTCGCCCCCGGCACCGCGACCGTAGAACATCGTTTCCCCGACTGCGTCGCCCTTGACACAAACGGCATTGAAAACGTCACTGACCTGCCCGAGCATCGAACTGGCGGGGATGAGCACGGGATGCACGCGCATATCGACATCGTCGCCGGTCGGTTTGACGACCGCGAGCAGCTTGATCTTGTAGCCCATGTCCGCGGCGTTCTCAATATCTTGGACGTCGAGTCTTCGGATGCCGGAGATATGCATGCGCGAAACATCGAACCACCGGCCGAAGGCGAGGGCGGTGAGGATGACGGTCTTGTGCGCCGTGTCGTCGCCGTCGATGTCGAAGGACGGGTCAGCCTCGGCGTATCCGAGTTTCTGCGCCTCCTCGAGCACGTCTGCGAAGGCGATGCCTTCGTGTTCCATGCGTGTCAGAATATAATTGCAGGTGCCATTGAGAATGGCGTAGATCGATTCGATCCGGTTGCCGGTCAGGCCTTCGCGAAGCGTCTTGATGATCGGGATGCCGCCGGCGGTACTGGCTTCAAAGTAGACATCGACATTATTGGCCTCGGCGGCCGCGAAGATCTCGGCGCCGTGAAATGCCAGCAACGCCTTGTTGGCGGTGACGATGGACTTGCCGTTGTCGATTGCCTGCAACACAAATTTTTTGGCATCCGTCGTGCCACCGATGAGCTCGACAACAACATCAATATCGTCGGCGTTGAGGATGTCGTCGCCATTCGTTGTGAGCACGCCTTCCGCCACTTCGACGGCGCGGTCGGCATCGAGGTTACGGACCATGATCCGTGCCAGCACCGGCCGGATGCCGATACGCGCGGCCATCAGGTCACAGTTTTTCTGTAAAAATGCCGCCACGCTGGTTCCGACGGTGCCGAAGCCGATCATGCCGATTCGGAATTCCTTCATCACAGAATCTCGTCAGAAGTTGAATGTCAGTACATGGGTAAGCGAGTAAGATACGACAGGACGCACCCCTTGTCTATGCGCTGATCTGCCTCGGAGGCGTAACTGCGGCGGACGGGCTTTTCGTGGGCGGATGCGGATTGGCTTGCCAAACGTGGCGTCCCGGCGGCACAGGGCTCGGTACGATGCTACAACAGGTACCCACGCAGCGCAGGACTGGGAGGGCACGGCGCGCAGTGCCAAAACGATGATTCTCCCCGGCGCATGGGCGAGGTATCAGTACGTCACGGGTCTTGACTCGGGCCGAGTTGTTGCTACACTCACTTATTCTCGCTTTTTCTTGAAGTTTCACCGGGGCAACCAAACTGTGCCACACATCCTTATCGTCGGCGTGGGCTCGATCGGCCAGCGTCATGTCGAGAATTTTCTGAAGGTCGATGGTGTCCGCTGTTCGATTGCGGAGATGGATGAAACGATGCGCCAACGGGCCACAGACCAATTCCCGATTGAGCAGGTCTACGATGATTTTCGTGACGCCGACCTGCCAGCTTTCGATGGTGTCGTGATCTGCACACCGACGAACACGCACGTACGTCTTGCCACCGAAGTAGTCTCTGCAGGCACTCATGTGCTTTGTGAGAAACCGCTGGACACGTCGTTCGACGGCGTTGACGAGTTGAAGCGCGCCCGTGACGCTAACGGTGCGTCCGTTGGCGTCGCCTTCGTCATGCGCTGCAATCCCATCTTCGTGGAGATGAAGCGTAGGCTCGATGCCGGTGACATCGGTGCCGTCTACATGGCTCATTCAGTTGCCACGCAATACTGGCCGCGCATGCGCAAAGATTTTCCACCGCAATATGCTATGAGCCGCGACACCGGCGGCGGTGCCATTCAGGATCACATGGTGCACCACATCAATCTGTTCGAGTGGTTTTTCGGCCAACCGGTCAGTGTCGCCGCCCGCCACTGGCGGCTCGGGCTGGGCCTGCCCACGGAGGATACCGCGGCCGTCACTATCGAATTTCCGAACAATGTCGTTGCCCAACTGGAGATCTCCCTGTGCCAGCAGAATCCGGCCTGGAGTGTGCATGTGGCGGGTGAATCCTCAACCTTGCGGGTGGGCTGCAATTTCGATTATGTCGAACGCTACGATCCAGACACTGACCGCTGGCAACTCGGTAAGGCTAAAACGAGCGGACGTGACAGCTGGTTCCACAACCAGGCCCAACGCTTCATCGATATGATCAATGACGAGGCCGAGCCGCATTGCACTATTGAGGAAGCGGAGCAGACAATGCGGACAATCATGACGGCCCACGAATCCGCCGACGGAGATGGCCGCCGGCTCACACCAGCCTACACCAATAGCTGAAAAAGTGATTCGAAACAATCAACGGAGGCGCTGGCTCATGGGTATAACGCTTTGCGTTTTTCATAGTTCCGCATTAAATTTCCCATAGAAACGACCCCAAATGCAGCCGCGAAAATCATGAACACATTAAACTTAAGCTGGGCACGATACGGATGTCTTGCCGTATGTCTGACCCTGCTGACCCTCTCGCTGCCGACTCGCAGCGACGAAGCTGTGCCGCCAGCCGCGCCTGTTGATGTCGTCGATGCCGTCGCAGCGCCCGCGCCGAAAGCTGCTGCTGCACCGGTCAAGGGTGAGCGGCCGAAAGTCGCTGTCATCCCGTTACGTGATCAGATCAACGACCCGATGCTGTACTTCATCCGCCGGGCATTGAAAGATGCTAAAGCGGACAAAGTCGATATGGTCGTCATAGATATGGATACGCCCGGCGGTCGAGTCGATCACACCGAGGAGATCATTGCGCATATCCAGGAGCTCGAAGACATTCCGGTCTACGTCTTTGTGAACCGGGATGCTATCAGCGCCGGTGCCATAATTTCCATCGCCTGTGACCGGATCTACATGTCGCCGCACGGCAGGATCGGCGCCGCGGCACCGATCTGGATGAATCAGGGCGGGGTTGCCGAAATGCCGCCGGACGTGCGCGAAAAGATGTTGTCGATCATCCGCGCCATGATGCGCGGGCTGGCCAATGAAAACGGCTACAGAGAAGACGTGGCCATGGCGATGGTCGATGATCAGGTCGAAGTGAAAATAGGTGATGAGGTCATATGTGATGTCGGCGAGTTGCTGATGATGACCGCACAGGAAGCGGTGCGTATCTATCCACCGATGACGAATCCGATCCTGGCGACCGCCATTGTCGATGACATCGACGATTTGCTTGCGGTCCTTGGCATGCCCAATGCTGAAATCATCAAGATTGAACCGACTGGCTCCGAACAGCTGGCGAAGATCATCACTGCGCTGGCACCACTGCTGATGTTCGTCGGTATGATGGGTATTTACATGGAGCTGAAAACGCCGGGCTTCGGCGTTCCAGGCATTGTCGGAGTGGTGTCTATCTCCATTTACTTTTTCGGCCACTACGTTGCTGGTCTGGCCGGGATCGAAGACATGGCTCTGGTGATCATCGGCATCGCGCTGATCACGCTGGAGATCTTGGTCATCCCGGGGTTCGGCATTACCGGGATCCTTGGCATATTCTGTCTGTTCGGTGGGCTGTTCATGGCGATGATACCGACTCTGCCGGACGTAACGAAAATGCCTGATTTCATGCCGGAGATCAGCCTTTGGCCGTATATCGAGAACGCCTTGATGAATACATCGATCGCTATCCTGCTGATTGCAGTTGGTGGATATTGCCTCAGCAGGTACCTGCCGAACCTGCCGTTCCTCGATCACCTGATTCTGCGTAGAGCCGCCCGCGCGTCGGATGGCTATGTGGCGCCGAACGTCGAAGAGAATTCCAAGCTCATCGGAGAGATAGGCATGACGCTGACGCCGCTGCGGCCGAGCGGTATCGCGACAATCAACAACCGGCGTGTCGATGTCGTGAGCAACGGTGATTTCATCGACCAGGACGAACGCGTAATGGTGAAAA
>CAJWLW010000402.1 GCA_913042885.1 uncultured Lentisphaeria bacterium | reverse complement strand
ATTTTGACACTGTCATCCGACGCGGCGATCTCTTCTAGGACCGGCGCCATTTGCTTACACGGCGGGCACCAGTCGGTATAAAAATCGACGAGTACACGGCCGTCGTGTTGAAGCACCTCGGTATCGAAGTTCGCCGCTGAGAGTTCCTGGATATCAGCCAATGTCTGCCTCCCGGTTTAGCCTGGATGGTTGTTGATACAGCAGCATAGACGAACAGCGCCCGCGTTTCAAGTGCGCCCGATGAATCGAGCTGTCATCTCATTGCCGCAGCCCGCCTGCCCTGCCTCATTATCAGTAAAAACCGAGGGTGCCTTCAACGCCCCAGTCGCGGGCGGCGTCAAAACCATGCTGCAACGATAGCAATTATGGTGTAGCAGGTTCCTACGCATTGCAACGATAGTCAGGCATGTTAATATTTGACCGTCGTGCTCCCGCTCCCAACTGGATAAGGTACAAAATGAAACGAGTCAGCTGCCTGTTCCTGCCGCTTGCATGCCTGATCATGCTCTGCTCGTGCTGGAAAAAGAGTGGGGGCACCGCGCCTGCCACGGATCCGACGCCGCGCCGGTTCGAATTGATCAGCGAGAAATCAGGCAAGGCCTATGGCCCCTTCGATCTCGAGGATGGCGCCGAAATCCAACTCGACAAGTTTTCGTTTACCCTCAAGCAGGCAGACGATAGTGGTTTTGAGGACGACACAACCACCAACCTGGACTCACCCGAGGCGTTAAAACTGAAGCAGGCACTGCTTGGCACATGGGTGACCGACAGCGATGCACTGGTGGCGTCGGCAATCGAAAAAGGGCACAATCCAGAGTTCGCCGGGAAATGGGATTACCAGAAATTTCGCACATTCACTGGGGACAAGATCATCGTCAATCTCGATGCCAATCAAATGGAACTGGATTACGAAGTGACCGCGATCGACGGAAATACACTGACGCTGGCGCAGTCGTGGAGCCACTGGCAACGGCCACAGACCGAAGCGTTCACAGTCTTGTCGGACGAGCAGCTGCTGATCGAAAAGTACAATCTGCCGCTACGCCGCATCACCTCACAGGAAAGGGCATTGCTTGATCAGTTACAAAAGCCCGATTCGGTAGTCGCGGCCGTCGACGGTGGCGAGAAATTGTTTGACCTGAACACAGCCTATCAAATCCGGTCTGGGTCGAATTTGCTGCGGTTTTCGAACGGCACAGAGGTAATCTTGTTGAGTACCGAAGCTCCGAATTTCTCCTGGGGTACATACGACGAGAGATCGCAGTATCGGGTTGTGGCCCGCTACACTTCGAGCGATAAAACATTTTTCGCGGTGAACAAAGACAAACCGGGGGTCCTGTTGACCGCCAGAGGGAGGGTGTCGTTTACGATCACCGAGATCAGTCAGGCACGAGTCAGCGGCCATTTCAAATTCACTGGCATTAGAGGCAGCAAAGAATCTGACATAACAGTCCGCGGTGCATTCAAGAATGTCCGACGCAAGCAGAGGAAATAGCAGATGGGCCGGGATTTCTTCAAATTACTCATTGCCGTCGGGTTTGCAGTCTGCTGCGTATCGTGCTACGACAAAAAGGATGCCGCTGCAACGTCTGAACCCGAGTCGACCTTGTACGAGATCGTCAACAACGATTCAGGTACTGCCTACGGACCGTTCGAATTCACGGACGGTGCGAAGATCACGATGAGCAGGCACGCCTTCACCGTGGCAATGATCGAGGCGGAAGGATCGGACAAGGACTCGGGATTCGAAGGAGACGGGGCGCCCCTTCAAGCAACCGGCACGGGAGAGTACCTGATCGGCACATGGGAATGCGATGTCGAGGAAACAATGAAGACCCCTGAACTTTCAGGAACGGCCCAGGATGCGACATCCGAAGACATGATCAGACGCCAGTTCAGTCAGCTGCAGTGCGTCATCACGGCGGATACGATCACGATAGGGGGTCTGTCGCAAGACGGTGAACAAGGATTGCGTTATGAAGTGAAGTCAGCGCAGGGCAACGTTGTGATTGTTACGCTTTTAGATCAAAACGAAGACATGACCATCTTGGTCCACTCGCGTGACCACATCCAATTTGAAGTGCCACCCATTTCGTTCCGCCGGCAAGGTACAAGCGGGGCCGAGTGACAAGAGGGCGTGTGCCCCACTGGTTCAGCCCACTCTCAAAGAGCCTTTGCAGCCGCAGCAAAGACCTCAATTGTCCTTGCCACATCCTCGGCCGAATGCATGATCGAAACATAAAATTTGCTGTCCGGCCGAAAGATGCCGCGATCCAGCAACTGCCTGTTGAACTGCGTCACCATCGCTTTGTCGCTTGTCAGCGTGTCGCGGTATGAAGTGATCGGCTGATCCGTAAAGAACACGTCAAATACCGGCGGTACACCCACTACCTGTATCGCGATCCCGACCGTATCAAAGGCCGACTGCACCCCGGTCATCAGTTGCTCGCCGGTAGCGAACAGCCGATCATACGTCCCTGGTTCACGCAGAATCTCCAAGGTCGTCAGGCCGGCGGCGGCTGAGATCGGATTGCCGTTGAGCGTGCCGTATTGCGGCATGTATTTACCATCGCCGCGCGCGACCGGATCGAAACCGCGCATCAGCTCCTCTCGCCCCGCCACTGCAGCGAGCGGGAAACCGCCGGCCAGCGCCTTGCCAAGCGTGCACAGATCCGGCACTACGCCGTAGCGTTCCTGCGCTCCGCCGTAGGCCAGGCGGAAGCCGGTGACGATCTCGTCGAAGATCAGCGGCACGCCGAATCTTGTCGTTACCTGGCGCAATGCTTCGAGAAAACCGGGCTCCGGCTTGACTACTCGCTGTAACGGTTCGACGATAACACCGCCGAGCTCGTCGTGGTGGCGCTCGATGATTGCCGTCATCCCCTCGATGTCATTGAATGGTGCGACCAGCACCTGGTCGGCGATGCACCCGGGCAGCCCGGCGGAGTCCGGCTCGGCCGCAGGCAACTCGACCGTGCCGCTGGCGAAGGTGCTCATCAGCGCATAGTCGTTCATGCCGTGGAAACCGCCTTCGAACTTCAGGATCCGGTCCCGGCCGCGCGCTGCTCGCGCCGTGCGCATGGCGAACAGCGTGGCCTCCGTACCCGTGCTGGTGAAGCGTACCTGCTCAGCGCACGGTACGGCATCGACGATTTCCTGTGCCAGGGCGATGGCCAGTTCGTGGGTAGCGAAAAAGGTGGTGCCCTGCCCTGCCTGTTCGCGCACCGCATCGATTACCCGCGGATGCGCGTGCCCGCACAGCATCGGTCCCGACCCCATCAGGTAGTCGATGTACTCGTTGCCACTGACATCCCACACGTGGCTACCGGCGCCGCGCTGCAGAATGGTGTCGTCGTAGACGTTGCCGATGCTGCCGCCCGGGAGGAGTCGGTGGGCCCGTTCAATCAAGGCATTGTGCGCCTCACTGAATGTCCGGTTTTCTGTCATTTTTTGAATTTCGGTTGCAGGTCGGCCCAGGTCGTCTGGATTTAAGGGAAATTAGCCGTGATTGCGTAAAAATCATCCGCGCCGAAGCTCTCTACCGACTGCGCCGGTTGTATGCGAATACGGTGGCAGACACCGAAACACCGAACTATCTTGTTCGCGCAATTCCGCCCCAATCAACCACAACTTCCGAGTTTCCGTAACGTCAATCAATCCTGCCACCAGGCGATGACGATACCAATGTACGCACCGGGTGCGCCAAACCATGTCGATGGGATGTTCCACCGATGTTTCCTGTACCGCCTTCTTGGCGAGAACACGACGAATAGCCTAAGTACAACACCGCCACAATCGAGGACTCATCCATGTCAGATCGGCTCGTTTATTTCAACGGCAATTTCGTTCCCGAGACGGAAGCCCGAATTTCCATTTTCGATTGCGCTTTGATGTTCGGTGATATGCTGTTCGAGATGACCCGTACATTTAACCACAAACCCTTTCGTCTGGGCGACCATTTAGATCGGCTCTATGCCTCGCTCAAGTACGCAAGAATCGATTGCGGCCTGACCATCGATGAGATGGAAGCAGCGACGATAGAGACGCTCGAGAAAAATCTGGCGATGCTCGAGGGCGTTGATTGCCAGATCATGCACAACGTCACACGCGGCGGCCTCGGCATCTACGAGGACATTGTCCGGGAAGGCCTCGCACCGATCGTGACGATCAACGTTTTTCCACTGGTCAAGCATCTCGGCAGCACCGCGCCGCA
>CAJWLW010000401.1 GCA_913042885.1 uncultured Lentisphaeria bacterium | reverse complement strand
CTGCCAGCGGTTGAAAGCACCCCGTGCGTAGGCCAGCTCACTGCCAACACCGACGGTGTACATAGTGATGTCAAACATCGCCGCAATCGAGGCGGCCTGCTCCGGCGTGACCTGGGCTTCAACGTTGTTGGCACCATCGGTGAACAGCACCATGACACGGCGTTTGGCATTCGACTCCTTGAGCCGCGCCGTCGAGTTACCCACCGGCTCGGCAATTCCCGTCTGGCGGTCGTGCAGCATCCCGGCATGCAGCCGGGCCAGGTGGCCGGTGAGGAAATCATGATCCAGGGTCGGCGGGCAGACCGTGTAGGCATGGCTGCCGAAAGCTACCAGCCCGATACGGTCGTGAGGCCGTCGCTCGATAAAGGTACGCACCTCTTCCTTGGCGACTTCGATGCGCGGCCGCGCCTGGTCTGAATTCAGGTATGCACCGATCCGCTGCTGGTCCTGGCGCGTCATGCCTTCCGGGTTCTTGACGAGGCTCTTGGGCACATCGTGGGTCTCCATGCTCCCCGACACGTCGATGGCCAGCATGATGTCGATGCCCTGTGTGCGGGTAATCGTCTCCTCAACGCCGAACTGCGGCCGCATCAGGGCCACGATGATCAGTATCGCAGCGACAACTTCGAAATACAGCGGCAGGCGCAGGGGATTCATCAGCTTGCTGACCCGGCGTACCGCTGCCTTGTAGGTCTGCAGTGTCGAGACGGTGAGCGACGGCCGCTTGCGTGTCAGCCCGACCAGCAGCACCAGCAACACGATCGGCAGCACCAGCAGAAACCAGGGGCTGGCAATGTGCACGCCGGAAATCGATTGCAGCCAGTCGATCATTCCTCGGCTTCCGCAGGTTGCGCGGTCGCCGCTTCAGCGGGCGCACGCATCAGTGATTCAGACGTGTCAATGACAAATTGACGAGCGCTCTTCAAGGCATTCATGATCTGCTGCTGGTCGGCCGCAGCCCTGGCAAACTTTACCATGTCCGCCGCGTTCAGGAAGTCCATCAGCAACAGGCGATGATCGGCCGAAAGCTTGTCGCTGAGCTTAAGCACCTCCAAAAACTCCGGAGTCGTCTGCTCGGTTGCAGGCAAGTCAAAGACCGACTCGATGTAGGTCCGCACGATGTCGGTCAATTCGACAAAGAAGTTCTCGGCATCGATGCCTTGCTCGATCTGTTCTGCCAGTCGCTCCATCGCCTTTTCCGCTACAACCCAGGGTTTCGGCGGCGGCGCCAGGATCTCGGGACGACGTATCAGCAGCCGCACGATCGCCACGACAATCAGCGACAGGATGAGCACAACCCCGGCGACCACCCCAATCCATACCCAGGGATTTCGCGCTTCCTTCAGAAAGGCATCGGAGAGTTCGTCGCCTGTAGTCAGCTGAGCGTTCTCGTCGCCTTTCTTGAGGCGCGGCACGATGACGAGTTGTGGTATGGCCGCGGTGACAACGGTATCGGTATTGTCGCGTTTCGGAGTTACCTCGATCTCCGCCTGCAGGTCGGTGAACGGTCCGAAGTCGTAAGCCTGCAGTTGCAGCCGTACGGTCCATTGCCAGGTACCGAAGCCCATCCGCGTCATCGCCTGTGCCTCGCTGTCGAGCAGCTGCAGTCCATCCGGCAACTCGATCGTGTTGTGAGTCGTCGGTTGTCGATGCCACGGCAGCTCGATCGTGACATCGACGTGGATCTCCTCACCGATATGCAACCCCTCCGGCGCTATGGCCGTGGCGACGACGACGGCATCAGCGTCGCCGCTGCGCGCCTGCCAGTACGCGGCGCCGAGGGCCAGCAACAGCAGAACCACTGCTGCAGTGACAATCATGATGGCAATCTTGACTCGTTTCATCTCATCGACGTTTTTCACGCTCTTTGAAAAACTGCATCAGCGGCCGGATGTAATCCTCGCCGTTGACGATGTCGATCATGTCGACACCGGCGCGGCGGCAGATTTCCCGGTTGCTGTCGTGCAGTTCGCGACTCGATTCCTCGTAGCCTAGCCTGGCCTTCGCGCCGTGGCCGGGAAAGACTATCGTTTCGCCGGTTTCGGCGTCCTCGAGATTGATGAAGCCGATCGACGGAATAGCGCGTTCCATCGGGTCGAGCACGCGCATGGCGATCAGGTCGTGGCGCTTGTTGGCGATCGTCAGTGTCTGTTCAAAACCGTCGTCCAGCAGGTCGCTGATGAGAAAAACGACAGCCCGCCGATGATTGACGCGCATGAATGTCTCGAGCGCGCTGCGCACGTCGGTCCGGCGTCCCTGGCGCTCGAAGGCGAGCAGGTCGCGCACCAGCCGCAGCACGTGCTGGCGCCCTTTACGCGGCGGCAGGTACAGCTCGTCACGATCCGAGAACAGCAACATGCCGACCTGGTCGTTGTTGCGGATCGCGCTGAACGCCAGCAGCGCGGCCAGCTCGGCAGCCAGCTCGTTCTTGCGACGGTCGGTCGCACCGAAATCGCCGGAGGCGGAGACATCGACCATCAGGAACACAGTGAGTTCGCGTTCTTCCACATACTTCTTGATGAACGGATGGGCCATACGCGCGGTGACATTCCAGTCGATGTCGCGCACGTCATCGCCGTGCTCGTATTCGCGCACCTCATTGAATTCCATGCCCTTGCCCTTGAAGACGCTGTGGTAGGCACCCCCCGTCAGTTCGTCGACAATCCGCCGGGTGCGAATTTCGATCTTGCGGACCTTGGCAATGAGTTCTCCGGTATCCATGAAGAAGCTTAAAGTGTCGGGGTTGACGCTGCTGTTGGTCACTCCCGCCATTCGGCGGGCAGTCGGCGTTCAGCCAGCGCAGGTGTCAGGAAATGCGGGACGCAACAATAATTTGACGGTTAGCGAGAAACGTTGAACTGCGGTCGACTACGGCGTGCGCAACTCGTTAAGCAGCCGTTGGATCAGGTCGGTAGTCGTGAGGTTTTCGGCCTCGGCTTCATAGGTCGGCACGATACGGTGGCGCAGGACGTCTGGGGCGATGTCCTTGAGGTCCTGCGGCATGACGTAGGCGCGGCCGGCGAGGAAAGCTGCCGCCTTGGCGGCAACGGCCAGGCTGATCGTGGCACGTGGCGAGGCACCATACTGGATGAGGTCGTCGAGATCTGAGAGGTCCGCATCCTTCTGGCGCTCGGACAACTGATCGTACCGGTCGGTGCGTGTCGCGAAGACAATGTCGAGAATGTACTCGGCGATCTTCTCGTCGAGGTAGATCTTGTCGACCCACTCGCGCGCCTTGAGAATGTCGTCGATCGACGTCACCGTTACCGCCGCCGTCTCGACATCAGGATGCGCCATGCGTTCGAGGATCAGCGCTTCCTCGCTGCGTTGCGGATAGTCGAGCAGCACTTTCAGCATGAATCGGTCAATCTGCGCTTCGGGCAGCGGGTAGGTCCCTTCCTGCTCAAGCGGGTTCTGCGTTGCCATCACCAGGAATGGCGCCGGCAGCTTGTGCGTTTCTCCGCCGATAGTTACCTGCCGTTCCTGCATCGCCTCGAGCAGGGCGCTCTGCACCTTGGCCGGGGCGCGGTTGATTTCATCGGCCAGTATGAGGTTGGCAAAGACCGGGCCTTTCTTGGTCGAGAACGTGTGTTCCTGCGGGTTGTAGATAGTCGTGCCGATGACGTCGGCCGGCAGCAGGTCCGGCGTAAACTGAATACGCGAAAAGCTCAGTCCCACCGCCTGCGACAGGATGCTGATTGTCAAGGTCTTGGCCAGCCCGGGCACGCCTTCAACGAGGATATGGCCGTTGCCGATCAGCCCGATCAGCAGCCGGTTCACCAGCTCTTCCTGGCCAACGATGAAACGGCCCACCTCGACCTTTAGCGGCTCGACAAAGGCGCCGACCGCTTTTATCTCGTTCTGCAGTTCCTGGATATCCGATTGGTTCATGAGTATCTCCTTTCAAAATACACCGTCACATTAGACGCGGCCGATCGGGCCGGGTTCCCGAATCTTTCCCGTGGTGCGGCCGTGCCAAGGGCATTGCGCATTACGAATAACCTTCATTTCCAAATGCCGCCAGCAAATACACTCCGGCGAAAAACCCATAAGTCAGGATCAGAACGATGTGAACGGCGGTCTCGGCACGCTTGCCTTTCCAATGGCTGGAACTGTAAAAGAAAAACTGCATCACCCAGCGGATGAGCCAAAAGAGGCCGATCCCACAGACCAGCCAGCGGCCGAGGTCGTTTGTGCCCGCGGCCAATTCGCC
>CAJWLW010000400.1 GCA_913042885.1 uncultured Lentisphaeria bacterium | reverse complement strand
TTCATGGTCATCGTGATCGACTGCAGCGCCCGGTACAGGTTGGCAATCAACAAGTCGTGATAGAACTGCGCCGAGCGTTCGGCGCAGTCACCGCTTTCGGGGGTGTCGCCGAAGTGCTCCCGCGCCTGCATCAGCGTGCGCTTGAGTTGCCGCAGGTCCCAGGGCTTGGCAACGCAGTGATAGACCCGTCTGGCGTTGACCGCCTCGACAATGATCTCGATGTCGGAGTAGCCAGTCGCAAGAATGCGGACGACATCGGGGCGCAGCAGGCGACATTCTTCAAGCAGCTCGACTCCGCCCTCTTCCGGCATCTGCTGATCGGCAATGACGACGCCGATATCCTCGTTGTCCTGCAGCAGTTGCAAACCGTCACGGCCCGACGCTGCCGTCAGCACCGGGAAGCCTTCGCCGAACATCTCCTTGAACTCTTTCAACGACTTCTCTTCGTCGTCCACGTAGAGGACGGCGACCTTTGAACAGTCCGTGGCGACTGGCTTCATGGCACTCAGCTTGCCGGTGGGCGCTGCCGGGAACTGAACCGTAAACGTCGTGCCCTTTCCGGCAACACTGCGCACCTTGATATCGCCCTCGTGATAGTCAATCACCCGCTTGGCGATACTCAGGCCGAGACCGGCAGACGCCCGGGCCTTGGTGGTATACTGCGACTGAAAAATCTTCGCGAGCCGCTCCGGCAGCATCCCGGGCCCGTCATCGGCAATCGTTACTTCTATGAACTTGCCCTTGGCAGCGCAGCCGATTTCTAGGTTACCGCCGGTTTCGTGCATGGCCTCGAGCGCATTGTCCGCGATATTGTTCAAGGCCCTGAAAAGCTGGATGCGATCACCTTCGATGGTGCACTGCTGGAGATGCGACATCAACTCGATGGATACCCGGCTTTCCGTGATCTTGAGGCGGCTGACCTCGAGGATATCATTGAGGACCTCGTCGAGCGCCACGCGCGTACGCCGTGATTCGCCGATAACGCTGGTTTTTGCATCGAACTTCTCGATAATCTCGAGACAGCGATCGAGCTGTTTAAGGCCGGAATTAAGCAACTGCTGCAGCCCGTCGACACCTTCACCACCGCCCTGTTTCTCCATGAACTCGGCGATCACTTGCATGGGGACTTTGACGGTCGTGAGGTTGTTCGCCAGATCGTGGCACAACTCACGGCCAAGCTCAGGCAGCAATGCCACGTCATCGGCACCTGGAACCAGTTGCGACGCCACGTGCCGATCAGCCGGTGGCTCGCTGGCCGAGTGACGCCGACGCATACGCTGGGTCTGCTCGACATTGATCTCGATCGTCTCGCGAAATTCAGCGAGGTCGAACGGCTTGCCGATGTAGTCGGTGGCACCGCAGCGCATCGCTTCCTGGATCATCTCGCTGCTGCCGTATCCGGAGACAATCACCACAGATACATCCGCATCGAATTGCCGGATCTGGCGCAGTCCTTCGATGCCATTGGTCTCAAGCATGCACAGGTCAAGCAGAATGACATCCGGCATGAAATCGCTCATCGCATCCAATGCATCGCGCACCGAACAGGCGGCATGGACCTGATACTCCGCGGCAGTGAGCATTTCGAGGCTGTCGCGAATTGCCGGCTCGTCGTCAACGATCAGAACACTATACCGAGAAGTGGGCGCTCGGTCAGTGGTCGGCATGATTCCCTCTCCAATTAGTTGAAAAGCGGACATGTACCACGATCCGCCTGCCAGGTTGGGGTGAGACGGGGGCCATGCACCATTCTTGTCGCTGGTGCGGCTACCTTCGCCCGTGATCAATAAATTTACAACCTGCCGCCACTCAGGTTCCAAGCTCCGGCAGCAATCGCCGATACTTGCAAGTCTCGTGTTTCCAACTGCTGGCAGCCCCGCATTCCATCAGTTTGTTGCGCGTTTCACATTTCCCGCTGTATAGTTTCCCAGCCCGTCTTATTACACGTAATTACGGGCTACTGGAGAGGTGACCGAGTGGTTGAAGGTGCAGCACTGGAAATGCTGTGTGCGTCTCGCGCGTACCGAGGGTTCGAATCCCTCCCTCTCCGCCAATTCCTGTATTACAGATGAACTTGGCCAACCTCCTGTCATAAGCAGGCGGATATCGGGAGTCAGACCTTCTCCGTCGCAGCGGTGAGGCGCGTTGCCCGCAGCAGGTGACCGGCCTGTAAAACACGCACATGAACCAGTTCCAACCAGGATTTGCCAGCTGATATGAATCCGATGATCAATGTGGATGGAAAAATCACACCGATGGAAGAGGCGACGATTCCCGCCATGGATCGTGGATTTCTATACGGGGATTCAGTCTACGAGGTCTTCCGTACCTATCGGGGTGTGCCTGTTTTCATGGCGGATCATTTCGACAGGCTCGAGAACTCCGCGGCCCTGATCGGCATGGCTATTACGCAGAGCCGGGAAGAACTGATCAGTGAAATCAGGCGTACCGTCCAAGCAACTGGGGCGCATCGTGACGATGATATTTATGTACGTTACCAGATCACTCGAGGCGAGGGCCCCGTAGACCTGTATCCAAACCCGGAACTGAAAACTCGTTATGTGATCATCGTCAGTACACTGCCGGCGCGCAACCCTGAATTCTATTCCCGTGGCATGGATATGGCAGTGCCATCGATACGGCGAAACCCCGTTAACGCGCTGGATCCAAACATCAAGGGCGGCAATTACCTGAACAACATCCTGGCGATTACCCAGGCCCGGCAACTCGGTGCCGATGACTGCATTATCCTTAGCCCGGAAGGCCTTGTAACGGAAGCGGCAAACAGTAACGCCTGGTTTGTTATCGGCGACCAGCTCGTCACCCCGGCATCGGGCAACCTGAAAGGCTTGACCAAAAAACACATCCATCGTGCTCTGAAAGAGTTCGGATTGGAGAGCCGGGAGATCGACATTCACGCCAACGACTTACACGATGCGACTGAATGTTTTGTCACCAGTGCAACCCGTGACGTAATGCCGTGCGCGTCACTGCGGCTTGAAGACGGGACCGTGCTGAAGTTCCCCGAGGGCGGGGGTAAAATAACCCGCCAGGTGGAAAAAGTTTTTTTGGCTTACCTGGATGCCTATGTCGCGGCCCACGCCGGTGACGCTTTAATCTAAGGCTCCGACACGGTTCCACGGACGCCAACTTTGCCATTTGCCTGATGGCGAACAGGCTTCAAGTCCAGTGACGCAACCCATACCTGTTGGTTATCAACCTGGACGGCGAGCCGCTTGTCGAATTAAAAATGCCGCACGTCACACCCACGGCCGAAGCGATGCTGGCCACCGCCGGGAACTGCAATCATTTGACAGCGATTTCCGGGTGCCAACATCGCCGGTAAAATGCGCAAGCCATTAAAAAAGACCCGGTCCTATGAGGAACCGGGCCTTTTGAAGGTGCAGCACTGGAAATGCTGTGTGCGTCTTGCGCGTACCAAGGGTTCGAATCCCTCCCTCTCGCGTCAGTCCGCCAGGATATGCGTTGCGTTGGACGGCCACAACTGAACCGCCAGAAATTTCGGAATACGGTCAACCCGCGGATCAATCGGCTGTATGCCGACGACAGTCTTGGCAGCCCCGTCGTCCATCAGAAAGTTCATATCCATTGGCCCCCTGCCTTCAGCACTGGGGAATTCATAGCGTGTCATCTGCCAACCACTACCGTCTTGGGGATCATTGTAGACGACCTCCCGTCCGCCACCTTCACGATCCGGATGACTCGTGTAACGTATGTTCTGATTCGAATTGATCTCATCATAATCACTGATCAGCACGCGATACTCCTTCCCCGCCATACCGGAAAACGTCAGCGGATCCCTCACCCTCAACATCCCGGGACTGCCATCATAATATTCCCAGCCAAACCACAGATTGTAGCTGGAATATAGGCCATATGACGGCAACGGGACATCCAAATCCACGTTCGCGCTAAGCGGACAGTTCAGTGGGCTGTCCTTGGTCATCAGAAAGTAGTCGTAGAACACACCACGATCGTCGCCGCTACAGCCACACGCCAACTGCGGCGGGGTAAAGGTTGAGTTGTCGTTGGCAACCGGACGATAGGGATAACACATGTCGAAGTCGACCATATAAGAGACAATAGACATATGAGACTGGTGCAGGTTGTTGAGGCAGACAATTAACTTCGTCTTGTAACGGGCGTAGTTCAGGGCAGGCAACAGTAATGACGCGAGAATGGCAATTATGGCAAT
>CAJWLW010000399.1 GCA_913042885.1 uncultured Lentisphaeria bacterium | reverse complement strand
CTGCGCTTTGTCCCATTGATTGAGTTCCTCAAGGTCAGGGTTGTAACCTTCATGGTTTAGAAGTGCGATCCTGCCCTGAAGATTAAACTCATCCGCCACCGAGTTGATATAACCGATCGTGTCCGCCAATGCTCGCCGGGTGGCTTTCATGTTCTCGTCGGTCTTGTCCTTTTTCCACTTCGCCATCGAATCCTGGGCCGCCACGTGCAGCTCCGTCGCCCGCCAGTATCGGGAAAACGACTCGAGACGCCGCTTGACCACCGGCCGCGTGGCGCGGCGCCGGGCTTCGGCAATGTAACTGCGGCACGTCGCCACCGCCTCGGCATTCAGCGTGTCGGGATATTCTGTCGCATAATCGTAGCCGAAATTGGCCCCCTTGGTCAGGCGGTGGAAGGTTTCGAAAAACTGCCGCATCGGGTCAGCGCCGGCGCCAAAGAAATTCGTGTAGAATTCCGTCAACATCTTTTCCGAATCAACATCTATGTCCCACATGGTCTTTGACGCCAAATACATTGCCACAAGGTTGACCGGCGTGAAAGCGTCGTGTTCCAGGTACATGGCAATGCCTTTGTGCTCATGGCACCAGCGGATGTTGTCGACAATTTCGAATTGCGGAAAATCCAGGCGATATCCCATATACGTGTAGTAATACAGTTGTTTGGAAATCTCGACCCAATGCAGCACTTGCCGGCGCCAGTGCTCATTGCTGGGCGCAATGTGGCATATAACCGGCAGGACGCTGTCTCTCGGCTTCACTGTCGGCATACCGGGTATGTTGTAATGCGCATAATAGGTCAGCAGAAGGTCCGGGTTGACTTGCTCGGCCCGCTCGGCAATGGCATTGACCATTCCCAGGTAGCCGTTCGCCACATTGAAGGTTGGTTCGTCACTGGGGCCGCGCCCGACTACACGCGCCTGTTGCGTTGTCGGGTAGGTAAACATCTTGTCGCCGTACAGGGCCAGGCAATTCTCACATTGACACCATCCATCCGAACCGCCATCAGCCTGCCCGACCGTGTAGGCTCGCCAGAACGGCGGCTGCTCGGTGAGCTTTCTGACGAGATTACCCGAGAGGATCCGGATCACATCCGGATTGCTGAAGCACACCGCCGGGGCGCCCCCCATCTTCCGTTCACCGTTCACCAACGCAAAGTATTCCGGGTGGGACTCGGCATCCGGGAATGCCCCGGCCAATACGGCGTGCATGTGAAAATAGGTGTTGTGGCTTATGCGATTACGGGCCCGCCACAAAAGGAAATCCTCATAAGCTTGGCCTGTCCTGGTGTGAATCCCGATCCAACGTCCAGCGAAATCCGGCTTGCTGGTGAGATCCACAGCCGGGACGGTAATCGTCCGCTTGCGGGGAACGATCTCGCCGTCCTCGCCCGGCATGTACCATCGGCATCCCAGGCTTTCGAGAAATGAGTAAACCGCATTGGGCGTGCCGCAGTCGGTCGGGCCGCGGAATCGGCCGAGGGATGGGTGAATAAAACCATCCGTCTTGCCGGTAACGATCAGTTTTCCGGGCAGCATTCTGATGACGAACCCATCCGGCCCCAGGTCGTACTTGTCAAGATCGGGGATCAGCTTATCCACCGCAGGCATCCGGCCCACCAATATCAGGTTGCCTGCGGTTGTCGCTGAGCTCGCTATAGGCAATTTCGCCCCGGACATCTTTTCGATATAGGCCTGCAGGTCTTTGACCGCGCCTTTCGTTTCAACGGAATCAGAAACCGTGACGATCGTGGCCGCCGGCTTGCCGTCCTTGACAATGGTCATCGACAGGTCCTGCGCCCTACCGGCTGCATTGGCCCCATCTCCATCCGCGTCTGCGCTCCCGACTTCCCGGCCACCGACCGTACTTGACGCCGGGATCACAGCGCACAGTATGATCAGAATCACCATCATGTTCAATGTCCTCATACCGTGACCTCCTTTTTCGGCCCTACGCGGATTCATTCGAGTGGCGTGTATGATCCTAAAAAATTCCGAATTCCATGTCCGGCGCCCCCCGTTCCCACTGCACTCAAAGTTACTGTCGAAAAATGAAGGCTGCAAGAAGACGATACGCCGACGGATCGAAAAGTCTCAGGCGACGCGTCACGCTACTCGAACGCCCACATGCCCGGGTATGATTCCGCATATCGAACCGTTGCGTAATACATTCCAGCCGGCTCCTTGTCGGCTTCGGCAACTGCCGCTCCGAGTTTCTTTGGATCGTTGGTCGCAACGGGACGAACCCGGTGCACAACCGTCTGGGTACAGCCGCCGGTGTGTGGCAGGAACTTCCCCTGGTCAACCGCGATTCCGGCTTCTTCCCGGATCGCGATGCCGGCCCCCCGCTTGTAAAACAACACCCGCGGCTCACCCGCGGTGAACTGCCGATCCGGATCGACGTCCCAGATATAGATCGGATCTCGCTGATGCCCGTACGGCGAGATGTTGGGGTCGTTCGTGATCAGCCGAATCGCGCCGTCGGCGCACCGGAACATCGTGATCGGCGAGGTGGTTCGTGGTTGCGACGGCAAGACCGGCTCCGGCACGTCCGTAAAAGGGTCATCGATCCGCAACCATGTCACCGGTCCGCCGCCGGCGATCCGCATGCTCGACCACAAGCGTACCGCAACGATCCACGAGTCGCGGTACCGGGCCACACTCGGTTCCGTGAAGTCCCCCGGGATCACCGGCCCCGTTTGCGTCCACTCGTAGACACCGCGGTCAACGTTGTAACAATATTTCAATGCGGCAATCTCGTTGTGATCGAAATAACCGTAATCGATCCACTCCGAACCGTCGTCATTAAACGGCACCGCCGGTGTCATCGTCTGCCGCATATACCGAACGGGTGCGTCGCAGAAAGCGTAGCCCTCGTTGAACCCGCGCTGGCGCAGGGTATCGACGGGGCGCACGATCTCGATGTCGTCTGCCGCTTCGTTGAGCCGGAACTGCATCCATTCCACGGCCGAGCTGCCGGCGTGCAGCCAGGGGTTGGTCTCTTTCACGTTCAGCATAAACCCGGTGGCGGGATCGATGCGGCGGCCCAGGCGTTCCCATTTTGCCACGAACAGATTCGCGCTGGGTGCCGGCTTGCCCTTGATCATGGCGCCGCTGGGGACACCGAACACAACCGGATGTACATGCGCCTTGACACATCGCTCGCCGTTACCGAGCGGATCCCAGTCATCGATCGATTTGGTGAGGATGCCTTCAGTGATAACCGGGCCGTCGTATGCATCGCTCCGAAGCTGATAGATGATGCTGGTGTTGTCATCCGTGCCGCGCCAGCCGCGGGTCGAGTAAATGATCAGAAACCGATTGCGACTGAGTTGCGCCGCATTGGCATGGCCGGGGTAGAAACCGTCCGCACGAGTTTCGCCAGGGTGCGGGCATTCGTGCAGCAGTTTTCCCTGATGTCGGATTTCAGCTATCAAGTGGACAACCTCGCTCTGGCAGGCACGCTGTGCGGGCAACCAACGCTGTACGACAACGGGTACCGATAAAATCGTTGCAAACCAGCCCGCCCATGTCACGTTACCATATGAAGTTAGAAGGTAAAGTGGCGCTGATCACCGGCGCGTCCCGTGGCATTGGTCGAGGCACCGCCATATGTCTGGCGGAGCACGGCGCGGATATCGTCGTCAACTATCGCAAATCTGAAGATGAGGCACAGCAAACCGCGGATGCTGTTTCGGCACTGGGGCGCAAGGCACTGATCGTTCAGACCGATGTCAGCGACCGTGACGCGGTCGAGGCAATGTTCGACACAGCGATCGAGCATTTCGGGCATATCGACATCGTCGTTGCCAATGCCGCGTACACGGGGCGCGGGCCGGTTGTGGATCTCGACTGGCAAGAGGTCAGCCGAACGTTCGATGTGTCGCAATCCGGTGTCTTCCACACCTGCCAGTTCGCTGCCCGGCAGATGGTGGCCCAGGTGCAATCCGGTGAGACCCCGAGCGGCAAGATCATCATCATGAGTTCCATACACGAGCAACTGCCGGTCAAGGGCAGCGCGCCATACAACATGGCAAAGGCAGCGATCAACCACTTGGGTCGAACACTGGCGGCAGAACTCGCAGAGCACCACATCAATGTCAATATCATCAATCCCGGCTGGATCGAAACCGAAATCTCCAGGACCTATTATGATCCGGCCAGGTTGGCTGAATTGGCAGAAAAGATTCCGTGGAAACGGACCGGCACCGTGGCGGATGTTGGCAAGGTTATCGCAT
>CAJWLW010000398.1 GCA_913042885.1 uncultured Lentisphaeria bacterium | reverse complement strand
GCGCTGCTCGACACGAATGAGACCGTCACCCTGAACAGCGACGGCACCGTAGAAGAGGATGATGCCGGAGCTGCCCACACACCGGAAACATCACCCGACACACAACCGGCGCCCGTAGAGGCGCCCGCTGCCGTTGTAGAAGAAAAGCCGGAACCTGTTCAGGCCGTCCTGCCGGCTGTGGTGAAACCAAAACCCAAGCCAATCCTTATCGAGGAAGAAGTCGAAGACGATTGGTAAGATAGCTGCCCATGGCATTGTTTATTCGGTGTGTCAGTTGGCTGGTCGGCTGTCTGCCCGCGAGTTTGCAGATTGCTCTGGGGTGTCTGCTCGGCTGGGGACTGCGGCGGGTGGTGAGATTTCGCCGCAACGTCATCCGGCAGCAAATGCAAACGGCGCTGGGACCCGAAACGGCGTCGGCGATCGAACCGGCAGTTTACAGGCACATTGGGCTGACAGCGATCGAATTACTGCGGCAAGCTGCGCTTGCGGACGAGAAGCTGGAGGAATTGATAAAATTTGACGGGCTCGAACACCTCGAAAAGGCGCTCGAGCGCGGTCGGGGAGTCTTGGCATTGTCTGGTCACATGGGGAATTGGGAGTTGCCTCTGCCGATGGTCAATCGCCATGGCCCGGAAATGTACGTCGTCTACAAAGAGCTTAAGCATGCCGCAGGGGAAACATTTCGCCGAATGATCCGTGATGATCGAGGTGTGCATGGAATTTTACGACATGGTGCAGCTCGGGGTGTCCTCAAGGCGCTCAAGAAGAATGCGATGGTCGGATTCGTCCTCGATCAGAACATGACTGCAGACGAGGGCGTGTTCGTCGATTTCTTCGGGATGCCTGCCTGTACTATGCCGGGGTTGGCGGTGCTGGCAGAAAGATCAGGTGCCGCCGTCCTGCCAGTGTGTTGTTACCGGGACGCGAACGACTGGCACCATCATATGCGGTTCGGCGCACCGATTGAACTGGAGAGTGGAGGGGAGGACCGCAACGCGAACGCCCACGCCAACACCGCACGCTTTACCCTGGAACTCGAGCGGATGATCCGGGAACGGCCGGCCCAGTGGATCTGGATGCACAAGCGCTGGAAAACCAGGCCGCCTGACGAAGCGAAAGCGCCAATCAATTTTTGAACGTAAAAAGCCTGTTCGGCAGACAAAAAAGGTGAGGTCGTGACGATGGATGATATTACTTGCCCACAGTGCAAGACTTTGAACCAACCAGATGCCGATAGCTGTAACGACTGCGATAGCAGCTTGCTCGTCGGCAAACTTACCAGCCTCGGCATCGGTGTTCTGCCGAAGGGGTTCGTCTGGGAAATGCGCCCCGGCGACCTCAGCCTGGGGCGCAATATTGCCAATGATTTTGTCATCCCAAGCAATCTCATTGCTGGCGAACAGTTGCGTTTCGTCTATCAGGGCAAGGGGTTTTCACTGCTCGACGTCGAACAGAAGAGCCGCTGCACCGTCGGTGGTCGAACGATCAATGACGCGACCAAACTGCGTGACGGTGACACGATCAAAGTCGGTGTGGAGGAATTTCTCTTCAACTGGTCCGGTGCCGATGCGCGAGAGGTGCCCCGCGTGGATCCGCTCGCCAACCATCTGCAGTTGATGCTCGGAGTTATCTCGGAGTTCCACACGTCACTGAACCTTCAGGAAGTGTTCAATAACGCTGTCGACGCAGTTGTGCGCCTGACCCATACGAAACGCGGTTACGCTTTCCTCGTTGATGTAAGAGCCGATGGCGAGATGGAGTTGGTCGAGGTTGCAGCCCGACGAACCGGCGGCAAGGCTCTGGCCGACGAGGACCCCTCCGGTTACACGATCAGTCAGTCGATCATCAGCCAGGTCGTATCGGGTGACGAACCCATTGTCATCGAGGACGCCGGTGCCCAGCAGGTCAGGACCGACACCATGCTCAAGTTCAAACTGATCTCGGTCGTCTGCCTGCCTTTGGTCACTTTCAATCATCGCACCGGCAAAAAGCGTGTCATGGGCGTCATCTACTGCGACAGTCCCATGCCGACCGGGGAGCTGCCGAAACATTGTCGACCGACGCTGCAGATGCTGACCCAGATTCTCACAGCCACAATCGTCAAGTGGCAAAACTACGAAAAAATGGAAACCTTGTTCAACACCTTTGCACACTCCGCTGCGGCACTCGAGCAGGATCTCGCCGTCGTCCAGAAAGATATCGAGATGCTGCAGGCACGGGTCAGCGAACCGGATGGTATCAACAAAATCAGCACGGACGAGATTCACTCGGAACTGCAGACGCTCAACGCACGTGTCAACACCGCAGTCACCTCATTGGGCCGTCTTCAGGCAAACCAGTGATCTTCCACCGTTCCGAGCTTTCGTGGCTTATTTCAGCCGAGCACTCCCCCAGTGAAACCTGGACTTCGTGAATCCGATTCCCTCAGTCACGAAATCTTCGTTGCGGCTGGCCAACGGTGGTGTTGGCGCGACGTCCTGGCGATGGTCGAGTACACCGGCACCCTCCAACCGTTCCTTGACGAGATCGCCGCGGGATGCGCCGCGGAAGCAGTCGCGGCCGAAAATGACTGCGTGCCGAACGATGCCCAGGTGCAGGAGCGCTCACACGACTGGCGCTACGCCTGGAACCTGGTTACTGCCGAGGAGACTGCAAGTTGGCTTGCCGCCCGATTCGTCGACCTCGAAGACCTGACCACCTACATTCTGCATCAAGCCTGCCGCGAACTGGCCCCTGCCCCCCACGCACCCGCACCGACTGTTGCCGACGATGTGCTGCCCTTGCTCTGGCCGCATGCGGTCTTCAGTGGTGACTTGGCAAACTACACCATCGCACTCATCTATCGCGTTCTGGCCTGTACACGCACCGAACCAACACCTGGCACTTCGTTGCCGCCGGACTTTTCCGATGCCCGGTTCCTCACCGCCGATACGGTTGACAAGTATGCTCGACTCGATGCAGGTTATAGGCAGTGCGCCATGGCCACCGCAGACGACGCCGAATGTCGCCGCCATTTGCCAGGACTGCGCCGCCATTTTATGTCATTCAGACTGGCCGGGGCAACGTTTCCCCGTCGCGAGGCAGCGCGCGAAGCGCTGCTATGCACCACTGCCGATGGCGAATCGCTGTCGGCAGTATGTGAACGCAGCAACGGCCGCTACACGGAATTTACAGCCCGCGCCGACGAACTTGCCGTGGGCGACGCACAGCGACTGCTTTCTGCCATGCCGGGAGAGTACGTGGGACCGATCGCCGCTGCGGATGGATATCAGGCCGTGGAGGTCCTCGAGAAAATTGAACCGGTTCCCGACGATCCGGTCGTGCTTTGTCAAATTCGTGACCGGCTGGTCCATAATCGCCTGGCACCGCTTATCGACACACACGTCGAATACCTGATCGACCTTCAATAAATGGAGGACCGGTAACGGAATGAGAAAAGTTCCACATCGCCTTCCAACCGCCTCTTTCTCTTTTTATGCAAAAATTGCTTGAACAACAGTCGCTTTTTCGCAACTCGTCTCCAGAGCAGTTTTCCGGTTTGACCGCACTGTTCGAGTGCTGCGAGTTTCGCTTTGGTGATGTGATCACGACGCGTGACGACACGGCATCGTCCTACTTCATTATCGCTTCCGGTCGTGTTCGCGTAGTGCGCAAATTCGGAGGAGAGGACGAGGAAGCATTGGCCGTGCTCGAGGCCGGCAGTACGTTCGGTGAGCTCGGACTGCTGTATCCGGCGACCCGAGCCGTTACTTTGCGCGCCAGCAGCGACGTCGTACTCTGGCGTCTGGCGACTGAAGACTTTGCTGTTTTTGCCTCAGCCAATCCCGATCTGCACACGGAAATGCTGGAACGGGTAGCAGGCTGCGACATCCAGTTCTCCGACGTCCCCCTGAACAGTTCCGGCATCAGCGGCAGCCGATCAACGCCTGACACCCGCGAACTCAACGTCGACGACCGTCGGGCGATTGACATCCCATCGATCCGACAGATCGATGAGATGGATTGCGGCGCCACTGCGCTCGCCATGGTATGCGCCGGTTACGGCCTGGGAATCGGCCGCACGCGCATTCGTGAACTGGTTCGCAGTCGCGACGGCTCGACGTTGAGCGACTTGGCACACGCAGCCCGGGAGTTCGGGTTGCAAGGCAAGGCTGTGAAGCTCTCCAGCGACAACCTCGATCGCCTTTCGATGCCGGCCATCGCCCATTTCGCCGACGACCATTGGGTCGTTGTCAGCA
>CAJWLW010000397.1 GCA_913042885.1 uncultured Lentisphaeria bacterium | reverse complement strand
GCGATAGTCGCTGCCGAACAGCACAGGATTGCCGTCACGGTTGTCGTGATTCGGTACGATGATCGCGCTGCTGCCGCCGGATGCCCGGGCGATCGCCAGTAGCGTGGTCGTTTTCACCATCGGCATATCCCCGAGGCAGAAGAGGTAGGCGTCCGTGTCGCTGCAGGCAGCGTTCACGCCGGCCTGCAGTGAGGTTGCCATGCCGTCGGCAAACGCCGCATTGTGAACCGTCTGCACATTGACCGGCAGGCTGGCGGCAACGTCTGCATGCCGGTGTCCGGTCACGACGATCGTTTCGGTGAATGCCGCGGCCAGGACGTTTGCCACGGTTGTGCCGATGACTGTGCGGCCACCGAGCGGCAGCAGCAATTTGAAGCCGTCCATGCGGCTTGACTTCCCGGCAGCCAGAACGATGGCTGATATCTTCGCGTGCTGTGTGCCCTTATCTGCCATACTTTGCCTGCACCACTTCGGCAATGATGCTCAGGGCGATCTCCACCGGGGCACGGCCGCCCAGCGGCAGGCCTGCCGGACCACTGATGCGACCAATCTCCGCCTCGGTAAAGCCGGCGTCTGCCAGGCGGGCATTCCGTGCCGCCTGAGTTTTTTTGCTGCCGAGTGCGCCGATGTATGACACCGCGCTTCGCAGCAGGATGTGCAGCGCCGGGTCGTCGATTTTTGGATCATGAGTCAGCAAAACAGAGTAGGTGTCTTCGTTGAGATCAATGTCGGCCAGCACGGTGTCTGGCCACTCGTTGGTCAGGTGGTCGGGCGGAACCGGGAAGCGTTTTTCGTCGGCGAATACCTGGCGTGGATCGATGACAGTGGTTTCGAAACCGACTTCGTGTGCCAGTGCCACCAGGTGCACGGTGATGTGAGCTGCACCGACGATCAGCAAATGGTCGCGCCGGGCGAAGACCTGAAAGAACAATCGCTGCCCATTGATCTCCTGCACGCCGCTGCGCCGTTCGCGGTAGGCCGTACGGGCGGATTCCGCGACTGCGCCGGTGTCGGTGCCGAAGTCGCCGACGACACCGTCGTGTGGGTCGACCAGCAGGTGGGCAAAGTCCGATTCGAGACGGGTGACGAGGATCTTTGGCTGCTTCGCATTCAACGCGGTCGCGAGTGCCTGCCACAGTTCGCGGGCGGCAGGATCGGCGGCGCGCCCCGGGTGCGGTTCGACGAAGACGCGGACCTTGCCGCCGCATGTCAGACCGACTGACCAGGCGGTTTCGTGGGTGACGCCATAGCCGATCTCTCGAGGAATACCGGTATCCATGACCTGCAGCGCTTCATCGATGACAGCGCCCTCGATGCAGCCGCCGCTGACCGAGCCGGCGACCTGCATGTCCCGGTTGATGCCCATGACCGAGCCGACGCCGCGCGGCGCCGACCCCCAGGTTTCTATGACTGTGGCCAGGGCGCACGGCTCGTCGGCCTCGAGCCATTCAGATAGTTTCGGCAGGATGTCGTGCATGGCTTGACTGGTTCTGCACCTAGCGGCAGGTATATTGATGAAACGACTAAAAAACCACTTTAATATACATCATTGCATGGGTCTAACACACCTGAAATTAGTGCCACGTAAATTCACCCTTGTAGAACTGGTGATCGTGATCACGGTTGTTGCGACCGTCGTGGTCGTCGGCATCCCGGCACTGTTCAACGGGGTGCAGAACGCGAAGCTCAAGACCTGCGCTGCTAATCAGAAGAGGTTGGGTGAACTGATCAATATGTACGCCCATGGCAACGACAACTTCCTGCCGGCCTACGAAAACGGCTGGGTTCAGCGGGTCGGCGAGGTCGACGGTGTCACTGTCGATCCGAGCGTCGTGCCGGAGGGCTTTTTCGCTTGCCCAAGCCAGGAGTTCGTGTCCTACACCGGCGAGGTCCTGACGCAGGACTACTGGCGCGGCACCTACTACGGGATGAACCAGCACATTACTTCGAACCTCATGTCGCCGGGCGGCAAAGCGCTGCCGCATTGGACCCGGATTAACCGGCAGCGGATCGAGGACCCGTCGTCGAAGCTGCTGATGGCTGACGCTTCCGGCAGTAACTACTTCAACATTCCAGACCTGGACCCGGTGGTGGCCGCCATCAGTCGCGAAGGCTCGACGTATGCCGACGGGTTGCCGGACGCTCCGGCGCCGCCGCTGCCGGCCATGCGGCATATCGGCGGCAGGGGCAACTTCCTGTTTGTCGACAGCCACGTCGAGGGCAAGACGAGCTGGCCGGAACTGACATTTGGGCCGGGGACTTCCGGCTTCGACTTCTGGCACGGCGGTCACAGCTATCCCGGCAGCAGCTATTAGACGTGGCCCCCGCGGTAGTGTTTTGCGGGCGCGACCGCAACGGATGCTTTCCGGTCAGAGACGGTCATGGCATGGTGAGGTGAGCCACCAACTACCCGCATACTCCCAGTTGCTGCAGTACGGATCGAATCCCCAGCACTCGGGCCTGAAAGCGTTCTATGCACCAAGAGGCTTGAAGCCTTCGGCTTCGAGGCACAGAAAGAACTCTTCGACGTTCATGAAGATGTGGCCCTGCTCAATGTAACTGTCGGTCGTGAATGGGCTGAGATTCGTCGGCGGGTAGATCATGTAGCGGCGCTTGTGATAGTCGCGGGCGTGCCCGAGCTCGTCCATCATGCCGGTTGACATCGGTGGGCGCTCAGCGTACGGATGAATGGCAACGACGGCGTCGACCTTGCCGACGAACCAGTGCAGATCCCGATGCACGGTGTAGGAAAAGGTCACTTCCTTGTCGCGCTGGTTGTCGAAGCTCGAACCGATCTCGATGGCCTGTGGGTCGATGACCAGACCATATTTGTTGAGCCGTGCGATCGTCTCGTTCACCACGACACGCGCCTGTGGGTCTGAGTGCGTCATCGAGTACGAGACATAGAAGGACGGGACGTGTTCGTGCTTCACAAGCTTGAACAGACTGTCCGGATTCTGGCCGATCGGAATGACATAGTGCCGCACATTCAAATGCTCGGCCCAATCCTCTGACAGGCTGACTTCCTCGTCCATCCAGGAGAGGATTTCGCGGATGCTGAAGTTGTGTTGCTTGACGCGCTGGAAGAATTCGTCGCGCTTCTGGGCATCGTGCATGCGCTCCTGAATGAACCACTCTGCGTCGATCAAGGTGACGACAACGTCGGGCTTTATGAAGTGCGCGATCTCCTTGTGGTCCTTGAGTTTGATATTGACGTGCTTCCATTCGATCGTGGACGGTGCCCGGATAATCGCGTTGGTCACGTTGTTCGCTTCGAGCTCGAAGCCGATCTTGCGGTATTCGCGTTCGCGCAGGACTTCGAACAGGTAGTTCGTGGTACCCAGCAACCGGTCGAGCTTCTTGCCGCCGGTGCTTTCCAAAGCGTTGATCAGATTGTGATAGCTGATGTCGAGTCCCTGATCCTGCCCTATCTGCAGAACTTGGTTGATATAGGATTCGTCATCCATTCCGGCGATCATGCCGGTGACTAAAACGCGCATATCAGTTCCTCGGGAATCTGCGGTGGTAGCTCAGAAATATTTGCGCCGTCCTTTCGGTGCCATTGGGTGCTTTTTCATCTGTCCTTTGCTGGCTTTTTGCTTTGGCGGCTGCTCGAGATGCAGGGCGTACCATTGCTCGCCGATGCCGGCATTCGAAAACAGGTGAATCTTGTTGTTGGCGATGTGTTCCCAGTTGCGTGTGATCACATCGCTGTCGGTCTTGTCCTTGGCATTGGTCAGGACTTCCAGAGCTTCGTCGATTTTCTTGCGCTTGATCAATGTCCACGTGTAGAGTGAATAGATCAGCAGCGCCTTGTCGTACTTGAACTTCTTGACGCCTTTCTTGAAGCTTTTCTCCAACGCCTCGAAATCTTCGTTATGGTACTGGCGCGTCATCTTCATGGCCAGTGTCAACGGTTCGAGCACAATGATTTTCGGGATCAGCGTGTCAGCTTTGTCGAAGCGCTTGATCTGGAAGTTGAGCTGCATTTTCAAGGTATTGATCTGGCGCTCCGCCAGGATGTTCCATTTGTACAACGGTTGTGCGGTTTCGAGGACTGCGAGGGCGTCTACCACGCCTTTTTCCATGACTTTCTCCACCTGGGCCTGCATCACTTTCTGCGAGGACGGCTTGGTTTGGAAACGGCCGATCAGGCGCTGGGCTTCAGCCTGGGCTTCAGTGATCCGATCCTGCACCGTCATCGCGACGGCCTGCAGGCGCTTGCCAAAGTAGCGGCTCAGCAGAATCATCAG
>CAJWLW010000396.1 GCA_913042885.1 uncultured Lentisphaeria bacterium | reverse complement strand
GCCTGCACGTTCTCATAGGTGACATCGTGCTGCTCCGGATCATGACCAATATCCGAGAAGTGCTGGCGGCAGGCGGGTATAATATCAATCTCCCTCAATTCGGCACCGATCGCCCGACACAGAGACACGGCATTCGTAAAGGTGCGCTTCGACGTTCCGAACCCGGGCATGGTGACAGCGATGATGTGGTCAAGGTCATGCCCCAGACGTTCAAAGGCGGCACGGGCAACCAGCAGGGCCAGCGTCGAATCAAGCCCGCCGGACACACCGATGACAACGATATCGGCGTGGGTATGCTCGAGACGTTTGGCGAGACCGCAGGACTGGATGCTGAAAATTTCATGGCAGCGCTCATCGCGTATGGACGGCTCAGACGGGACAAACGGCAGCGGCGTCACCTTCCGGCGCAATGCCGAAGGAACAGTCAGCGAAGACAGTTCAATGCCCCGGACTCCGAGCGTGTCATTGTCCGGCATTACCGTTTCCGAAACCCGCGTCGCGCGCAGGCGCTCGCAGTCGACATCGCCGCACAGCAATTCATGGCTGTCTGCGAATCTGACGGTTTCGGCCAGCACTATGCCGTTTTCGGCAATCAGCCCGTGGCCGCCGAAAACAACATCGGTGGTAGATTCACGCGGGCCGGCACCGCTGTATACATAGGCAGCAACACAGCGAGCGCTCTGTCCGCGAACGAGGTCGCGCCGGTAGTCAGCCTTGCCGACAAGCTCGTTGCTGGCCGAGAGGTTGGCAATGACCGTGGCGCCGGCCTGAGCAAGACGTGAGCTCGGCGGTACAACGTTCCACAGATCCTCACAGATCTCGACGCCCAAAACCAGATTGTGCTCGCCGGCAAAGACCAGGTCGACACCGAAAGGGACCTCTTCGCCGTTGAGTGTGATCAATTCGTCGAAGACATCGACGCCCGGCGTGAACCAGCGTTTCTCGTGGAATTCCTTGTAGTTTGGCAGAAAACTCTTGGGCACCACACCGCGGACCAGTCCGGACTGCATCACGATGCCACAGTTGTAGAGCCGGTTGCCATGATACAGCGGCGCGCCGACTACGATGATCGTGTCACAGGATTTCGTTTCCTGCGCGATACGGTCAAGCGCTTCAAAGGCGGTGTCGGTGAGGCAACTCTGAAAAAAAAGATCGGCACAGGTATAGCCGGTGACCGACAATTCCGGAAACACCGCCAGCGCCACGTCCTCGTCCGCCGCCATACGCGTAAGCGCAACGATCTGCTCGACGTTGTGATTAACGTCGGCAACCCGCACATCCGGGACGGCAGCGGCAAGGCGAAGGAATCCGTGCATGGCACATCGGTGGTGCGGGTTTGCGATCAGAGAATTTCGGCAATCTGTTCCGGCGGCCGACCAAGACGGGCGAGACCGTTGCAGACAACGATGGGACGCTCGATCAGGATCGGGTGCTCGACCATCAGATCGACGAGTGCGTCGTCGTCGAGCGCGTCGATATCAATGCCTTTTTCTGCGAGCATACTTTCCTTGCGGCGTATGAGCTCATGCGGTTCCATACCAAGCTGCGCCAGCAGTGTATGCAGACCATCCGCATCGGGGGTGACCCACAAGTACTCGACGATCTCGGGTTCAATGCCTTTGCTCTGCAGAAGTTCGAGGGTCTGGCGGCTTTTGCTGCAGCGCGGATTGTGATAGATGGTAACGTCTGGCATGGCAAGGGGGTGTAAAAAAATGAAAAGGTTGGTGAAACTTTCTTAGCTGCTCAATCCGTGAAAGCCAAATCGTAATGAATAAACGGACGCGGAGATCCGTTCTACACTGATTCCAATCAATATACTACAAAGAAACCGCGTTTACAGGAAAATCTTTACGGAGCGAAGCAAACAAAAAGGAGAGGAAAAAAAGCTTGGTTCCATGGCACGGTGCATTCCTGCCCGCGTTTCGGAATCGTCCAAGGCAATTAGCAGTTCACCGTCCGGCAGAGGAATAATGAATCGATACTTTAAGATTCGGATTCACGGGCAGGAATGCGCCGTGCCACAAAGATGCGAATCCGTGCCGTTCGGCATTAGAGGTAGTCGTCGAAGAACCGGCGTCGACTGGGATGGCGCAGTTTATTGAGCGCGATCTTTTCAATCTGCCGAATACGCTCATGCGTGACATCAAACTGACTGCTGAGTTGCTCGAGGGTAAGGATCGGGCAATTGAGCAGGCCGAACCGATGAGTAATAATATTGCGCTCACGCTCATTCAGCGTTTCCAGAACATCAGAAATCGTCTCCGCCAGAAGATTATCGGATGCTTCTTCCGAGGGTGATTTCGTCGAACGATCGAAGATAATATCGTAGACGTGGAAATCGTCGTCATGTCCGAGCTCGGTCTGCAGCGAAATCGTCTGGCGTTCCATCTTACGGAGAGCACGGACGCGTTCGACGGAAATATCGACACACTCGCCGATTTCCTCAGGCGTCGGCTCCCGGCCGAACTTCTGCAACAGCACGCGCTCGGTCTTGCGGATGCGATGCAAGGCGTTAGCCATGTTGACTGGGATCCGAATGGTCCGCGAATTCATCGACAATGCGTGCGTAACGGACTGGCGGATCCACCAGACGGCATAAGTACTGAAGCGATGACCGCGCTGCGGTTCGAAACGGTCAATCGCCTGCATCAAGCCGATATTGCCTTCCTGGATCAGGTCAAGCAATGGCAGTCCGCAGTTGAGATATTTCTTTGCAACGCTGATGACCAGCCGGAGATTCGCCTCGATCAGCGCGTTACGGGCGCATTCCATGTGACGGGCGCAATGACTGAGTCGCGGCATGACCTGCATGAAAGCTTTGATCGGCATCGAGATGATATCAACGAGCTCGTTGGTATCCACGTCGTGGTTCTTGCCGTTGACGGCATCGACGTAGCCGTTTAGTTCGATGATACAATCCTGATACAGTTTGCCATGGAAGTGGAAGCGCTGGATGAGTCGCTCCAGTGACTGGTACATCAGGTTCCGCTTGCCCTGCGACTTTTCGCTCACCTGCTTGCGGATGACGTAGAGGTGCTCGGCGGTCTTCTCAAGGGCGTCAATCAGATGCAGGATACGCTCTTTCTTAACTTCGAGCGTGTCGTAATCGGCAGCCGAGGCTTCACTGGCAACTTCAAAGATCTCGCTGCTCCTGCACTCGCTCATGTTTTTCTGCAGGACAACAGGAAAGTGGCACAGGAGCCCGTCGAGTTCGAGGCGTTCCTGGTAATATTCGGTGGTATAGAAGACTTCTTCCTCATGCGACAGGCGGGGCAGAGTGCCCATCTGGCGCAGATACTTCTGGATGACGTCCTGATCGTCGTAATAATCGGTACGACGATCAGTCCGTGCGCGGCCTTCCGCAACGTCTATGGAGGTGCTTTGACGCATTCGCCTCTGTTCCGGCCTTTATCGGCAGCAGCGTTACCTCTGGGAAGGTAGAGGTATTCGCCCGACAACCGGTTCTGTTCGTCGGTTGAGCTGTAAGACTAAGATACACTCCCAAGTGTATACAGTCAAGTGGTACCGGCACCCTTCCGAGTCGGCGACCACCATCAAAAATCGTCACCTCAGTGCTCGGCAACCTCTTCATCCGGGACTTCGTCGACGTTCGGCGCGTCCGGAGTTTCTGGAAAAAACAGCAGCTTTTTGCCATCGGGTTCAAGACGCACGACCGAGCCTTTCTGGATATTTTGCCGCAGAATCTCTTCCGCCAGCGGGTCCTCGATATAGCGCTCGACAACGCGACGCAACGGCCGCGCCCCATACTCCGCCTTGTAGCCGACCTCGATCAGGAACTCACGAACCTTGTCGCCGTAGATCAAACAAATGCCGTGCTGCTCCAGGCGCTGGCGGATCTTATTGACCTCCAGTTCGATGATCGACATCAGATGGTCGTTCTGCAACTGATTGAAGACGATGATTTCATCGACACGGTTTATGAACTCCGGACGGAACTTCTTCTTGGCCTCGGCTTCCAGGCGTTCCTTCATCAGGTCGTGATTATTGTCGAATGCGGACTCACTGCTAAACCCAAGCGTTGGCTTCTTCAATTCGCCGGCACCGACGTTCGAGGTCATGATCACGATCGTGTTGCGGAAATCGACGCGCACACCGAGGCTGTCGGTGAGTTGGCCTTCTTCGAGAATCTGCAGCAACATGTTGGTGACGTCCGAGTGCGCCTTCTCAATCTCGTCGAACAGCACGACCGCATACGGTCGGCGGCGCACTTTCTCGGTCAGCTGCCCGCCTTCGCCATGGCCGACATAACCCGGCGGCG
>CAJWLW010000395.1 GCA_913042885.1 uncultured Lentisphaeria bacterium | reverse complement strand
ACTCTGCATGTCCAACTTGAAGCAGATCGGGGTCGCAGAGTTCGACTACGCCGCGGCTAATGATACCCAATTTATACATTTCATGTCGGGTACGGCCTGGGTAATCAAGAACGGCGGTTACGGGGGTGTCAATTCAGACGCGCGAGACACTTTCCTAAGTGTCGGGGTCACACCGGATGTTGCCTACTGCCCATCGGCCGACGGCGACGCAATTCCGGTCAATGCAGACGACTGTGACGTACTGTGGTCACCAGCCGGCATCCGGCGCCCCCCGGCGGTCAGCACCAACATCGGCTGGAGGTGCGATGCCGCAGGGTCTGTCGGGCTCGGCTATAATATCTTTGTCGCATTCGATAACGTTGAATGGCCTGGCCATCGAGCGCAATTACTTTTCGGCCCCGACGAAACGGTTACCGAACTCAACGACGGCGGAGATTCCAAGCCGGAAATCGCCGAGAATACAGGCGCCAATACAGGAGAGTATGGCCCTTCCCAAGTCCCGATGGCGACGGACTTGAACCACGCCAGATTGCCGCAATTTCTGTGGGACGTAATAGACGGGCCGTTCGGTTACGACCCCTGGGAAGGCGGTTACGGTCAAAGAGACCCACCCAAAGACCATGAAACAGGGGTCCCCAACCACCTACAGTTCGGATTCGAAGGTATGAATGTTTTGTTCTCGGACGGCCATGCCAAATGGCGGAGCAGACATGAAGCCCGGCCACGTGTTAAAGTATCATACGGCGGCGCTACCAGGTACGACGGCATGTACTGGTACTGAGGGGGAAAGGAAATTCTCGATTCCGCCAGCGGCAAAGCGGCAAAGCCGCAAACCACACCTGCCAACACGATTGTCAACACGTCCGTGACCAGCTGGAAGCCATGCTTGAGAGGATGACGATGCCATGAAAGTTCTGAAACTCACTGTTGAGGAAGCAACGGACGCCGCTGCTGTGCAGGCAGCTATCGATCGGGTCGCGGCACTGGGCGGCGGGCGCGTGGCCTTGCCGGAGATGACCGTGACGCTGGACCGCGGCATCGAACTGCGCTCGGACGTCGAGCTCACAGGCCAGGGGAAGATGACCGTGCTGCGCAAGGGGCCCGGCCGCATGTATCCGCTCAGCGGCTACCACAACTACGGCATGTGCGACGTGCCACTACAAACCGTCGACGGACTCAAGGTGGGCATGACCGTGTCGGTCGAGGACAATCTGCGGGGTGGTTTCTATGGAACCTTCGCGCGGATCACCTGGATCGACGGCTGTTGGGTCGGGCTCGACCACGGTATCGAGATGGACTACACAGCGGACCAGTCACCGGTTCTGGCCACAGTGTTTCCCCTCGTCTTCGGGCACGGCATTGCGAACGCAGCAGTGCGCGACCTGACACTCGACGGCCGGCTCGCAGACCAGCCCAAGCCGATGAATGGATGCCGCGGCGCCGCCGTCTACTTCGCCCGGAGCCGCGACATCGAAATCAGCGGCGTGCAGGTGTCCGATTACCACGGCGAGGGTATCGGCTGGCAAATGTGCCGTGACGTGCGCGTGCTCGATTCGGTGGTCAACGGCAGCAGCGGCAACGGCATTCACCCGGGTGCCGGCAGCACGAACTGCCTGGTCCGCGGCTGCAGCGCGGCAGACAACCGCCAAAGCGGCTTCTTCTTCTGTGTCCGCGCCAACCGCATCACGGTCGCCGGCTGCCGGTTCACCAACAACGACATCGGCATCTCGATCGGTGCCCGGGACTGTCACAACCTGATCGAAGACTGCGAAATCACACAGAACCGCGGCCCCGGCGTGCTCCTGCGGGAGACGCCGGAGCCCATCGCCGTGCACGACTGCGAGGTCCGCAACTGCACGGTGACGGCGAACGCAACCGTGCACGGGGACGGTCAGATCGTCGTGCCCGCGGACGCGCACGACATAGCGATTACAGCCAATCACATCCAGGGCACGCCATCCCGCCCCGGGCCGGGCGTGAGCGCCGACGCGGGCACTGCCCGCCTGCACCTGGCCGGGAACAAGTTCGTGGACTGCCGCCCCGAGATCGCCGCGCCCGACGGCGTGCTGGTCGACGCGGCTGCGTCCATCGAGTGCGGGTACGGCACCGGGGCGGACACAGCGTACCGGCATCTATCCACGTAGCGCCCATTCACGTTTGCCTCCACCTGTGACTGCGCTATCTTCCGTGGTCGGGAAACGCCCCCCTCCCCTCAGGCTTGTTACTTTTCCTGACAAAACGGGAATGACCTCATGGAACATGTCATGCACACGGCGAGGCCGCTCATTCACGATGACTTTCATTACGGTGAGGAAGAGCACCTTTTTTTCGAGAGAGAAGGTTACTTCATCTTCGACCATTTTCTGACCGATGAAGCCGTGAGTGAAGCCCGGGGCCACGCCGACCGGATGTATTCCCAGCTCGCTGAGGGAATGGGCGGCACGGAAATGATGTCACCCCACCAGCTGGGAGAAAAATGGATGTGGGACATCGCCACAGACCCGCAAGTCCTGGACTATGTCGAGCGCCAACTGGGTCCGAATCTCCTATTGTGGCATACGGATTTACTGATCAAGGAACCGGGAACAGGTCGCAGTATCCCGTGGCACCAGGACCAGGTGTATTGGGACCCGCAAGACGTCTTCGCCCCCGTCGCCAATCTATGGATTGCATTCGACGACGTCGACGAAACCAATGGCACCATGTCGGTCCTGCCGAAGACACATACCCATGGGCTGTTACCCCATACCGACCTGGGTGATTTCTTCGGGTTTGCAATTGATGATGATGCCCTGCCGCAGGATGCCGAGGAACAGGAAGTGACATACCGGTTCAAGGCCGGCCAGGCCGGTACGCACAGCTCATATTCACCGCATCGTTCGACGCCGAATTCGTCAAACAACTGGCGACGGGTCATGACCGTGCATTTTATGCGGGCCGATGCCGCAAAGATGGGTCAACGCCACTACACGAGCTACCTGGATCGAGGCACTTTCGATCGTGAGTATTATCTGGTTCGCGGCGAGGATGTAAATAACCACGGACTCAAACGAAACCCGTTTGAATGAACAAGCCACTGGCAACATCAGCCCGGCGTTGGAAGCTATCAGGCCGGATGGCGATAAGAGGGTTTCTCTGTTCCCGCCAGGGCTAATGCACGGGATTTGGCGTTCTATGTCCCCTCGTTCGCCTTGCACGTGCGAAGATAAACGGACTTAACGCTCTCCTCTTTGCCCATCCAGTGATATGGGTCGACGCCCGCCACATGAACACAGCCGGTGCGGTAGTTGCTGCTGGCCCCTTCGCCATCTTCCAACTGCCAGGGGAGACGGGACCATGCATTGCAGTAATGATTGACGAGGACACGGCGATACACATCGCTACGATTCTTGCGTGAGCGGTGCAGCAGATAGCCGTTGAAAAAAACGACGGAGCCACGGCTAACTTCTACCGGCACCTCGCCGGCATCGTCGAAGCCGTATGACTCGATCCCGAAGTCAAATTCATCATCGTTATCGTGGGCGCGTTGCGGAAACAGCAACCCTTCACGATGGGACTGCGGCAGCACATAAAGGCAACCATTCTCGAGTGTCGCATCGTCCAAAGCGATCCATGCGCCCACCAGAGAACGGTCACGCGTCGGAATGTACATTTCGTCCTGGTGCCACGCCTGTCCCTGAAACGCCGGCGGCTTGACAAACATCATCGATTGCATGCACATCACACTGCCGTCCCAATAAGGCAGGTGGGCCGCCGTGATTTGGCTCAGTACGCCGCAAACCTGCGGATGACGCACGTACTTTTCTATCACGGGACTGATGTAATGCGGCTGGTGAATGCAAAGAATGTTACGGAGCACTTCCTTGTCCGGTGTATCCTCCGGCAACGGGTCGATCCCCTCGCAAGGATAGGCGCCCCGGGAGATATGTACCAGCTCGGCACACAACTCGTCGAGCTCGGCCTCCATTACCAGGTCGGGCACGACGAGATAACCGTTGTCAACGAACGCCGCCACTTGTTTCTCATCAATGACCTTCGGTACATCGATCGAAGGCCCGCATTCAAGTCGATTGATCTCGGAAATAGTAGGCATATCCGCATCCTTGATTGATTGCTGTAATGTGCGGAGCAATCGCCAATGTTGCAACTCCAACTGATCAAACACACATGCGAAGTGAATCCGCCGTGCGGCCCAGCTTACCCAGTCATAAACGCCGTGCGCTCCGGAAAGGCTGCACCCGCAGTGCGTGTTCAAAGGCGGCGGGCGCACGGAATGCGAATGGAAAG
>CAJWLW010000394.1 GCA_913042885.1 uncultured Lentisphaeria bacterium | reverse complement strand
AGCGATGTTCGGACCAGCTGCAGGGGCAATGCTGCCGACTTGCCGCGCACCCCGCTTTATTCGGGCACGTCGATCAGGTACTCGATTTCCGCAGCCGCGCGCAGGGCTTTCATATGGTCTTCGCGGGCTTCTTCAAGCGTTATATTTGCCGTTTTTTTGTCCATGCCATTCTCCGCCTCGAGGTCGGGCTCTGCGGGAGCTTCCGCACTTGGCACATTGCGGGCGGGAGCTTTTTCCGGATTAAAGTCGTCGGGGCCCATGCCGTTGCGCGTGTAGTATACGTCGGCCAGGATTCTGGCACGTTTTTTCTTTGCAGCTTTGAACAGCTGGTCGCGAGAGTTCGCGAATCTGGGCGCCTTGTCGACCCCTTCTTTGCGTCCCTCGGCTGCCAGGACCATGTTTGCGATAGCTCGAAAGGCCGGGTTGTTCCGATCCTGTTCTTCGTTCAACGTGTCGAGGATTTTCTCCAGGCCGGGAACATCACCCAGGACCAGGGTCTGGCCGTTGGCCTCGATCTTGGCCGCGGCAACAAGCCCATGCGCGACTTTTGCATCGGCTGCGAGGGCTTCGGGTGCAATACCCTGCCGTTTTGCTTCGTGGTCGATCACGAGCTGCCAGACTTTCGGCAGCAGGACCGACTGTGGCGGCTTGGCGAAGCTGCCTGTCACTGCCAGTTCAATAACCGCCGGCGCAATGCCCTCGACTGTCCCCGAAGGGTGACGCAGGACATACTGGAATCCCGACAGGCGCTCAGTCACCCATTGCTGATTGGCGTTTTCATGCGTCCGCACGTAGAAATTGGCGAGCCGGCTTGTCAATTCTCGGGCTTTTTTCGACTCCAGTTCTCGAATCCGAATTGTGAACTCCGGGTCCTTGTCGATACCGCCGGCTACCGCCTGCTGCCTGATCAGCTCCAGGTCTATGGTTTCGCGCACTGTCGGCATGATCAGCTTGATCGGGTCGAACCCCATGTCCGGTGGAATCCGTGACATAAATTCAGGCGTAGCATCCACGGTCAGGATCGGCACGCCGTTGACCCGTGCCAGGACATCCCCGAGATCCTGCAGGGTGGGCTTTTTACCGGTCCCGCCGTTGTCCTGCGCGCCGGCTGCGGGTATCAAGACTGCAGCCACAACGGTGGCAAAGCCTGCCAGACATATTTTACGTGTTGTCACCATCATCGTTTTCTTCTTTCCTCATTCGTCGGCCTGCCTGCAAATATAACTTATTAACGCAGACGCTGTGTACCAAAGGATTGGTTCTGCTTCGGAACCGGGGAGGTTGGGTCTTGAACGGATGCAGGGCGGGGCGTCGGGCCCGCCCGCAGCTGGCCGAACCACGGGGTCGCGGGTACGCAACACGGGACACACACCGTGGAAGGCGCGAAGTGGCTGTCCTTGTAGCAGTGCTCGACAACTGGGTCGCAGAGCTCCGTTCCATCTTCACTCAGGCATGTCGATCAGGTATTCGATTTCCGCGGCGGCTCGCAGCTCCGCCAAATGCGGGCCCCTGATCGACTCCATTTTTTTCGTCTCAAGACGCTTGTGGATGGAAATGATCAGCCGCTGTTTGTTCGATGGCTCCGGTATTCTGAATTGCTTCCTGTACCAATTGTAGTCATCCTCGACCTCTGCATCAGTAACCTCGATGGCGTCGGCCCCCATGCCCTGTTGCGCGTAATAGACTTCGCCCAGGATGTCGGCCCGTCTGGCATTGAGCCTTTGGTCCATCTGCCTTTGTCGCTCGAGGTATCCGGGGTCTTCGTCGATGCCGTTTTCACGCGCGTCGGCGGCGACAACCAAATCCGACAGCACCTTGAACACAATAGCCGGCATCGGCTTTGATGCGGCCAGGTCGGCGGCCAGGCGCTCGAACTGCGGAATGTCACCCAGCGTAACTTTTTCGCCGCCTGCTTCAACCACGGATCCGGAAAGCATCAACGTGAGCAGCTCCGTGTTTGTTTCGATCGCATCGGCATCGATCCCGCGCTTCTCCACTTCGCGGTTGACTACCATGTTCTTTATCGCCGGCAGCAGGACGGCTGTTCGGCCGGCAGTTGCCGCCTCCCCGATGAGCGCTCCGGGAATTTCTTTGCCATCGACGGTGAACCGAACCTTCGCGAGACGTTTCTTCAGCCACTCGCCTGCCAGCCCCCTCTTATCCTGCTTCGCCTGAGTTATGCGAGTCTCAGCCATCGTCCGGTGCACTTGAACGGGGAGCTGGGCAAATTTGTCCGGGTTTTCCGCGAGATACGCATCAATCTCTGCCGCAGTTGGGTTTTCGAATTTTACCTTCTTGTTCAGCTCCGGGATCGTCTGCATGTAAAGACGGACGAGCAGGCGCCGGCTCTGCATGGCCAGCGGGAACTCTGCCGCGGCAATCTGATTGAGGTATTCGGGATTTTTGTCCAGGTCCAGCCCGGCAGCCTCCTGAGAGATCAGCTCACGGTCGACGGCAAGCTTCAGCCGGGGAGCGACCACTGCCAGCGGGAACTCCCTGTCTGGCGCGAACATCGGAAAGACAGCCGTGGCCGGGACCGGCTCGCCGTTGACTCGCGCCAGCACCTCCCCAAGCTGATTTAGCGAGGTCATTTCCGCCTGCGAAGACTCTGGCGTTTTGAACTGAGCCTTTGCGGTGATTGTCCAGCCGAGCGCGATGATCGCGATAGCTGCAGTCATCCATCTCTGTTTCCTCATCATTTGCTCCCGGTTGCTGAGTTTGTCTGAACTTGGATTGTCCGAACCTTGGGTCATTCAATTCGGAGGGATGACCATAGTCGCAATTATAGCACCACAAACCTCTATTTCTCACGTCGCTGAAGTTTTCTTCACACTGCGTTGGAGAAGCAGACCGGGACGCTATGGCCGCTCCAATGCGTATCGAACAGCGGTGCAGTACCGTTATTACTCTACCAAACCAAACCGCGGGGGTTCGCTGAAAAATCGCCGTTTTTCGGGATTGCCGATGAGAAATCGCCGGTCGCGGAATATGGATTTTAAAAGAACAAAACGTCCCAAAATCCCTGAAACCCATAGCAGGCATGGGTTTTGGCGTTTTATATGGCCGATTTTCCCAGAAGAAAAAGTTCGGAAACACGAAAAAAATGCTTGGAATTGCCCGGCGGATTTTATATAATCTTGATATGTTCGTTGCGAGAAGCCGCACATTAGCGGAGCAATCGACGATTTGATTACAAACTCAGGCCGGGCAAAAACCGGCCAAACAACAGGAGCCGGAAGAATGAAAAAGAGTCTGAAAATGACAATCATGGGGATCGCCGCAGTGTTGCTGTGCTGGATTCCGAATCAAGCCCAGGCAGCCAACGCAGAATGTTTTGTAACTCTCGACATCACTGGTCATAGCTACCCACTCTCGACCACCAATTATTATGCCTCTGGCGCCTACAATGAAGCTGTCGGCTGGGTGGACGTAGGGACGCCGAGGGCGGACGGGATTCAAAATATCACGATGGCGTGTGAGGTTGGCGGGAAGGGCTTTCCCAACCTGATCATGATACGGAAACATGACGGAGCCAATGACGCTGACTTTGAAATGTTCCCAGGTATGATGTTCTTCCGGGTCTACCCGGCTGGTGCGCACGATCACATCACGGGTGTGGGTGCAGGATCTCTCGCCCATGCGCCCGACGGGATTTATCCCCACTGTAACTCGATCAACTCAATCGCTGGCAAGGAAGACGCCCCGAGCTGCGGAACCGGCAAGGTGCATCTCATGTACTGGTATGGCAATGATGACAATCTGCCTGCCGATGTCAAGGACCATACCTACGGGAGTGTCGGTGGCCAGGCGTGGGTCGATGTCGACGCAAACGGTGAGTATCAGGACCTGGGTGCCAATTATTGGGCTACCCAGGGTGGGAACGGGTGGCATTCCGGCCCGTGGTATGTTAATGAAGACAACATCGACGGGAGCTGGCCCGAGATATCAAGGGCCAGAATCTGGGCTCCCGCCCATGCGTTGCCCAGCAGCGGTACCGACCTGACGCCGGTGACCGATGGCATCAGTGCGATCGAAGCCAAGCTCGACAACCTTCCCGCCGGCCCTGCGGGTCCGCAGGGTGATGCAGGTCCGACTGGCGCGGCTGGCGCGGCTGGCGCGGCTGGCGCGGCTGGCGCGGCTGGCGATGCTGGTGCGGCTGGCGCGGACGCTCCGTGTGTCAACTGTGACGAAATTGCCGATGCTGCCTTCGCACTCGCCTGCAAGCTGCTGACGCTCCACCAACCGACCACCTTGGAAGAGTTCAGGGACTGCGTCGGAACCATTGCGACTGTCTCGATCGTTGGCTCCGGCA
>CAJWLW010000393.1 GCA_913042885.1 uncultured Lentisphaeria bacterium | reverse complement strand
TCCTGAACGGATCGCATCGGCCCGGCGTCATGCGCTCGAGATGGTGCCCTTCATCTACCATTACTCAATCCTGGGGGAGTCCACCAACCTGTTTGAGGTCTATCCGCACCTCAACAAAGGCATCGCCATGTCCGATGACAAGGTCGTGCGGGATCTGGGCGAGATGGATATGAAAACGGTGCCGTGTCCGTCGGAGCCCAAGATGGCTGAGGTGCTGGCGGATTTCATGTGCGACATAGCCAAGGCGGGCGCCACCGAGATCGACTGCTGGCTGACGGAAGGCAGGCGTTTCCAGTGCCCATGCGATCTGTGCCTTGGCGAGGGAGAGAACATGCACTACGCCCTCGAGGCGCGCGTCTTCATCAAGGCCTGGCGTATCGCGCAGAAGCAGTATCCAAAGCTGTTTGTGCGTATCACCCTCACCCAGGGCAGCCGCAGGAGCAACGACAAAGTGCTGGCTGAGGTGCCCCGCGGTGTGGGCGTGGTCTACTACGCAAGTTCGTGGACGTATAACGCGATGCGGCAGCCAATGATCTATCCGCTGCTGGAGGATTTTGCGGCCAAGGGCGGATGGCTGGGCGTGATGCCGCAGTTGACGTCGTCGTTCGGCGCGGTGACCCCGTGGACAGCGCCGCAGTTTATCCGATATCGCATGAACGAGTTCGTTGATAAGAAGCTCAAATGCCTGGATGCCTACGCGGTGTACAGCAATCGCCTTTATGATTTCAACGTCACCGCCGCGGCGGAGTGGTCCTGGAACGCCAAAGGCAGAGACGCGCGTGAGTTCTCCGCGGCCTATGCGACGCGGCGCGGGATCGGCGATCCCGACGGGTTCGCCGAATGGGCCGTGCTTCTCGGGCCGGTGGGGTGGGACTTCTACGGTCCGGCCATGTATGATTTCAACCACGGCTCCAGGCTTACGGACATGGTGACCGCGCGCGGCCGTCCCAATCTCGGGAAGACCGGGCTGTTTGAGTACTTCCCGACGATGCAGCGTTTCGACGAGGATCTGGCGGTGTGCGAGAAGGCGATGCGGATCGCCAAGCGCCTTGATGACCCGGCGATGATCGCCGAGACGCAGGTGATCCAAGGTTATGTGAGCATGATGAAAGAGACCGCGTTCATTGCCACCCAGGTCGCCGCGCTGGACACGCCCACCTACGATCAGCGTGTCGAGGTGCAAGAGGCACTGAGACGACTGGGCAGTGCCGGGATTTTAACGATAGACGGGTTGGAGCAATGGATACGGTCGCTTCCCAACCTCGACGTCTATAAGAAGGGTAAAAAGAGCCGGTTCACACTGTCCCTGGCGTCGGTCAGTAAGAATGTCTACGGGATCAGCGATGCGCTGGCCCCGTTCGGTATCCGCCCTTTCGCCTCGAGTTATTTCCGCAAAAAGGTCGGTGCCTGGACGAGCGAGGACTTCACGAAAAAGACAAGGGTAACAAAAAGGTGGGACATCACCGATCACGTGCTGGTCGCCGGCACCTACGAGGTGACCTTCAAGAACGCCAGCCACTACAAGCTTGACACCTTTCGCGCGGCATTGGCGTCGGCGCCCGCGGACAATCCCGATCAACTCACCGAGCTGAGCGTGGACGTACATAAAGGCGTGACCTATTTTCGCGGCAACAAAGCGCACATCTATACATTGACACTTGACCGCCTCGAGCCCGGCCTTCGCTATTATCTTATCGGTGACATTGAAGGTCATCCGGCGATAGCGCACAGCGGCGTGATGAAGTACTGCAAAGGCGATGTCTGGCTGCGGGCGGTGCGCCCCGACAACTGGGATCCCGCCTCGATCGCCGCCAAGCTGCTGCCGTTGACAGATGAAGAGCTGGTTGCACGGGCGGCACGGGCGGCACGGACAAAGCCCGATCTGCCGAAGTTTACCGGCAAGGGCTTGCGCGTCGGGGTGATACAGGGTAAGTCGAGTCCCGCTTCGACGGCCATTCTCGCCTGCCTGCGCAAGGCAGCGGGTATCGACGCACAGCCGCTGCGCGACCCGACAAAGGCTGCCATCAGTGAATGCGAGGTGATCATTCACCTGACGGTCCTTTTTCAGCCCCAGGGGTTCACGGTGGGAGAGAAGCTGGTGGACTTGCTTGAGGATTTCGTCAAGGCCGGGGGCGGTCTGATATCCATTCATGACGCCGTCGGCTATCGCGGTCAGGCTGAGCTGATCACAAATGTATGCGCCAAAGGCGTGGCCCATGTGAGGGATATGCGTTGGACAGCAGTCAAGCAGCACCCGGTAACCGCCGGACTCGAGCCGGGGGAAACGCTCACTCACAGCTATTACGATCATATTGAGCTGGAGCCCGGGCCGGATGGCGTCGTGCTGGCGACCGGTAACAACACCGGGAAACCCGTCGTCGTCGCGGGTGCGTACGGCAAGGGACGCTACGTGGCCTGTGGTATGATCATCGGCCTGTCCCCCAACGATAACCCGGTACCGCCAACCGATGGAGAGAGGACCCTGCTCGAGAATGCGGTCAAATGGTGCGGCCGTCATTCCGCCGCGGCGCCCAATCGCTGAGGATCCTTATTCCAATTCGGATGTGCCGCTTCTCTGGGAATAAGCGACGATCGCACGACGCGTGACTTGACCCCGCTGAAAGTCCCCATTACGGTTCTCACCGAACACAGAAACCTGAGGGAATATGATTTGAAATACCGTATCCTCGGCAAAGACGGACCGGAAATACCCGTCATCGCCCGGTTCGGGCTTGTACAACACAAGATTCATCACAGCTTTGACCCGCTCCTGAATTCCCGGCGCTCCGCTCTCCCGAGATCCCGCCACATGAGCACAGGGTCGGCCAGATCTTGCGGGAGCTCGACCAAGGGGCTGGTGATGGTATCAACCCCGGCAAGTCGTAGCTAAAGAAAAGCCCCAGCCCGCCGGCACGGGGCCGTTTGCTGAAGGAGCAGCGCTATATTGAGAACGGCCGAATGATCTACGAGTACGCACGTTCGATCTCGTCCCGATTCGGATGGGTGCCGGAATTAGCCCAGCAGGTCGCGCCTACGGACGTGTTGTGTGAGACCTGCTGCATCAAGGATATGATCGAGTGCGCTTCGGAACTGATCAACGCCGGCTATGATGAGTTCTACGACGACCTGAACCGCTTCGCCCGCAATCAGTTGGTTGAGAACCAGTGCAAGATCAGTTCGTTCGTTGTTGTGGACAACGCCATTGAAGATACGGAGGCGCGGACTTATAGGGAAATCAACAAACGCATTCTCGGCGGATTCTCCGGATGGGCGGCCCCGGGGAATATTTCGTTCTCACATTCTGTATGTGGCTGTTGCACAGGCACGGCTGTGCAGGCGCTGCAGATTTTCTGGGACCGCGCGGTCGAGTACAGGCGCGGGGTCGTAACTGTCAACATGCCCGTTGACAAAACCATTCGCCAGGCCGAGGTTGCTATGGGCTATCCGAATGAGGGGTATATCCGTGTCAATACCAAGCAGCCTTGCGACGTAGCTATCCGGTTGCATTCTTGGATGCCGAATAACTTGGAGGGTTTCGCTAACGGCCGCCGGAAGACCTTTGACTTGGAGGGTAACCTCGCCGTGTTTCGGAACATCCCGAAGAATGGCACAGTGGAACTACGGCACGCTCTTCGCAGCCGGAAGGTCAAGGAGATCGTCCGTGGCCGCAGTTACATCGTCACCTGGCGAGGGCCAGACGTGGTGAACATCAGCCCGCACGGCGATGGAATCAGGCTCTACCAGAGGAATAAAGCTAAGAGCAGGCGTCGCTTCAAACCGACAGCTTCAGCGGATGACAAGTTACGCCAGTCGGTGGATAGTCTCCGGAGTTCTGCCAGTGAACAAAGATGATCGCCACGTCGGAGGGGATCACGCAGCCAAGAAGGAGCTGTACGCGGCCGCTAGGTCTATCTCATTTCGTGGGCGGAAGCTCAGCGAGATTTCTCCAGCGAGCCGGGCATAACTGGAGTGCGAGCCGCAAAGTTCTTTGGACTAAGTGTGGTTTAGGCGAAATTCGCCCTGAACTTTGTCGGCTGTTGTCGTGAGCTTGGCCGCTCCTCCAACTGGATTCAACCTGCAAGCCGAGGAAGAGATAAGGTTTATGACAATGAAACGCATTAAACGGATCATCGGTTTTATCTGTGCTGGAGTGGCTCTCGCGACCGCCCAAAAGGCGATGGCGGCAGAGAGCGTATCCAAGCAGGAACAGTCGGAGTGGCTGCGCTGGGTGATTCCGCTGCCTAAGACGATCCAAATCAGGCACACGATTGAGCTGCCTGCTGTCGACGTGAAAATTACCGTGCGCCGAGGTGCCGGTGACA
>CAJWLW010000392.1 GCA_913042885.1 uncultured Lentisphaeria bacterium | reverse complement strand
GAATATGAGCCTCGAGGACACAATCGACGTAGGTCTCGACGTTGGCGGTGGTCGGAACGACGTTGAGGATGTGTGCGATATAGTCCTCGCCGCCGATTTCTTCGAGGTTGCCCTGGCGTTCGATCCGCTCGATCACAGTGACCGGATCGATCTGGCTGATGACCATCTCCGAGCGCATCTCGGACATCGTGTTGTAGATGGTTCGGTGTGCCGGTGAATAGAAGCACTCTTCGGTACGCAGCTTGGCGAAGACCAGGTCGATGGTATTGCGGGTGTCCTGCAGCAGGCAGGATATCACGGCGCGTTCCGCTTCGAGGGAGTGCGGTAGAGGCCGGTCACCGACCAGCAGGGGTCCGATATTTTCAAGACGCGAATTGGCCATTAGAAGATCTGCAGGGAATCGCCAGTTGTTTTGCGTTTAATAATGGAGATGCTCTGACAATAGCTGATCAGGCGCGCGCATCAACTGTTGCAGTGTAAAAAAAACGCCCGGCGCTCAATTGTCGAACGCCGGGCGTGATCGCTACAGGGGCAAGCCTGGCCGGTCAGGCGCGCACGACCCAGACTTTCAGAGTCGCAATCACTTCTGAATGCAGCCGCAGCTCGACCGGGTATACACCCAGCATTTTGATCGGTTCTTCGAGAAGCACGTTCTTCGGATCCATCTCTATTTCCACATCCTTCAGCGCGTCCGCGACGTTCTGCGCTGTCACCGAGCCGAAGAGTTTCTCGTCATCACTTGCCTGCACCGGAATGGAAACGGATTGCTTGGCGATCGCTTCTGCAAGGGATTGGGCACCGGCCACTTCCTTTTCATATTCGATGCGCAACGTGACTTTCTTCGCCTCCAGCTGGCGCAGGGCTCCCGGAGTTGCCTTGCGAGCCAGGCCCTTTGGTACGAGATAGTTGCGGGCGTAACCATCGGTGACGCGAACGGCGTCACCGATCTCGCCGAGGTTCTCGACGTTGTCCATCAGAATCAGTTCGATTGGCATGATCGAGCCCTCAGGTTACGGGAGCATCGCGATATTCCGCGAACGCTTGATGGCTTGGGACAGCATTTTCTGGTGCCCGGGGCAGCTGCCCGTGATACGGCGCGGGATGATACGGCCTTTTTCGGTCACATAGCGTCTTAGCAATTCTATGTTGAGAAAATCAATGTAGAGAATCGCATCCTCGCAAAATCGACAGCGTTTGATGCGGATGACGCGGCTTTTGCGACGTTTCCGGCGGTCCTTTTTCTGTTTCATTCCGTCCTCGATGTTGTCAGGTTAAAACGGGATATCGTCAATGGGGTCGTCGTTGACATTGAAGACCCCTGTGTCCGGCGCTGGTCCATCGTTTCCAGCGGGAAATGGCGGTGGAGGCTGTTGCTGCTGTTGCGGCGCTTGCTGCTGCTGCGGCGCTTGCTGTTGTTGCGGGTCCTGCTGCTGCTGCTGGCTTTGGTCGTCGCTTGAGCCGCCGAAATCACCGCCACGTCCTGGGCTGCTGAGGAATTGCACGCGTTCGCCGGTGACCGTGAGGCGGCTCCGGCGCTGCCCGCTGTCGCGGTCCTCCCACTGGTCAAAGCGCAACCGGCCTTCGACGAATACGGCCGAGCCTTTGTGCAGATAGCTTTGGCAGCTTTCACCCTGCTTGCCCCAAACGTCGATATCGACGAAACAAGTGTCTTCCCGATCTTCACCGGAAGCGGTCGTGTAGCGACGGTTGATGGCCATGCCGAACTGGCACAGGCCACTGCCGCCGGAGGTGAACCGTGTTTGCGGGTCGCGCGTCAGGTTGCCCATTAGTAATACTTTGTTGAATGACGGCATTGCAGTTCCTCACAATTCGTCGGTGTCCGGTTTCGTTTCCATTTCCGAAGTTGTTATGTCTTCGGAAACCGCTTCGGCTTCGGCCGTTGCAGGTGGCGTGGGTGGCGTAGGTGGCGTAGGTGGCGTAGGTGGCGTAGGTGGCGTAGGTGGCGTGGGTGGGGGCTTTGCTGCTACCTGCGCCTCGGCTTCACGCTCGGCGATTTGCGTGATGGTCGGTGTCGGCCCGTCGGCAGCGGGGCTGGCGTTTGCCGGCAGATCGGGCTTCAGTGAGTAGCGCTCCGGGCGGTCGTTGAGGAATACTTCGAGGCGCAGAATGGTTTGGTCGAGGCTGTAACGCTCGCGCAATGTCGACACCGTGTCCGGTGTCAAACGCATGAATGAATGCCAGTAGACGCCCGAGGTTTTCTTGCGGATCGGGTAGGCCAATTGCTTGCGGCCCATGCTTTCATTTTTCTCTATGCTGCCACCAAGTTCGCCGACGGCGCTGGTGAATGCCTCGATGAATACAGTGCCGCCGTCTTCATGCAGCTGGTCATCCAGAATGATCACTGCTTCGTACCTTTTTGACATGGTCGTTCCTTCAGGTTTGCCTGTCGTTCGTTGAATTGTCCTGCGCTTCGTCTTCGCCTGCGGCGGCGAGATCGAGCCCGTTAAATTGATTCATTGCCGTTTCCACGCCACGGCGTGTCGCCAGCAACACGGCATCGGCCGCCGTCTTAACCACTGTTTTCAAGAGTTCCGCCTCGCTGTCGTCGAATTGCTCCAAAACGTAATCGACTGTCATGCCGGCTTCGGCCCGGCCGATGCCCAATCGCAGCCTTGCAAAGGCGCTACTCTCCAAACTTTCGATCAGCGATTCGACGCCGCGATGGCCGCCGCTGCTGCCTTGTTCCCGCATTCGCAGCCGCCCCAGCGGCAGGTCGAGATCGTCGTAAATGACGAGAATCTCTTCTGGCAGTATATCCTCTGCCCGTGCCACTTTAGCGACTGCCGTACCACTCAGATTCATGTACGTCAGCGGTTTCTGCAACCAAAGCAGGCGGCCGCCGAAGCGTACTGCCCAAATCAAGCTGTTTGCTGTATGAGTCGACTCGCTGCCCTTACCGGGCAGGCGCGCACGAACGCTGTCGACCACGGTGAACCCGATGTTGTGCCGAGTCTCTTCATATTCTGGCCCGGGATTGCCCAGGCCGACGATTAGTCTCGGCAGGGACGATTGCATACGCGCACTTGCGGCTTGGTTAGCGCCTGTACCACGTCATTTGGCCGGGGTACGGCTGCTGATAAAACCGGCGGTCACTCCTCCTTTTCTTCCTTCTTGCCCTTGGTAATGACTTGCGGCTCGCCGTCTTCCCCTTCCGTTTCCTTGGCAACGCCCTCGCCCTCGCCCTCTTCACCCTCGACTCCTTCCTCTTCCTCTTCCTCTTCCTCAATGGTGCGTTGCAGCGCGACGTGGAGGACGACGGTATGGTCGTCCGGTGAGACGGCTTCGACGCCATCGGGTAACGGCAGGTCGCCGACGGTTATCGAGTCATTCAAGTCCAGTGCGGTCACGTCAACGACAACGCGCTCGGGCAAATCGGCCGGCAGACACGAGATCACAATCGAGTGTAACGGCTGCTCGAGGTTGGCATCGTGAACCAGCCCGATTGGCGTCCCCGTGGACTCGACGTTGATTGTTGCAGTGACTTTGGTGTCCATATCGACCTCAAGGAAATCGACGTGCAAGACGGTGTCGCTCAGATAATCGCGCTGAATCTCGCGGACCACGGCGTTTTTCTTGTCGCCGTTGTCCAAGTTCAGTGTCACGATCACCGGTGAACTGACGACGGTGGTGACCTTGTGGCTGTCACCGCTGAGTTTGATAGGTGCCTCTGCATTGCCGTAAACGACACAGGGAATGCGCCCGTCACGGCGCAGGCGCTTGGCTGCCTGTTTGCCTTTGTCGGTACGAACCTGTACGTCCAGGGATAGGCTTTCAGCCATCATTAAACTCCACTGAAAAGATAAAATGTCATGGCGTGCAGACTAGGCGCGAAGTTTCGCAGATTCGCGCCCAAAACACGTCTCGCCATATATAGGGAAAGCGATTAACATAGGCTAGAATTCTGCCCGTACAACTTATTCCCGCTATTTTGCAGCATAGCCATCACCACATGGAATTGAACCAAAGGGTCTGCAAACCAGCGTAAATTTCAGGGCGTAAAGAAGGGGCAGGCTTTTTTCGAGCCGAAAGCGGTCGGTATTGAACTTTCCTGCTGCACGACCCGCCCATCATCTGCAAAGCCCGGGACCTGTCCTTCTCGAAACAGGAAAAAGAGATGCCTGTTTCCAGCCTGTCGCTTGGCGGCCCTCTTTTGGCTCTGCCTCTCCTATCGTCGGATTGGCTCCGGCACGGGCACATCTGCGCGGCGGCCGTCGCGCAGAACCGGATATACGTCCCCGAAAAGTTTTTTCGACTCGGTGATCACCACGCCAGGAACGTGATACTGCGGAACGTAGCCCTTAC
>CAJWLW010000391.1 GCA_913042885.1 uncultured Lentisphaeria bacterium | reverse complement strand
TGCCGCTGGTTATGCGCGATCAGGTCAACATCCATCCGGTGATCTGTCTGCTGGGTATCTTCCTGGGCGGCGTCATTGGCGGAATTGTCGGCATGATATTGGCCGTACCATTCATCGCCGGCGCCAAAGTCATCTACCGCGTCCTGACGGTCGAGATGAAACGGTTCGACATGCACGCCGGCGCCGTGCCATCGTACCTGAGCACGAATATAGTCTCCTCCGCATAATCCATGGATTAATTCGTGACAGGTCGATTGGGCACTTATTGTATGGCCGTCGAAAATGCCTTCTCTGGTTGCGTCTATGCGGCCTTAGGGGGCGTGGATTAAGCGTGGAAATCTCCGCTCAGCCATGGTGCGCCGCAAATCCGAGGTGCCATCGAAGCACTTTTGAACCGTTGTGATTGTCGATGAAAGCAGTGGCGTTCCGGTGCCCAATCGTCCTCGGCCGACTGGTCAGGCAGGGCGCTCGTGTGGGAGCAACACACCGCCTGCGACGCAGGCGCCGCCATCGACGTACAGCGTCTGACCCGTGATTTTGTCGGAATACGGCCCTGCCAGGTAGGTCACGGCATTGGCTACTGCGTGCTTGTCGTTCTCGGTATCCCACGGCATCAGGCTGGAGGCGTTCCAGGTTTCGGCGAGCTCGTTGAACCCGGGAATGTTGGTCGCTGCTTTTGTCTTCAGCGGACCGGCAGACACCGCATTGACTCGAATCAGGCTGCGTCCGTGCTCGCGGGCCAGCGCTCGAACCGTACCCTCAAGTGCCGCTTTGTTGACGCCCATCCAGTTGTAGAACGGAAAGGCGCGCTGTGAATCGAAGGTCATGGTGACGATCGCACCGCCGTCCGGCATGGCGCCCGCCGCGTATCGCGCGACGGTCGCCAGCGACACGCAACTAACTTCGAAGCTTGTCTTGATGTCGTCGATCGCGTCGGTATGAAAGCTCTCGCCCAGGCAGGTCTTCGGATTGGCATAGGCGATGGAATGTACCACGGCACTGATCGTGCCGACGCCGTCAAACAGGGCCTCCACCTCCTCGGCGATCGTGACGTCGCAGAAGCGGATGTCGAGTGCCTCTTTTTCGTCGTCCGACAGTTTCTTGCTGCGATCGAGAAAAATGCGTTTTATCCTATCGCTCTGCACTGTATAGATGACCTTGCCGCCCCAATGCTCGATGCTTTGGCCGATAGCAAAGGCGATGGAATCGGGGTCGAGCAGGCCCATGACGATGTATGTCTGGTCTTTTGCAATCATGTGTTTGATGTACTCCTTGAGGTTCCGATAGTCGCAGGGTACGCTACATTACAACCATGTACACAGTCCGTCTCTGTTTTTACGGAGAATTGAACGATTTCATTGTGCCCGAACGGCGCGGCACACAATACGAGCGGCGTTTCCCGCAGGCCCGGTCCCTGAAAGATCTGATCGAGTCCGAAGGCGTGCCGCATCCGGAGATTGACCGGATCCTGGTCAACGACAAACCGCAGATGCTTGATGCCCTCGTCGTCGACGGCGACTGCATCGGCGTGTACCCTTCGGGGCATCCGGTCGATTTTGCTGTGGAATCGCATCTTGGCCGCCCGACACTGTCGACGCCACAGTTCATGGCCGACGTACACCTGGGTAAGCTGACGCGGCTGTTGCGACTGCTCGGGCTGGACTGCGAATACGACAACTTCGACTTGACGGACGAGCGTCTGGCTGAAATCAGTCACGGAGAGAACCGTGTGTTACTGACCCGCGACCGGGCGCTGCTCAAGCGCAGCATGGTTGTACACGGTATCTATATCCGCGGCGACGAGCCGGAAGCTCAGGTCTTCGAGATCCTTGAGCGTATCGACCTGAACCGCGTCATTCGGCCGTTCACGCGCTGTCTCAAGTGCAACGGCTGCCTGGCGCCGATCAGCCGGGAGGAGGCGACATCACGAGTCCGGCCGGCAACCTGGCTGAACATGGAGACGTTCCACCACTGCCCGGACTGTCGCAGGGTATATTGGCAAGGCGCGCACTGGGATATGCTCAATGCGTTTGTCGAGCGCGTCAAAGCAAGGTTGGCATGCACGTCTGTATAATCACCAGTTCGTTTCCTCTCGATCCCGGCGATGGCCGGGCGGCTGCCGGGCTTTTCGTCAGGGATTTCGCGGTTGCTCTCGCCGAGCTCGGCGAACAGGTGACGGTACTGACGCCCGACAAGCGCGGTGGTCCCAAGGCGGATGTCCCCGGCGTCAAGACCCACTGGTTCGCGTGGTGCGGCGGCGACAAGCCGTTGGCCTATCTCAAGCCCTGGCGCCCGCTCGATGCGTTGGCCATTTGGTCACTGCTGCGCAACGGTCGTCGCGCGCTTCGTGAGCTGGCGGCTTCCGAGAAGTTCGACCATGTCCTGGCGATGTGGGCGGTCCCGGCCGGCTACCTGGCGATGGGCTTGCAAAAACAGACAGGTACGCCGTTCACGACCTGGTGCCTGGGATCCGATATCTGGACATATGGTAAGCGTCCGGGGCTGCGGAATATCGTACGTCGCGTCCTGCAGCGTAGCACCCACGTATACGCCGATGGCATCGAGCTGGGCCATGCTGCCACCCGTTTATGTGGCCGATCGGTGCCATTTCTGCCCAGCAGCCGTCAGCTTGACCCGGCACTGGCCGAGTCGCCGCCGGCTAGTAAACGGAGCTTCAACTTCCTGTTCATCGGTCGTTACGCCGAAGTCAAGGGTGTCGATGTGCTGCTGGCAGCGATGCGCGAAGTGGTCGAATCGGGGCAGGACGCAAGTCTGTATATGTTCGGCGGCGGCCCGATGGAAGGTTTCGTTCGAGACTATGTAGCGGCTCACGGCCTCGGGGAGCGAGTACATGTCGGCGGCTATGCAGATCTCAGCACGCTCGTGACGCATTTGGCGTTCTGCGACTGCCTGGTGATCCCCTCACGGATGGAAAGCATACCCGTGGTGTTTTCCGATGCGCTGCAGATGGGCCGGCCGTTGATCGTCTCAGACGTTGGCGACATGGGGGCGTTGCTGCGCGAAGTGGCGGCAGGTTACGTCGTAGTGCCGGACGATGTCACGGCACTGACCGATGCTATGCGACGGATGGTCATGGCAGATGCTACGGAGTTTGCTCCGCACATTGAGACGCTGGCACAGCGTTTCGAGTTAAAACGGGCGGCGCAGAAGTGGCTGGATGCGGTGGGATAAGGCGAGGGAACTTCTAATCTGGAGAATCGATGCCTGGTCCAAAGGGCTTGCCGTGTGCGCTCCCCGAGCAACACGTTACTGCGTCGAATTCCCACACCCGCGTTGAACGCGGGCTATCAGCTACCGAATATAGGTATTGACGATATTCTCGAGCAGTTCCTGGCGGCCGCTGCGTGGGGTCGCTTCGCCGTGCTCGCGGATCCACGCTTCGAGCGAGTCGAACGACTCGTTGCCGGCGAGGATGGATTGGCCGAGCTCATCGTTCCAACTGCTGTAGCGCTCGTCGATCTCGTCGTCGAGCGCGCGCTCGTCGATCAGCGCCTGAGCGATCAGCAGGCCGTGGGCGAAAGTGTCCATGGCGCCAATGTGGGCGTGGAAGAGATCGACGGTGTCAAACGAACCGCGCCGGGGCTTGGCGTCGAAGTTGAGGCCACCGCTGCCGAGACCGCCCTGCTTGAGGATCACCAGCATGGCGTAGACAGTGTCGTAGATATTGGTCGGGAACTGATCGGTGTCCCAGCCCAGCAGCATGTCACCACGATTGGCATCGACGCTGCCGAGTCGACCAGCCGCCGAGGCCACAGAAAGATCGTGCTGGAAGGTGTGGCCTGCCAGCGTCGCGTGGTTGCACTCAATGTTGAGCTTGAAGTGGTCCATCAGATCATAGGACCGCAGGAAGTTCAGACAGGCGGCGGCGTCTGAATCGTACTGGTGCTTCATTGGCTCGCACGGTTTCGGCTCGATCAGAAACTGACCGGTGAAGCCAATGGACTTGGCGTAGTCTACCGCCAGATGCAAAAAGCGGGCGAGATGATCCTGCTCGGCTTTGAGATCGGTATTGAGCAGCGTCTCATAGCCTTCGCGGCCACCCCAGAAGACGTAGTTTTCTCCGCCCAACCTGTGGGTCGCGGCGATGGCGTGTTTCACCTGACCGGCGGCGTACGCAAACACATGGGCGTCGGGGCTGGTGGCGGCGCCGTGGGCATAGCGCGGGTTGCTGAAGAGGTTGGCGGTGCCCCACAGCAGTTTGATGCCCGTCGCCGCCTGCTTCTCGGCGGCGAGTGCGATTATGTGGTCGAGATTGTCACAACTATCGGTGAAGGTTTCGCCTTCTGGCGCAATGTCGCGGTCATGGAAGCAATAGTACTGAAGGCCAAGCTTGTGGACGAACTCGA
>CAJWLW010000390.1 GCA_913042885.1 uncultured Lentisphaeria bacterium | reverse complement strand
CTGGCTGCAGGCCCGAGATCGCCGCGGACGCCCCAGCAAACTGGAACCGCCAAATACCATTGAAGGTTCGAGTGTCCGGTGACCAGTTTCGATGGCATCTGCGCTACCCCGGCGCCGACGGTCTGCTCGATACCGGTGACGACATCGAAGCTTGGCGCAATCCGCATCTGCCGACGAATCAATTGGTCACAATCGAACTGACCAGCCGCGATTATGTGTACACGATCTATCTGCCGCACATTGAGTTGCTGGAAGCTGCGGTGCCGAATGATCCGTACACCATCGAGTTGAAGACTGACACCCCTGCGACGCTCGAGTTCCTCGGTGCGCAGATGTGCAATTACACCCACGAGAAACTGATCGGCGAGCTCGTGGTACTATCAGCGGTCGATTTCGAGAGGTGGCTGGTAGAGAAGGCAGACGCGACGCCTTAGCGACGTTCCGGTTTCCGCTGATGATACGGCCGGCCCGCCTGGAACAGCGCCAGATTGCCGCGGATAAACTCGGCGAGCTGATTCTGCTCCGACTTCTCCGCGATTATCAGCGCGTCCTGCGCGATGCGGACCGCTTCCGCAAACGTGCCGACTTCGGCGTGGGCCCCCGCAAGCGTGTGCAACGCCGCGGCATCCACGAACGCCGTCGCCGCACAAGCCGACTGCGCCAGCTTCAGGGCCTCACGACCGTCACGATACTGTGGATCCCAATGGGTCGAAAGAATCTGCGCGAGATCGAGAAGTGATAACTGGTGCGTCGGGTCGGCGCGCAATGCATTCCGAAAATAGTTCACGGCGCGATCGACACGACCACGCCGCATAAATAGCCACCCCATTCGATAATTAGCACCGACATGTGCGGGGTGCAGTCGCAGCGTCACCTGGAACTGCCGAGACGCGTGCGTGATGCGGTTGCGCAGCAGCATGACCTCACCGAGCGCGAAATTCGCCTCGGCATTCTTCGGCTCAAAGGCGATGGCTCGGCGACACATCTGCTCGGCTTCCTTTAACCGCCCGGCGGCGGCCAGTGTCTGCGCCAGGGTCGCCAGGTTGGCCGGCAATTTTACGTCCCAATCGGTATGACCATTGCCCGCCATCGCGGTCTTCTCCGCGATCGCCAGGTCTGCGTAAGCCAAGGGATAATCCAGATCCTCGCCGTCGAGAAACGTTATGATCAGGCTCGACAATGGCAACAGTCTCGGTGGTGTTATCCAGCGGCCCGCAAAGGGCGTGAGACGTTCGCGGCGCTGCGGCGGATCCGCATCGAGATACTGGAGATCCTCCAGCAGCCGATCGACGCTGACAGTGCCCTTGTAGATCGCAACGATGCGCCGGTCGGCGGTCAGCAACACACTGGTTGGTACCGGCAGCGATTCATGAATCTGAAAAATTTTGTCGAACAACCGATCCAGTGCTTCTACCAATCGCCGGTCGGCCATGCCTGTGTCAAACGGCAGTTTCAGGCGCTTCACAAGTTCCTGTGCGTTCGCCGGCGTCCCACGATGATCACCCAGGCCGTCGACGCTGAGCGCAACGATCCGCAGTCCCATTTCGTCCAGTTCCCGATGGTGCCGGGAAAATGCCGTAAGCTCGGCCACGCAGGGCACGCACCAGCTCGCCCACAGATTGACCAGCACCGGGCCGTCGTCCTGCAAGGTGACGGCTTCACCGCCGAACGTCTGCCATTGCACAATTGGTAACGGCAGCGGGTCGGCCAGAAACACTGCGGCGTTCGTCTCCGAGTCCTGTTGCTTCGGCACCGATGCGACAAGCTTCACCGGCTCCGGGGGCGGGCGCCATAGCTTTGCCTGACCGGCGCCCTGCACCAGACGATACCGATGGTTGACTGCTGCGTTGAACTGCTCCACATCGCCGCCTGGCCACCGGACTGTGACGTGCTCGATCTGGTCCGCGGAGCCCAGTCCGACGTGCAGCCATTTGCTGTGCTGCGACAGATAGCCCTCGCCGGCTCGTAAAGTCTTAATCAATTTTAGATTTGGGATTTCGGATTTCGGATTTGGAGAGTGCGCGTCGGCTTCGCGTACGATGACTTCTATGCGTGCGCCGATGGCGTCGCGGTTGGTCGTCGTGCCGTTGCCCTCGAGCCTGAACTGAACCCAGTTGTTTGCCTGCTCCGAGCCTATCGAAGAATCATTCCGGAGAAAGCGCACCTGTGGCCCGGAGCGGTTGACCAGCCACAGATCGAGATCGCCGTCAAAGTCCCAGTCGACAGGCGCCACGCCGCGGGCATCGTCAGAAAAGTCGAAACCACTGGTCGCAGAGACATTCGCGAAGATCTTCCCTTTCCCGCCACCTGCCACGTCCCGATTGCCACCCGTCGAAGATCCTGAGCGGCGCCGAAGGGTCCCGCCCAGATTAAGAAAGGCACAGTTGCGTTCACGCCCACTCAACGACATGCCGCGGGACAGCATCTTGTCGAACTCGCCGACGGCCGCCTGGAACCCAGGCGTTTTCGCCTGCTTCGCTGTGCGCGGTGATTGCGACAGAACCTGCCGCCACATGAAACTTCACAAGTCGTGGGCGTTGTCGTTGGTCAGGTAACCGTTGCCGACGAGGATATCGGTCCAGCTGTCATTGTTGATATCGCAGAATGGCGATGCCCAGCTCCAGCGCCCCATCATGACCCCAGCCGTCTCACTGCCGTCTGTAAACGTGCCGCTATGGTTGTAAAGCAGTGTGTTGCCGCGCGCCAGATACTGCATGTGCTCATGCAACCACGGGTCGTCCTGGACAAATTCTTCCTGCTTGACAATCCGATTGCCTGCCGCCGAGTACATGTTCGAGACGTACAGATCCATCCAACCGTTGTGATCGACATCGGCCCAGGCGGCGGACATACTGAAGCCGCGATCCCGGCTGCCGGTTGCTGCCGCGACTTCGGTGAAATGCCTCGCGCCCGCAGCGTCTGTGTCGTTTCGGTACAACAGATTCGGTCCGAAATCGTTGGCCACATAGAGATCCTGGTCACCGTCGTTGTCGTAATCCTCGAAAGCCGCAGCCATCGCGAAACGCGTGGCCCCCTTGTCCAGGCCAACCGAATTCGTAACATCGGTGAATCGCCAGTCCGAGGCTCGCTCATTGCCGACCGTGTCCGAGGCTTGCCGATAGCCAACCGTATCGTTGCGCAGCAGTATGTTTTTACCGCCATTGACCGCGTCGAAGTAGGGCACCGGAGAAGCCGCCACCTTGCCGCGATTTTCTTCCGAGAAATAGCCGCAGGCGAACAGGTCGAGATCGCCATCGTTGTCGTAGTCCGCTGCAGCCAAAGATAGCATATAGTCGGTCGTTTCGATCAGTAGAGCGCGCGTGAATTTGCCGATGTGATCGCCGTCGCCGCCGATCGTATCGTTTATATTAAACAGCAGACCATCAAGCGTAGCGGCGACCAGGTCCTGGTCGCCGTCGTTGTCGAAATCGGCGAGCAGCACACCGCTGGTCCCTGTCATCCAGTCAACGCCGGCGGCCTTCGACACGTCCGTCACTGTGCCATCGGGATTGTGGCGGAACATGCGGTTGGGCAGACCTCCGCCCTGGGCAACATAGACGTCCTCGAGACCGTCGTTGTCGATATCGCCGACAGCAATCCCGAAGTGGCCGTTGACATCGATCCCCTGCATAAACTCGATGCGCTGCACCCACCAGGCGATGCTGTGCGAAAACTGCTCGCTCCAGCAGGCATTGGCACCGAGTACAGCCTCGGAGCAATCGGCAAAAAGCGTCGGATTCCGGGACGCCAGAGCGACCTGCTCGAACTCGGCAACAGCGACCGATACGAGCAACGGCGCGACACCATCCTGCAGCAGCCACTCACATTCCCACGTACCATTTTCCTCGAGAGTCCCCTCCGGCGTGCGACCGAAGAGGTTGACGAGAACGGAAGTCCGGAAGACGGCGCCCGCGAGTTTGACGCCGACGACCTTGAGCTCGACGCGTGGGACGTAGCCATCCATATACGGCCGACGCAACTGCTCCAACGCCGCGCCGCCATCGTGGAGGATTCCTTCGTCGTCGATCACTGGCGTGCGTCGTCGGACCGTGATCATGCGGTCCTGATGCACGATTTTCAGAGCCGGCCGGAGTGGCGCGGTGCGGAAGTTTTCGAGGATCAGTCCATCGAACTGATCGGGTGTGACCGTGTGCACCTGCATCAAGAGCGCTGAGATACGCTGCAGTTGCTTCGACACCTCGCCGCTCAACACTTCCGTCCTCCAGCCGTCCCGGCTCGGGTCGTCCGACACGGGTTTCCCGTCAGCCAAGAGAGAGCTCAGAAACATCGCGGTGAGAAGGATGAATTTGATTGATGACATGCGCATTACAGTTTTCGCTGATGATACGGCCGGCCCGCCTGGAAGAGCGCCAGATTGCTGCGGATCGACTCGGCGAGTT
>CAJWLW010000389.1 GCA_913042885.1 uncultured Lentisphaeria bacterium | reverse complement strand
AATTCCTCGTAATTGCAGTCGGCCTTGACCGCGTCGAGGATGACTGCTTCGGCGGCGACGAAGTCGTCCAACAGGCTGGCGACAGTGCTGGCGATCTCCAGCGGAATGGCGGTCACCCCGTTGCGGTCGCCATGCAGCAGGTCACCGGGCGACACAGTGATGCCGCCGACGTAAACGTTGCGGTTGACTGCCAGGTGGTAGCAGTAGCCGTGGGCGCAGATCGTACCGTTGGTAAACACCGGAAAGTCGATTGCCTCCACTTGATCGAGATCACGGCCGCAACCGCTGGTGATCAGCCCTTGAGCGCCGAAGTGCTTGAACACACTGCACATGATATCCCCGAACGTCGCGGAAGCCGCTGGCTGGTCGATATCCTGATACACCAGCACCGGAGGCCCCGGCAGGCTTTCGAAAGACTCGATCATCAGGTCCATGCCCCGGAAAGATTCCGGATCATTGTGCGGCGCCTGCGAGCTGAAGATCGCGGTGGTGGCGTAGCCGACCATGGGCGGCAGTTGCGGGAAGCAGGCCTGAATGCGCTGATCCATGTAGCCTGCGGAATTCGGTACAATGCCGAACAACTCGATGACGTTGCATACCGTCGGTGTGTCGAACTTGCGCAATGTCTCGAGATCTTCAGCCGGTACTTCAATATGGTCAGACATGGTGTAAGTCCTTTTTCGTGTCGTTATCTCAAAAACGTGTAAATCTATGCCCGATCCCGTGGTCTTCCAACCTGCCTGCGATCAGCCCTTGTCGCCTTCTGTATCACCCGCTCCACTGGCAAATTGACTGAGCCTGTCCATGAGCTCTTTGCCCGATAGTTGTGCGATTCTCAACTCGTTTTCGGTGACCGTCAGGTAATTACTGGACATCGCTTTCGCGCGGATAAAGGGTTCGGCATACCCGGTTTGACTCCACCAGCCGGAGGATCCCGCAAATGCCTCGATGCGTTTGTGGGCAAGCTGCGTGGTATGGCCCTGGGACTCGTACAAGGCCTCGGCCTTGATGCGGTTGGCAATCTGATCGGAAATGTCCACGAACAAATCGATGTCCGTCCAGCCGAACTCGACACCGATATAGTAGATCTGCGCCACATGATGCGGCGAATGCTTGAGTTGACTGTCTGCCTTGGCGACACGGTGAATGGTCGCATCGACAATCTGCCGGCAACCGAATGGTCATTATTCCACAGGCTCGACATGTTGTGGTGCGGGTAGTTGAAGGGTGCGTGGGTGATCACGATGTGCGGGCGCAGTTCGTAAAAAATGTCGGCCAAGGTGGAATGAAGCTCAGGCGTTACCTCGATCGGCTGGTCGGCAAACGGCAGTATGCGCACGTCGGTAATGCCGAACAGGCCGCAAACTCTCTCCATCTCATGTTTCTTACGGTCTGCCAGTTCGTCGTGAGACCGTTCCAGAATCTCCGGCTGCCGTTCAATCTCTGGCTTGCGCAGCTCGTCCTCGAGTGTTTCGTCGTGGGTCGTGACACCGTCGGTCAGTGAGACAACGGTTACCTTGTCGCCGCGCTCAATATGGTGGGCCGACGTGCCAAGTGTATACGTCACGTCGTGTGGATGCGCCGCGATGGTGAGTAACTGCAAATGATCTGGCAAGTCGGTGGCTGGCATGCTGCATATTCTCCGGGGGATCGTTATAATGTCAAGGGGACGGGAAGAGAATTGATTGTTTTCCCAATGTATGTGTTGCCGGCGTGTTGCAGGCGAAAATCGGCTGGTAGCGATACCACCGTTGCGTAGAATGCCACGGCTGCCCTTCCTATGGCCCGGGTGCTTCGTTCCGGGTCAGCCACAGGGCCAGATCCGGATATTTCAGGACCAGGCCGAGGGCAATGAGCTGGATGATGATGTAGGGGATGATGCCCCGATAGATCTGGCTGGTCTTCACTTCCGGTGGCGCCACACCTTTCAGGTAGAACAGCGAAAAGCCGAAGGGTGGCGTCATGAACGAGGTCTGCAGATTCAACGCCAGCAAAATCCCGACCCATGTCAGGTCGATGCCTTCGCGATCAAGAATAGGTTGGATGATCGGTACCAGAATGAAAGTGATTTCGATGAAGTCGAGGAAGAACCCGGCTATGAACACGACGATCATGACGACGGCGAGAAAACGCATCCCGGTAAGATCGAAGTGGTCGATTAGCTCGGCGAGCACGATATCGCCGTCCAGTTCCCGAAAAACTTCGCTGAAAGCGGTGGCGCCGATGAGGATCAAATAGACCATGCTGGTGAGTATTGTCGTCTCCTTGGTTACCCGCTGCAGGCAATCGAAAGTGAATCGTCGTTGGGCAACCGTCAACAGCGTTGCCCCCATCGCCCCGACTGCCGCCGCCTCGGTAGGCGTGGCGATGCCGGCGAATATGCTGCCGAGCACGGCGACCATCAGGATAACGGGTGCGACGAAAGCGCCCAACACACGTTTGATCATTGCTATGCCGTGAAACTCGGCGAGCTCTTCAGCCGGCATTGCCGGGGCGGCCGACGGTTTGAACATTGCCACACCGAGAAGCCACAGAAGGTACAGCCCGACCAGCATAATCCCCGGCACGATCGCTGCCATGAACATCCGCCCGACCGGCTCCTCGAGGGCGGTAGCCAGCAGGATCAGAACGATGCTTGGCGGAATGATCTGCCCGAGCGTGCCCGATGCCGCAATTGTCCCGGTCGCCAACTCGGCGCTGTAGCCGCGCTTGAGCATGATCGGCAGGCTCAGCAGTCCCATGGTCACCACGGTGGCGCCGACAATGCCGGTCGATGCTGCGAGCAGGGTGCCGACGACAACGACTGAGATCGCCAGGCCGCCGCGTATGCGTCCGAACAGCAGGGCCATGGTTTCGAGTAAATCCTCGGCGAGCCCGGATTTCTCCAGCATTACGCCCATGAATATGAACGGTGCCACAGCGATCAGGTACTCGTTCTTCATGATGCCGAAAATGCGGGACGGCAGCACGCCGAAGTCCAGACCGAAGGTGAACAGCGCGAAACCGAACGCCACTCCGCCGAGCGTAAAGGCGACGGGAAAGCCGGCCAGCAGCATGGCGAACAGCGTGCCGAACAGCAGCAGAACGAGTCCGAGATCACTCATATGCTTACCGCCTCGTCGGTTGCGTCGGATTCCTTGTCCTCGCTCTCGTCGAGACCAGCGATCGTCAACAGCGATTTGCCGACAGTGGCGATGCCTTGAAGAAACAGATAGGCAAATCCCAGCGGGATGACCGACTTGACGGCGACCCGTGCGGGCAGCCCGCCCGGATCGCTGGAGGTCTGTTTGATGCGCCAGGCGTATTCGATGAAGCTCTGCGATTCGACAATGACCAGCGCACAGAACGGCAACAGGAAGATCAGGCAGCCGAGGAGGTTGATCCAGGCCTGGTAAACACGTGAGCGACTGGCGTAAATAATGTCGACCCGCACATGACGATCGTGCTTGAGCGTGTACGCTGCACCCATCAGAAAGACGACGGCGACGAGATGCCACTGCAGTTCGCTGAGTCCGGTGTGGGACTGGCCGTGGACTTCGCGCAGGTATACTTCGGCGCAGACGACCAGCACCAGCAGAGAGGAAACCCAGGTGACGGCCGTGCCCGTGTGCTCGTTGAGCGTGTCGATGATCCGAATGCAGCGGCGGATTGGAGATGACAGGAACGCAATGACCCGGCGCCCCGCACCGGCAACGCAATTGTAGAGCCTGGCAATCATAGCACTTTCAGTCTCTGGCCAGCATCATCCCGGCATCCCCCATCCATCATCGTGCTTCGCGCCTTGCGCATCATTCAGCCAGTTCCGCTTCCAGACGGCGCGTCGTGTCGAGCGCAATAATCTCGTCGAACATCTGGCCGATATCCCCCTCCAGCATGCCGGGCAGGTTATGCCAGGACAGTCCGTAGCGATGGTCGGTGACACGGTTCTGAGGGAAATTATAGGTGCGTATCCGCTCGCTTCGGTCGCCGGTGCCGATCTGTGATTTGCGCTTGGCAGCGTGCTTGGCGGCCTCCTCCTGCTGCTTCATCTCGAGCAGGCGCGAACGTAGGATGCGCATGGCGATTTCGCGATTGCGATGTTGTGACTTTTCCTGCTGCGAAGCCACACTAAGGCCGCTGGGTTCGTGGGTAATGCGAACCGCGGAATCGGTCGTGTTGACGCTCTGACCGCCCGGGCCCTGGGAACGGAACACATCGATGCGCAGGTCCTGCGGCCGGATTTCGATCTCGACTTCTTCGGCTTCCGGCAGGACCGCGACCGTGACTGTTGATGTATGGATGCGGCCGCTGGTCTCCGTGGCAGGTATGCGTTGCACCCGATGCACGCCGCTTTCGAACTGCATGGCGCGATAAACCTCATCGCCTCTGAGTGAAAATGAAATATCCTTGAGACCGCCGAGCGGGGTGTCGGTGCGGCTGAGCGTTTCGACGCGCCATTT
>CAJWLW010000388.1 GCA_913042885.1 uncultured Lentisphaeria bacterium | reverse complement strand
CCGGCTGCCGACTATGTCGTCATGTCATCGAGCTTCTATCATTTCCGCAATTGCGAGGACGAAGTCTTTGCGCGTCTGTGCCAGGCGGCGCGGCGCGCGGTTGTTCTGTGTGAGCCGGTGAGGAACCTCAGTCGCCATCGTTTTTCACCGCTGGCGAAACTGGCGAATCGGCTGACCAACCCGGGCATCGGCGACTATCGATTTCGACACAGTCTCGAGACCTTTCGAGCCTTTTGTGATCGGCATGATGCCGACGTGTTCGAGCACGACGGCAGCTTTGCCTACGCGGTATTCAGCCTGGATAAGCATGATAGCGAGTAAGCGGCTCAACACGTTCGCTAATCGGATTGCGCCACACCTTCTGGCCGGGCTCGCCGGAGTGTGCCTGCTCGGTACGTTCGTATACTTCCTTCAGGATTTGGCGGTGCTGCCGCGTGATTTCGACGAGTACGTCTACTACAATTCGGTTCGCTTGTTCTATGAGACGAATTCGCTGCAGGCGCCGGACGCCTCGAGCGAGGATACGTCGGTCATCTTCAAGGCCAACTGGTACGGCGCGGCGTACCACCTTATCTACGGTCTGCCCGCGAAGATCCTGGGGCCGGACGGTTTCAATTTCTTTCTGATCCACGTCGGTGTGACAGTGCTGACTGCCAGCCTGCTTTACTGGCGGATAAAGAAACGGACGACGGCCAGTTTTCTGGTGTTCATCTGGCTGGCACTGAACATCAGCATACCGATGTCTTACACTTTCTACCCGGAAACCATCCACATGGTATTCGGGGTGGCGCTCACCTGCCTGGTGGTTCGGCTGGCCCAACAGCGAACAGCTGGAGAATCGCTGCAGTTTTGGCGCTGCGTGTATGTCGCTGTGGTTTTTGTCGCGGTACTGCTGCGACCGACGTGGGCGGTATGGATCGTGGCGCTGCTGCCACTTGCGGCCGGACGCCGCGGATATATCGTGGCGACGGCTACAGTGCTGGCCTGCTGGGTCTGGACGCTGGTCTACGTCAAGCTGTTTTGCGCCCCTTTGCAAGTGGCGGCAGGGCCGCTGATCGACAACCTGCTGCATCTGGACCTGAGCGTATTCTGCAGCAACCTCTTCAGCAGAACGTGGGAGAATCTGTGTGCACTGCTGCTGGAAGCACCGGTCAACGGCAAGTCAGCGCAGGAGTATCTGGGCGTGTGGTTCAAGGTGCTGGTGTTCAATCCGTTTCTTATCCTCAAAGTCTACCTGTGCGCCATGATCGGTATCAACATCTTCTATGTGGTGAAACAGCGCCAACGGCTGGACATCATGATTCTGCTGATCAGCGGCTCGTATATCCTGATGCTGCTCGCGATGTACACGACGAAAAGTGATTATTTCGTCCGCATGATCATGCCGGTTCTGCTACTCCTGTCGGCGGGTCTGCTACACACGCGTCGGCCGTGGCTGCGTACTATCGTTGCCGTTGTCGGGGTTTACGTTTTATTCCTGTCGGTGCTGGTTGCGAAATACTACATCGATCAACGTCGGGATGTGGCGCGGCAATTCAACACGACGTACAAGGCCGGGGTGGAACAATTACAGCGGATCGTGGCGGTGCTGCCGGCGGACCGGGCGGTAGTGATCCAGACTCTGTACTATGATGATTTTCCGTATCCATATCAGATCTTCGCCGGTGCCAGGCCAGTAAGCACGCACGGCCGTAAACCAATCATGTACAGCATGTCACCGCACCGGCGTGAACTGCCGGCTGCCGAGCTGTTCCCCCGTCACGGACGACTGGAGATCGATTACGTTCTGACGACGTACGCTCTCGACTTCGACCATCTGGAACTGGTCCTGCAGACACCGCACTTCCGATTGTACCGCGATCACCGGCTGGATCTGGTTACAGATCCGTGATGTTGATGATGCTGGTACTGGTGTCCAGGTGGCGTGTCGGCAATCGCACGCTGAAGGTGGTGCCGACGCCGACCTGGCTGGACACGGAGAGGGTGCCACGGTGGGTTTCGATGATGCGCTTCGACACGGCCAGTCCGAGACCGGTGCCCCGGTCGCCTTTGGTCGTGTGGAACATCTCGAAAATTCGGTCGAACTGCTCCGGCGGTATGCCGTGACCATTGTCGACGGTGGTAAGGATGAGAGTGGCACCATTGTTTTCGGCTTTTATCTCGACGCTGACACGCCCCTGGTCCGTGCCGTGATGACGTTCGATAACGGCATCGACAGCGTTGCGCAGCAGGTTGAGAATGACCCGGTGAATGCCGCGGCTGTCAATCTCTGCAAGCAACGGTTCCTCGAGGGCGCCGCGGGAGTCAAAGTCGATCTCGATGCCGTGCTCGCGCGCCGACGGCCGGACGAGTTCGACCGCCTCGGAGATGACATCGCAAAAATCGCACATCCCAAGGTCGATGGAATCTTCCTTGGCGAGGTTCAACAAGTCGAGCATGAGCGAGGACAGGCGTTTCTGATTCTTGTCGAGGGTGTCCCAGGCTTCATTCATCATGCTGTCGTCACTCGCATCAATGCCCATGCGCAGCAACGAGACGCTGCCTTCGAGACCGCCGAGGATGTTCTTGATGTAGTGCGACAGACTGGCGGCCGTCATGCCGACGGCAGCCATACGTTCTGCCTTGAGATTGGATTCGACGAGCTTGCTGTTCTCAATCGCCATACCGGCAGCGTGAGCGATTGAGGTCAGCAGCATCAGATCGTCCTGCTCGAAATGGTGGCTGATCTGGTTGCCTATCATGTAGATCAGGCCGCACAGTTGCTGGCGTCCATGCATCGGTGCGCACATGATCGTGTTGACATTGAAGCCACAGAGCGATTCACCGGTGAAGCGCTCGTCGTTGAGGACATCCTCGGACAACACACCCTCGTGGTGTTCTTTGACATAGTCGACGATCGAGTTGCTGATGAATGTATCGGAGATCATTTCGACCGGACCGTTGGCATCGACCTCCGCGACTGGGACGACGTAGTCCTGATCGCTCATGTAACGCAGCAGATACGCGCGATCGACGGGGATGACCTCAGTAATAATCTGCAGAATCTCGTTGAACAGGTCCGTTTCCCCGGATTGCGAAGTCAGCAGGCTCTGCAGTTTATAGAGCGCGGCAAGGCGTTTCTGCTCGCGCATCACCTGGTCGATGGGGGATTTCGTGTCGCTGGCCAGGCTCTCGGCGGTGATCGGCGCGACACGGTACGAGATGAAAGAGGTGTCGAACTTTTTTTCTTCTTCGGGCCGGAAGACTTCGAACAGCGTGTCGCCAATGCGCACAGCGGTCTTCATCGGCAGCGGCACGATGTCGTTCAAGCGGTTGCCCTGGATCCAGGTGCCGTTGGTGCTGTTGAGATCCTGGATATGCCAGTCACCTTTCTCCGCATAGATGCGAACATGATTGCGCGAGATCATGATATCCGGGACAACCAGCGAAGCACTGGCAGTGCGGCCGATGGTATACTCGCTCTTCTCGAGTATGTGCTCCTCGCCGGAGGCAGGGCCACCTATGATGCGCAAGACGGTATTGTCTTCTGAAACATTCATTAAATGTACGTCTTTTCTCCAACGTCGGAGCTGGGGGTGCTACGGCATGCAGAAAAAGAGAATTTATACAACTCGCGCTACGTTCTTTTCGATGTGCTAATTTATTGCTATCATCGGGAGATTACAAGATGCGCGGTCCGCTCAGTCGATGACGAAATTAATACCATCGACAGCCGGAAAATGGTGGACTGCAATGCGATCGAGGTCCTGCCGCAGACGTGCTGCCGCCACACCCGTGGCCTGCATCTGGCCGCGTGCCACTTCCTCGGACTGGCTGAACTGTATGTGGGTGTCAACGTCCCCGATCACGGCGCGTTCAGTGGCACGCGAACGGATCTCGACGAGCAGCCGGTCGACCATCCCGTGCAACTGCTCACAAAGCACGTCGAACGCCGGATACAGCATCAGTTCCGCCACCACGACTGCGGAGTCCCCAATGAGGTAGTCCAGATTGGCCTGGATCGACAGTCGCGGCAACAGGTTACTGACCGACCGCACGGCTACGGTGCCGCTGGCAATCAGCCTGGCGTCGCGGCTGGCAAGCAGAGACGGAATCTCGTCACGGTGGATGAGCCAGTAGCTTTCGGCATCGATCGGTTTGCGTTGATTCTCGTTCTGGCTCCACACCGCCTTGCCAAGCTCCATGACAAGGCGGGGCGATACCTCGGATATCTGCAATCCAGCGATCTTGCGGATAACCGTATCGAGCACCCGGTCGACGGGCTTGGACATGAAAAACGGATCCCGCTGCAGAATCAGGCGGATGATTGCAGGCTCAGGCTTGACGCGCTCAGGCACCGTGCCGGAAGCTTGCTGCAGATGACGGCGGCGGCGGTAGTCGGTGGCGACCTGAGGAAAACCGGAGTCAAGCAGGATCTGAATGACCAGCTCGTCGATCTCGCAGCGGGAATAGC
>CAJWLW010000387.1 GCA_913042885.1 uncultured Lentisphaeria bacterium | reverse complement strand
TCCTGCTCGAGATCCCAGGGGCAGCCGTCGGCGGCACGCAGGCAAGCCATGATCTGCACCAGCTCGACGACCCAGTCATTGACCGGGCGGCCGACGGCGGATGCTGGTCTGTCGGAAGATTCGGGCATCTCAGAAAGCGGCCCCTTCGCCGGTAGTAATCGGAGTCTTGACCAAGGCGCAAGAATCGGCCCGGCCGCTGTCGAAGCCAGGGGTAAAAGCGGTTGCCACTGCGCCGATCCCTCTCACTGATTTGGGCTTTCCCGACATTGTTCCACTCCCCCTGGCAGGGTTGTATGCATTCATCTTATTCTAACGTATATTGCTGGCAAAGCATCCCGATCCTTCCCACAGTTTTATCAGCCCTCGAAGGACTTCAGGTGTATGAAAAGCGAACGGCTCGAACTCAGCACCAACGACGTCAAGCTGGCGGATCAAATCCTGGAATCGATGCCCGGTTTCAGCGAAAAAATGCTCCAGATCACGCAGCGCCTGCTCAATCGTGAACGCCAGCATGGGCGTTACATCGTGCGCGACCAGCTGGCCCGTGGCGGCATGGGTGTGATCTATACCGTCTACGACCAGGATCTGCGCCGCACGACGGCGATGAAGGTTCTTCCGCCACAAATCCTGCACCAAGAGCCCAAAGTCAGTTCATTCATCGAGGAATCCCGGATCACGGCGCAGCTCGAGCATCCCAACATCGTACCGATTCATGAGATCGGCGTGATCGAAGGCAGCTCTCTGCCGTACTACACGATGAAGCTGATTGACGGCGAACCGCTCACGAACGTCATCAGGATGGTTGCCCGCGAAGATCCGGATTATGTGCGGCACTACACCCGCCACCGCCTGCTGGACATTTTTCTGAAGGTTTGCAATGCCGTGGCGTACGCCCATTCGCACGGCGTCATCCACCGGGACATCAAGCCGGAAAATATCATGGTCGGCAAGTTTGGTGAAGTGCTTCTGATGGACTGGGGCCTGGCCAAATACGTCGATGCAGACGACAACACGGCATTCGAAGAGGCACAAGACAGCTCGCAGATCATCGAGCACAACCCAAGCCGCACCGAAGACGGTGTCATCAAGGGCAGCCTGGCCTACATCGCGCCGGAACAGGTGCTCGGCGAACCGTCCGCAATCGACAAGAAAACCGACATCTTCCTGCTCGGCGGAACGCTGTACCAGATTTTCACGCATTTACCGCCGTACGAAGGCGAGAACATGATCGATGTTCTGCAGCGCGCCGAACGCTGCCAGTACGAGGTGCCGTCCAAGCGCAATCCGCGCGCCCAGATTCCGAAAGCAGTCGAACGTATCATCCTGCATGCTATGGCACCGACCAAGGACAAGCGCTACGCAAGCTGCCAGGACCTGATCGACGACGTTGAAGCGTTCCTCGCCGGCAGACGTTCCGGCGGTATTCGGCAGTTCCGAGTCGGTCAGGAGATCATCAAGGCCGGCGACAAATCGAAAGAGACGTTCGTCATTATCAGCGGCAAGGCCAAAATTCATCGCAGCGTCAACGGCCGAAACATGACGATTGCCGAGATCGGTGCGGGCGAAATCGTCGGCGAGATGGCCGGAATCGGCCAGGGTGCGCGCACAGCGACGGTCACAGCAACCGAAGACACAGAAACGCTGATCATCACGTACGAACTAATGCTCGACGAACTGCGCAAGTTGCCGCCGTGGATGGAGAAGATCGTCTTCTCGCTCGCCGATCGTGTGCGCATCAACTCCGGTTACCTGCACCCGCTGCTGCTGGAGAACCGAATTTTTCCGCTGGTCAACCAGCTGTTTTTGATTTATGCCGGCGCCCACGTCCAGGCGGAGCCAGATACGCCAATTTCGTACCCGCTGAAGGATGTCGTCAATGAAGTTACGATGAATCTCGGTCTTGACATGGCGAGCACTACGAAAGTCATCGACATCCTCGCCGAGGAAGGCCTGTGCGTCAATGTTGCCGAGCAACTGTCGATCCCCAGCCTGCAGGACTTCGCATTGTTCAACGACTACTGCCGCTGCAAGATGGATATCAACACAGGCGTCAAGAAGATCAAGGAAATACAGCTGACAAAGGAAAAGGATTCCTGCTTTCGCCAAATCGTGCGCCATTTGCACGAAATCGATGTCTGAGCGCTCAACGCTGCTGCAGGACACGCAAAAGAGGCCGAAAAGTGCGAATGCCGCTGTGGAGCTAAGATCGTCCACGCGAACATACAGTACCCATCGATTTTTCGCCCGTGACCGCCTGTCGCGGAAAGAGTCGAAACGCTCGTCGACGACGTGGTATCTGATCGCGTCGCGCGGAACATCCATCCCCCCCCGACACTGCAGTGCGTCTGTTTTCGTGGCGATCGGTTTGTAGCGTCGAATTTGCGACGTAATCCGCAACGAACTGCGGACAAATGTGAAATCTATAGGGAACCCGCTACATTGGGACTTGGGTCGTTACTGCCGAAACAACAGGACAAGGAGTCGAAGAATGTATGTTGGTCGAATCGTTGCCGTCGGGCGCAATGCCAACGGCGCAGCATGCGGGTTGTACCGGGTTTCGTCCCGTTCGTTCCCGAACCGCGAAGCCAGGATCCTCGAGAACAGCGTCGCTATCCTGCCGAAACCCGGGCACGAAGACGATATTTACAAGAACCCGTACATCGCCTACAATTGCGTGAAGCTGGTTGGTAACCATGCCATCGTGACCAATGGATCGCACACCGATTTCATCGCCGAGAAAATCGCCGCCGGTCTCAGTCCGCGCGACGCGCTTTCGACAGTACTGCTGGCGATGGACTACGAGCACGACAGCTACAACACACCGCGGATCGCCGCCGTCATTGACAATGAGGCAACAGCCTGTCTCGGGATTGTCACCGACCAGTCGCTGCTGGTGACGGCGATCGATCTGGCACCGGGCACAGCGCACTACGTCGCGACCTACGAACACACTGTCCCGGGACAGTACGGCGACACCGCCTTCGACGTCGCCAACGCCGACGAGGCCTGCCAATACATCATCGGCCAGGGCGTCTTCGCCGAGCTCGAACGCCCAATCACCGCCGCCTGCGCCGTCGCCGACGGCGACAGCTTCCAGATTGCGATTGCGGATGCGTGAGAGACACGCTTCCATATTGATGTTGTTTGCAGGTGGGGTCATCCTTGACCGCCGGCGCAACGCTACAATGCCGGTCATCTTTTGTGGGACCGAGACGATTTTATACCGCTGAATACCGCGCAAGAGCAACCAAATATTTCATCATTACTGAGCCCGTTCTGCCGCCAGGCTGATAGCCGGCGCCCCCGCCTTCTTGCACTCGTCGATGACCGACATCAAGGTGTCGTGGCGCGAGGCGGCGTCCGCGATAATCACCACCGGCCGCCCGGTGGCACTCACCTGTTGCCGCACCATCGCTCCGAGTGACGGCAGCCGCAGGGCCTTGCCTTCCATGTACAGATTTCCGTGAGCGTCAATCGAGATCAGAATGTTCTCGCGTTCGAGGCTGACCGCCGTCGCCGCGGCAGCACGATCCACGGTGACACCAGTCTCCGATACGAAGCTCGTCGTGACCAGGAAAAAAATCAACAGGATAAACACCATGTCGATCAACGGCGCAACGTTGATCCCCTTAGCCTCTGTGTCGATGGTAATGCGGCTATGACGTAGTGCCATGGGCTTCCCTGATGCAGCGGCTCAACACGAACCGTGTTTCCTCCAGCTTGTCCAGCAGTTCCTGCTCACGCCGGCTCAAGCGCATTTCCCCGTAGATTCCGATCACGACAATCAGCAGCCCAGCCTGTGTCGTCAACAGTGCTTTGCCAATACCACCGGCGAGCATGCCGGGCTCCGATGTCCCAGCCTGGGCAATGACCATGAAAATCTCGATCATACCACCTACCGTGCCGAGCAACCCAAGCAACGGTGCGCTGTGGATGAGGGCACGGATGAAATCGCGCGGCGGCGCCAGTTGCCGTTGCGACTCGGCAATCGCCAGTTGCAAATCTCCGGCACGCGACGCCGGTGGGCTGGCAGCAACGCGTTGGAGGATCAGCGCCTGCAGCCCGCGAAGATCGTCACTTCCAGCCGACGCCCCCTGACACATCGCAGCGCCGGCACGCTCCAGAGCCGTGCCGGTCGTGAACCGATGCTCGCGCAGGCACAGAAACCGGTAAACCAATACCGTCGATATGACGACACAGCTCACCACCAACAGCCACATCACCGAGCCACCCTGGTCCATAATGTTCAGAATGTCCACCATCGTCCCTACACCTTGCCGACGCGCGCCGACAGAACGGTCAACGCCAATTGCTCCATATTCACGACGATCTTCTTGGCCTGTCGCGACAGGACGGCATGCAGCAGTAGCAGCGGTATGGCGATCGCCAGGCCAACCTGAGTCGTCACCAGTGCTTCGGAAATGCCGTCGGCCAGAAGTCGTGCATTCCCAGTGCCGTGTTGGGTGATCACCTCGAACGTCTTGATCAT
>CAJWLW010000386.1 GCA_913042885.1 uncultured Lentisphaeria bacterium | reverse complement strand
GTAGCCCAGCCGCGTCTTGACGGAAACCGGCAGGCCGCCGGCGCCTTCGCTGGTGGCTCGGATAATCTCCTTCATCAGGCTCGGGTTCTTGATCAAAGCCGAGCCGGCGCCCTGTTTTTCGACGTTTTTGTCCGGGCAGCCGGTGTTGATGTCGACACCGTCGAAACCGAGCTCCTTGACCAGTTGTGCGGTCTTGAGAAAATTCTCGGGGCGCGACCCGAAAATCTGGGCGACGATGGGCCGCTCACTTTCGTCGTACCAGAAGTCCGGCAGCAGTTTTTCGCGGCCCGCCGAGCATAGGCCGTCGCAGGAGACGAACTCGGTGAACAGTATGTCCGGCTTACCGTATTTGGCGATGAGCGGGCGGAATGCTGCGTCGGTGACGCCGGCGAGCGGGGCCATGGCCATGATCGGCCGGTCGAGCCCGGCCCAAAAGCCGGGGTTGGTTGGATTGGTGGCAGTAGTCATGATCGGCTCAATCGACGATGTCGATACGGTCGGTGCTGCGGATGTGCTTTGACTGCGCAAATGTAGCGGCGTCGCGGGGCCCGTCCATAAGGATCCGGTCGCCCGCCGCCGCCTTTGCAAATGCAGCGTTGCCGGTTGCCTTGTCGCGACGGCCGAGCACGGCCTCGACGACGTGCCGACCGTCGCAGATGTAACGGATGCCGCTGCGGTGGACACGCCGCAGGCGCGACAGCACGCGCCATTGGTTCTCGGCATTGGTGGTTGTGCCGGAGAAGACGAAGCCGATGAAATGATGACGGTCATTCTGCCGGTGCAGGCGGTTGGCCATGCGCTGGATGAGCGGCAACTCGAAGCGGTTGATATGAAAGTGACACCAGTTATCGGCAGCCAGCGGGCAGGCGTGCTGGCTCGGGCACGGGAAGTTGATCTGGAAGCCGTCGTCGATAAGCTGCTGACGCAAGGGCAGAATCTGCTGGAACACGGCGGCGGTGCCGGGTTCGATTATGATGAGTAGTTGCTCTGCCGGAGTGCCGAAGGAGACTGCTGTATTGTCGGCCTCGTTCAGGACGTTTCCGGTAATGACGATGCCGGCGTTGCCGCTGTGTTCACGCCAGTCGCCCTGAATGAATTCGCACGGGATCTTTGCCAGCAGCGGGTCGCGCCGGATGCTTTCAGCAAATTTCCCGGCAAGTTTCAATGCGACCGGCGAACGGTCCACACCAATGAGTTTTCCAATGTTGGGCAGCAGGTCGGGGTGGCGGCTGCGCAGATAAAAGAGCAGTGCCCATAGAAAGGTGCCTGGGCCGCAGCCGAGCTCGGTCACTGTGACTGGCCCGTTTGCCAGTGCGGTTGTCAGTGCATCTCCGCAACGGTCGAGCATGCGCCAGAGTTTCGGCATGTTTATTGGCATGTAAAAGCAGGCGTAGCTGCGCATCGCCGCCGGGTCATCGGCGTAGGCCGTTGCTGCGTCGGAGGCCATCAGCCTCCGGTGCAGCGTATGCAATGGCTCCAGCAGCTCGTCGCAGAGCTCGTCGCCGGGTTGCAGGGCCAGGGCATCAAAGAGCCAGTCTTGGAAGTAGTCGGGAAAGAGGGGCATTATTCGTCATATGTGTGCACATGACATAGATTAAGGCGGAAAAGGCACCCAACGTAATGGACGTGCGTACGGAAATCAATTGCCGTACGATCATTTGGGAACCATGAAAATCCTGCGCATAATCTTCGGCTTCGTGTTTTTCCTGGGAGGTTGCGTAGTGACAGCCGTCGGCAGCGTGATTATAGGCGTGATGCTTGCCGCTTTCGGAACATTTTTGCTGTGGCCGTTTCAAGCGGCATTTTTGCGGCGTCCGCTTCAAGCAGCCATGAAAATCCTGCGCATAATTTTCGGCCTCGCGTTTTTGCTGGGCGGTTTCGCAATGATGGCCGCCGGTGGCGTGATCCCGGCTTTGGTGCTTGCCCTTCTCGGTGCGTTGATGCTGTTCCCGTTTATCGTTGCACCGGTCATGAGTTTCTTCGGCAACCTCTTTTACAGTGATTCGGGTCAGCCTGCGCCGGAGCAATATTCGCTCGTCCACAAGCTGTTGAAGGAGAACCAGCCGAATGAGGCTGCCGGCGAGCTGCAGCGGCGGCTGGAGGACCATCCGAACGATGTGAATGCTGCCCACCTGTTGATGCAGACTTACTATGACCACTTGAACTCGCCACAGGAAGCCGTCAATGTCCTGCGCGGCGAGCTGGAGAAGAAAAAGCTGCAGGCTGACCATATAAGAATGGTGGATCTGGCCGTCGACATTCTGTTGGAAGTGAAGCAGCAGTCCGACGCTGTGCGGATCCTCGAGCGGTCCATCGAAAAACTCGGCAGCGGCGGGGCTGTTTCCCCACTCAGGCAACGGCTCGACCACCTGCAATGAAGCCGCAATTATTTTCTCAAACCGGGAGTCTAATCCATGCAAATCGTTGAACTGCTGCGTGCCATGGAAGGCCACAACGCCTCCGACCTGTTTGTCTCTGTCGATAAGCGCCCGCATTATCGTATCATGCGCAGCCTGGTCGAGGCGGACCCCGACACGACCACGGACGAGCAATTCCGGGAATTTCTCGGGTCACATTTACCGGCGGGAACGGTTGCGCGCCTGGAAAAGAATCGTGATCTGGATATTGGTGTTTCGCTGGAAGACAGCCGTTTCCGCTTCAACATATACTACCAGAAAGGCGAGCTGGCGATGGTCGTCCGGCGCGTACCGTCGGGGGCGCTGTCGTTTTCGGAGCTGGCCTTGCCGTCGGTGTTGACCTCGCTGGCGGAAGCGCCGCGCGGCCTGGTGCTGGTCACCGGCTCCACGGGCAGCGGTAAATCGACGACGATGGCGGCGATGCTGCATCATATCAATTCGAGCAGTGCCAAGCATATTGTCACTGTCGAAGATCCGATCGAGTTCGTACACCAGGATCTGCAGAGCGTTGTGAATCAGCGTGAGATCGGTACGGACACGACTGATTTCTTCACATCTCTGCGGCACATCGTGCGTCAGAGTCCGGATGTGATTATCATCGGCGAGATGCGCGACCTCGACACCATCTCCACGGCGGTGTCGGCGGCGATGACCGGCCATCTGGTGCTCTCGACGATGCATACCGTGGACGTCGTGCAGACCCTCGAACGTATCATCAACTATTTCCCGGATCAGCGTCGCGATCAGATCGCCCTCGATCTCGGGTTCGCGCTCCGGGGCATCGTCTCCCAGCGACTGCTACCGTGCGCTGATGGCAGCGGTGTGGTGCCGGCGTTGGAAATCCTCGTGGCCACACCGCTAGTCCGACGGTTAGTGCACGAGCGTGATTTTGATGGTCTGGAGCAGGTGATCAAGACCGGCGCATCCGAGGGTATGCAGACATTCACCCGGGCCTTGGCGGATCTTGTCGAGGCAGAAAAAATCACTGTCGAAACCGGCGCCGCGGCCGCGACCAATCGTGATGAGTTTCTGCTCGCTGTCGAAGGCATGCAAACCGGGGTCGAAACTTTTCGCACACTGGAGAATGCCGAAGAGTCGTTCGGCTACGGCATGAAGAGCCTGCTGCGCGCCGCAGTGCGTCACGGCGCCAGTGATCTGCTGCTCACCGCCAAATCATCGCCGCTGCTGCGTATTGATGGCGAGCTTATGGAGACCAACACAGAGGCGCTGTCGCCGGCCATGACCAAGCAGCTCCTGTTCAGCGTGTTGTCGCCGTCGCAACGGACACATTTCGAACTGGAGAAAGAGATCGACTTCGCCCTGAGCGTCGACGTCTCGAAATCTAAGGGTGGCGCTGATTTGCCGCCCGATCACCACCGGTTCCGGGTCAACGGATTTTATCAGAAAGGCACGGTATCGGTGGCTTTGCGGGTGATCAGCCAAAAGATCCCGACGCCGCAGGAGATTAACCTGCCGAAAGCGATCACCGACCTGTCCAACCGCGCCCACGGTCTGCTGCTAATCACCGGTCCGACCGGGCATGGCAAGTCGACGACGATGGCCTGCCTGCTGAGCCTGATCAATCAGACGCGCGCCTGCCATATCATCACGATCGAAGACCCGATCGAATATGTGCACTCCAACGACAAGGCGGTCATCGAGCAACGCGAGGTGTTCGCCGATACGAAAAGCTTCACCAACGCCCTGAAATACATCCTGCGCCAGGACCCCGACGTCATCATGATCGGTGAGATGCGCGATCCGGAAACGATCTCGGCGGCATTGACGGCGGCGGAGACCGGGCATCTGGTGTTGGCAACGCTGCATACCAACGATGCGGTACAGTCGGTCGACCGGATCGTCGACGCCTTTCCGGCGCATCAGCAGTCACAGATCCGCACGCAGCTGGCGGCGACCTTGATTGCAGTTGTTTCGCAGCGCCTGTTGCCGACGGTCGACGGCGAAGGGCGGGTACCGGCATTCGAGATCATGATCGGCACCTCGGCGGTACACGCACTGATCCGCGACGAACGCACACACCAGATCCCGGCAACGATCGAAACCAGCGCCAAGGACGGCATG
>CAJWLW010000385.1 GCA_913042885.1 uncultured Lentisphaeria bacterium | reverse complement strand
CTGATGAAGATCGGCAGCAAATTCCGCTTTGCCATCCATCCCGACCTGGGCTACGGCCCTTCCGGCAGAAACGGCATCCCGCCCAATTCCGCACTCCTCTTCGACGTCGAGTTGATCAGCATCAAATAAGGCATCAATCGGTAACTGCTGATCGTTGTCCTTTGATTGGAATCAGTCCATACGTCCGACGTTGGGGGTTGAGAATCACGTCGGCCGCACAGCGTCAGGGTGCGTGGCCGTACGCGTTGATGTCGTACCGGGTCACCACAATGCGGTCTGCCATCTTGTCGATCGCAGACTTGTGGGCAACGGGATCGAGCGACGCGTAGATCGCCATGGCCCGCATGTAGAGTCCCAGGGCCTCCGTCAACCTCGCGGTGGCAGCCGCATAGTCCGGCTGCAAGTGAAACGCTTCCTCCCCCAGCGCCTCTGCCAGCATGGCCAGATCCATGGCGCCTTCAACCGTGTCGGCAGCGGAATAATGATCGATCTTTTGACGCAGCGCCTGCGTCGCACCGGCATAATCGCGGCTGCGCCGGCTTGATTCGGCCAGTGCATCCAACGCCATTCGGCATTTCGGTGTGTCATCCGGGATCAGCGCACACACGTTGCGGAAGTGTACGCACGCAGTCTGCGAATCGCGGTCGGCCCACCGCACAATCTCGCCGAGCTCCAGATGCGCCTGCGCGCGTGCCGCGGCCGTTGCCGTTGCATCCACTGTAATCGCGTTTAGCGCAGCCGATCGTTGCGTCTTCGACTGTGCGACCGTCACGGTGACATCGTCAAACCACACATTGCCGACGCCTTCGCCTGAAAGATGAATCCACAACTCGCCGTTGTGCCGGGGGCTCAGTTCGACGGCCAGCAGTTCCCATTCGCCAATTTGCTGTATCGGTCCCACGGACGCTGTCCGGTAATACGGCGGGCTGTTGGTATGCAGGAACATTGTGGCATTAATGGTATCGACATCGCGACGGGCGTATACCTCGACCCGATACATCGGTCCCAGCGGTACATCGGTGAGCATTTGCAACCACAGGGAGTTTTTCCGCTCCGAGTTCGAAATCCGGAGCGCGCCATGACCGGAATGGGTGCGGTCGGTCACATGCGAGCCCGTCGCGGCCCAGGTGTTCACCCAGCCATCACTGCCCTGCTCGAATCCGCCGTTGGCAAGCAGATTTGTCGTCTGCCCGTGCATGCGAAGTCCGCAGATGCTGCTGCCAATTAGGATCAGTGACAGGATCGTGTGTTTTGACATGTTCATTTTATAACCAAAATGTCAACGAGTGCCAGCGGCAGCGCGACCGCCACGGTGTTTCGATCTGTGTCGTACGTAAAATCGAGGGGACCGTGCGTCAGCGACGTCACCGTTTTGGGCGGCTGTGTCACGCCAATGCGCAGCTGCACATCCGGCAATGTCTCGTCACCGGCGTAATTCGCAAGCACGACTGCGATGCCGGCCTCGCTCTCAAGCAGGTCCGCCTCCACCATGGGCACGGAGCAGGTCAGTGGGAGGTTGATACCGATGCGCGACGGGAAATCCGCAATCAAGCGGCGGTAGGTATCGCGGTATCCGGTGTTTATCCGTCCCCATGTGTGCGTTACGGTCCAGCCGTACGAGCAGCCCGCAAGCGTCGGCACGAAATAGGCCGTTCCCTTGCCGTAGCGGTGCTCAATCACGGCCGGCGAGCCATCGTTGAATGTGGCGATAATATTGGTGTCGGAGGGAGTCGACATCGTAAAGTTGACTTTCATGCCAATGGCCGCGACCGTTTCGCCGGTGTCCTTGAACGTGATGGTGTCACGCGGTTCGTGTCGGGGCAAACCATGGCGCGGGCGGTAATCCTGCAGTTCATCCCGCTCAAAACGGCGATCACGCATGCCGAGCACCGGCAGCAGCACGTCGCAGTCTTGTCCGTACTCGTCTTCCTGCGCGCATAGCGCATCCGTCCACAAACAGCCGCCGCCCTTTACCCACTCGGCGATTCTGGTTTGCGCGCTGCGGCGAAGATTGCGGCAGCTGAGGTACGCAATCCGATAGTCGTCAAGACGACCGTTCTCAATTTCAAATTCATCGATGAAATCGATCGGGATCTGCTTGTGCAGCAACCCCAAATAGACAAAATGCCCGTTATACAATGTCGCATCCCGATGCACATCAAAATTGTCGCCAGGGACCGGGTGCTCCCGCCACATTTCATTGCTGCCGGACCAGATCACTGCGATTTCGGCCTTGCGCGGTTTGCCGGGGAACAGCACGTCTTCCGCCTTTGCCAGCTTTCTCATAAATTTGGAGACGCCTACCACCTGGCTGCGGTTCTGGGACCAATTGTCGTATGAGGCGTAGGCGGGTCCATAGGAGAAAAGATCGATGTCCTTGACGCCCTTACCGACCACCGACGCGAGTTTGCGCTGAATGATGTGCTCGTTCCCGGGCATTACCATTGCCTGAACGCGCAGATCCCGAAGCATGGCGCAGGAGCGATTCAGGTCCGCGAGATAGGCGTTGAGCTGGATTCCGGAAAAGCTCCCTGGCCCCAGCCAGTCCTCGTTGCAGGTGGCCGTGATGCCGCGCTGCCGCACGAATTCCCAGACGTCCGTGCCGCGCATGTCGGTCGCGGCATTGTACCAGGGCTGACCGAAGTTGATTCGGGTCTGAACCCACGGCATACGCTTTTCAACTTCAGCCGTGACGATGCTGTACACTCGGGCACTCGCCCAGGTCCAGTACCGCAGCGACCAGTAATACTGCCGGCAGGCAGCGATGTCGTTGCGGTTAGTCGGCCGCATGAGCGGCAGCGGTGTATTGCTCGAACCCCAGGGAATGGCGTGCACGCCAGCCCATGCTGTCTGCCCGAAATCCTGTGGCACAAGCCCCTGTCGTTGGACAAATTCACGGTACCCCGCATCATGGGCCTCGCCGCCAAAGACGGGGCCGCTGATCTCGTCGCCCAAATCGACAAACTGAATCAGCGGTATCTGTTCCGGATCTTCGTTCTTCAAGCGAATGTACCACCGACCGACGGCGTCCCGGATATTGCGGCGGATATCATCCCAATCGAGAACAGTCATGGTGGGATTGTTCCGGAGCCAATTTGCGAACGTTGGTGATTTGGCCGTGGCGCGGGCGAATTCGGGGGTTGCCAGCATCCGTTCCAGCTCGGCCTTGCCGATTCTCGGCAGCGCATAGTACGAGGATTCGCGATGAGAGTGGTGTGTGCGGACAATGCCGGCGCGCGCGGCGGCTTGACGATCTGGGCCCGCCAACCCGGTATAGCCCAATGCGTTGAAGCCGATCCGCTTGATGGTGTCGATCTCGAAATCGATGTACCGTGGATCGGAAAAGAAGTAGCGATAACCTGACAACTGAGCTTCCACCTGAAAATGCTTCAACGCGATCGGCGGCAGGCCGAGTGATTTCACGTGCCGGTTTCGCTCCATGACATCGTCGAAGAGCAACCGAAAATCCTGGACAAAGGCGAATGGTCCGGCGTCCTGGCGTGCGAAGAATATGCCGACGACATTTCCTTCGTTTGTTGCGGACAGCGTCTTCAGAATACCGGCTTCCGACGGTGTTGATGCGAAATCGATCTCGGCTGTGATGCGTTCGAAGCGGGCACCGGACAGCGTTTCAAAATGAACACCGCCGGAAATCACCCGTGGCTTTCCGGTCGCCGGGCTGCCGCTGAAGTCACCACCGGCATTCAAATCGATCCACGGCGAATGGTCGCCGGGCAGCACACCATCACCGGCGAAATAGGTTTGATTGAAGTACTCCTTTGGCCTGGCAACTCGCGTCTTGACGGTCACGCGGTACTTTTCGATGGTGGGCTCAAGAAGCCGCACCCGGAGGTACTGTGAATATTCCTTGATGCGAAAGACCCGGATATCATCAAAACGCACCCGGCCCTCACCGAACACATACAGCCGCAACTCGTGATCCCCGGCGTCACCAGCGGCGTTGCGAAAAATCGCGCCGAGCTCTCGCCACTTGCTTTCGGGCAGCGTTCGCGACGCAGCCCGCTGAGTATCGACCTGCATCGTCGCATTGCTGCCGCCTTCGGTAAGGACCTTTATGGAAATGAAATATCGGCCGCCGGCCGGGACTTGAAAACGCTTGGATAAACAATGCCGTGTTGGGCCCGTCCACTTGTCAATCGTGACCGCCAGGGACCTCGCGCCGTCGAACGCGAGATCATCTTCAGCCATTGTAATTCCGCCCGCCTCACCCGCGCCCGGCCAATCTGTCAGCCCGGATTCAAAACTTGGATTCGGAATCGGCTGCAGGGTTTGCTCGATCAAGGGATTGGGCTCGGCAAAAATACGATCCGCCGACAATCCGATCAGACACAGCAGAAGTATTAAGTGTCTTTTCATGTGGCACGATTTTGGCGCGCAATAAACATGGGGCATGCTAAAGCGAGGCGCGCGCGCATTGCCGGCGGCCGCACTCCAGGCGCCATCGACGACCAGAAACTTTCGCTCGATTTCGGTACTCACGGGAACCGCGCCGGGTCGCGGGGGAA
>CAJWLW010000384.1 GCA_913042885.1 uncultured Lentisphaeria bacterium | reverse complement strand
GGGCGAGCTACAACTTCCCCGACATCACGGCGCTCAACCTGCAGAGCAGCGATGAATCGGGTATGGGCCAGATGATGGAAGGCATGACCTTCGAGTTCGAAGGCGGCGAAACAGCCAGGCTTACCATCAATATGCCGGGTAACGGGGAAGGTGACGGTGGCGAAGGTGGCAGTGACAGCGGCGAAGGCGGCGGTGACAGCGACGAAGCTGGTGGTGACAGCGACGAAGCTGGCGGTGACATGCAAACGGGTGCCGAAGGGATGATGGAAGGGATGATGATGGAAGGGATGCAGCAGATGTTCGATGGTATGCGCTTGTGGGTCCGCGTTCGTGTCGACGGTACAATCGTGGAAACGAACTCCCAGTACGTCAACAAGAGAAAGACCGGCGTTACTCTGATGAAGATGGATATTGGTGAAATGATCAAGAACACAGAACTGATGGAGAAGCTGGAGGGTTCGGATAATCCAAGCCCGGCGGCGATCAAGAAAGTCTTCGGTGACGTTGGCTTCTTGCGCTTGGAAGACCAGGAAAAAGTGGTGATTTCATTCAAGTGAGGTAACCCGAAGACCTGCATCGCCTGCCGGAAAATTCGGCGGTGATCTTTCGGGACATGATCGGCAGGCGGTTGCAGCGGCGACGGCAACGGGCTGCTGATCGAGACGGAGTAGTTTGGCGGGCTGGCGTTACGAACCGTTGCCTGCCTTCCCCGGCAGATCATGCCTCGTCGTCATTGCCGCGCGGCATTTTGTACGGCGGCACGAACAACCCCCGGCCGAGCGGGCTGGACTTGCTGCCGTCCGGCCCGAAGGCGCTGGCGCCTGCTGCCAGTGCCGCCTCGTCGATCTTGTGCGGCTCGCGCACGCCCTTTTTTTCCGGAAACGTCTCGATGTGCAGGGATTGCGTCGGGTAGGCAAAATCGACGCCGATCTCGGACGCCAGCCGCAGGATCTCGAGATAGATGTTTTGGCGTTCGACAAGCTCGGTCGCCCAGTCCGGCACCTTGAGGAAGCAGTAAAGCATGACGTCCAGTGACGAATTGCCGTAGCCGTTGAAGACGACGTGGTAGTAGTCCTTGCGCGTGTATTCATTCGCCTCGACGATGTTCTTGACGCCCTCCAGAAACGCTTCCATTTTCTCCGGCGGCGTGTCGTACGTAAGCCCGAAGAATGCCTTGATCCGACGAAACTCGCGGGCGCCCATGTTGTCGATGTCGGCGTTGGCGACCGTGGCGTTCGGAATCGAAATGACGGAGTTATAAAAAGTGCGGACGCGGGTCGAGCGAAACCCGATGTCTTCGACAGTTCCTTCGTTTTCCCCGATCAGCACCCAGTCGCCGATTGAGAACGGGCGATCGAGAAAGATCATAACCGAGCCAAAGAGGTTGGCGCACATGTCACGGGCCGCCAGGGCAAACGCCAGACCGCCCAGGCCGAGCCCCGCCAGCACCGACATGACGTTGATGCCGAGATTCTGGAACATCACCAGGATGCCGATGATAACGATGAAAATCTTCAGAGCCCGATTGATCAGTGGCACCAGGTGATCGTCCAGAGCGGAATCCGACCGGGCCGCCAGCGTCTTCAGATGATCCGTCAGCACTTCGGTCAGTTTGTAGATTATCCAGATCATGGCAATGCTCAGGATGATCTGAGCAACCAGCGACATCACTGTCAGCATCATGCCGGAGAACTGCAGGATGCGGAGCGATGCTATCCAGAAAAGACTTGCGGCGAGCAGACCGACAGGGCGTTCGATGGCGTCGGCGATTTTGTCGTCCCACTGGACCTTTGTTTTCGACGTGAAGCGTTTTGCCAGGTGCAGCAGATGCTGGGCAACGACTTTCAGCATAAGTCCGAGGAGGATCGATATAAACAACCCGATCCACTGCCAGTTTGCCACCAGCAAAAATTTCGCTTTGGTCCAGTCGGGGACGTGCTGTGCGACCCACGGCTCGCTGTACAGCGCACCCTGCCCACCCTCTTTCAGGTAGGGATCACGCTTCACCATCTCCCAGTCGATGCGGACCTGCTCGATGGTGTTGCGACTGAACAGATGCTGGCCCCGGCGGTCGCCGGCATCCACCTGTGTTGTCCAGATGTTTGTGTCCTTCAGCCGCCATGACAGTATTGTCGGATCATCGGGAACCAGTTCGTAGTCGACGACGATTATCCGATCGATGATCTCGCGCGTGAGGATCGCGGTTTCCCGGCGATAGTCGGAGGTGATGCCGACCATGCCCTCGAAGTTGAAGCAGCGCACGGCGTCGTTGATCCGCTTCATCTGGTGTTTGTCGTTGTTTTTCACACCTTCCTTGTAGTCGTCCACGGCGTCCATGAAGGTCTGCATAGTGTCGCGTGGATGATCGGTCCGGACCGGCACCAGGCTGGCCGCCCGGGCCGCAGTCGACAGCAGAAGCAAGGCAAAAAGATGTAATAGTAGGGAACGCATGATCAAATACTCCTCGATCTGGTTTCAGACACTGAACTTGAACTCGACGATGTCGCCGTCCTGCACGGCATAGTCTTTCTTTTCCTGCACCGCTGAGCCCTTAAAGATATCCTCGCTGGGCGCCTCGGCAAAGGCGCTGTACGGCAGGACCATGGCGCGGATGAAGCCACGCTGAATATCTGAGTGGATGGCGCCGGCGGCATCGAAGGCAGTGGCGGTTTTGGCGATCGTCCAGGCCCGGCATTCGTCGGCACCGACGGTAAAGAACACCTGCAGCCCGACCAGGTCGAGGCAGGCCTGCACGATGCGGCTGAACGCCGGTTCTTCGATGCCCAGGTCGGTCATGAACTCGCGCGCGTCCTCCGGCTCCATGTCGGCAAGCTCAGACTCCAGCCGGGCGCACATGGCGGTGAACTGCAGGGTCGGGTAATCGCGTGCGGCTGCGGCCATCAGTTCGCCCATCTTATCCACCTGGTCTTCACCGACGTTGAGCACGACGAGCATCGGCTTGAGACTCATCAACTGGTAACCCGACAGTGCCTTGGCCTCCTGCGCGGTGAGTTCGATCTCGCGCAGAGCCTTGCTCTGCTCCAGTGCCGTGCACGCCTTGTCGACCGCCGCCAGCTCCAGGAGATCTTCCTGTTTCTTGCTTATTTGCGCCACTTTACGCAGTTTCTCCGAGCGCTTCTCGAGGGCCATCAGGTCGTTGAGAATGAACTCGCTGTTGATGAACTCCAGATCGCGGGTGGGATTCACGCTGCCCATGGGGTGCGGGATCGAGTCGAAGGTCTGGATCGCCAGACAGAGTGTGTCGGCACGACGGATCTCCTCGAGAGCAGCGGTCGAGAAACTATTGCCGGACCCCTCGGTCGACAGCGACTGGGAATCACTGAACTCCAGCGACGCATTGACCTGTTTCTTCGGCTCGTAGATGCGGGTCAGGTGATCGAGCCGCTCATCCGGTACGAAGACGGTGCCGATGTTGCCGCCTTTCTTTCCCGACATTGCGCCGGTGAAGCCGTGTTTGGTCAACAACTCAAAAAATGTTGTCTTGCCGCTGAAAGCGAGACCGACGATACTCATCCGCATGGTTTGGGGAACTCCGATTCTGCTGACTTTAACCTGGACGATTCATGTATATCGCCAGGTCAATAAAGCTGTATTGATCCGTTGCCGGGTATGCGGCGGACAATCAAACTTCGGAAAATTCCGACTTCGGAGCGCCGCACTCCGGGCACAACCAATCGTCAGGCAGATCTTCGAACTGGGTGCTCCCCGCGATGTCGTTGGCGGGATCGCCAAGGGCCGGGTCGTAGATGTAGCCGCAGATTTCGCAAATGTAGGTGGGCATTGGCAGCTTCCTTTTACCATGCGGGAACAAGCACCATAAAGTAGTTTCTAATCGTTTAGAAGCAAGCAGCTTGCAATCATAGTCGGGACCGGTAAAATACCCGCTCCGCTCCCGTTCCGATTCCTTCAACTCCACACTTTGTCTGGAGACATTATGAAGAACCTGTCGATCGTTTTTTCCCTGCTGTTCGCCGTCAACTTGGTTACCGCCCAGGGCGACCAGGACGCTGTGGACGTTTCCTACATCATCGGCCACCAGATCGGAACCAGCCTCGACCAGTTCAAGGACGACATCGATCGGGACGTGCTCATACAGGCACTGCGTGATGGTATCGATGGCAAAAAATCGAGATTTTCGCAGGAAGATGCGGCCCAGAAGCAGGCCGGTTTTTTCCAGTTACTGCAGCAGCGGCAGGGCCGCGACAACCTGGCCACAGCCGAATCCTTCCTCGCAGAGAACAGTAAGAAAGAAGGCTGGACTACAACCGCCAGCGGCCTGCAGTACACGGTGCTGACGGTCGGCGACGGTGCGCAGCCCACTGCCAAAGACATTGTCACAGTCCACTACACCGGTACGTTCGTCGACGGCAAGGAATTTGACAGCTCGGTGACCCGCGGGGAGCCCGCCAAATTTCCGCTCACTGGCGTCATCAAAGGCTGGACCGAAGGCCTGCAACTGATGAAGATCGGCAGCAAATTCCGCTTTGCCATCCATCCCGACCTGGGCTACG
>CAJWLW010000383.1 GCA_913042885.1 uncultured Lentisphaeria bacterium | reverse complement strand
TTGAGCAACCGGTTGATGCGGCCCAGCAGGAACTTGAGCAGCGCCCAGGATATGCTGGCGGTTTGCCCGATCGGCCGCTCGACGGTGGAAGCGGAGGATTGCATGAAAGCTCGGAAGTGGGGCTAAGGGACTGTGACTGTGACGAGTGGCAAGGCCAACAGGAAAGAAGCAATAAGATAGCGCGCCCATCGGTGATCTGCCATCCTTCAGTTGGTTTCACGAGGCTTCCGCGCTGGTGACACAGAAGATCGAGTTGACCATGGCCATGGTCAAAGTTGCCGGTTTTCCATCATCGGAAGATGCGATAGGGCTTTAGGACTCTTATATTAGCGATTATGACAGAACCCATTGGAGCAGATTTCGTGCCGCTGCATATGCGCTGATGCCTGACTCCTGACACTCGACAACTGAACTTGACACCCCGCGCGGCGTTGCCGCAGGTAGGAGACGGACAAAAATGGCATTGTGGAGCGGACGGTTTTCCAGTGACCCGGACGAGGTTGTCGCTGCACTGAGCGAGTCGATCTCGTTTGATCAACGTCTATATGCCTATGACATCGCGGGCAGCGTCGCGCATGTCAAGATGCTGGCGGCGACCGGTATTGTGCCGATGGCGGACGCCGAGTCGATCGTTGCTGAGCTGTTGCAAATCCGGGAGCAGATCGATGCGGGTGATTTCGAATTCGATACGGCACTCGAAGACATTCATATGAACATTGAAAGTCGGTTGATCGAGCGGCTCGGCGACAGCGGCGCCCACATCCACGCCGGCCGCAGCCGGAACGATCAGATCGCCACCGATATCCGGCTCTATCTGCGTGACGAGATCAACGACATCAGCAGCTGGGTGCGCGATTTGCAGAAGGCACTGGTCGAGCTTGGCAGCGCCAATGACAGTGCTGTCCTGCCGGGGCTGACGCACCTGCAGAACGCGCAGCCGGTGCTTTTTGCCCATCATCTGCTGGCCTATGTCGAGATGTTGGAGCGAGACCACAGCCGGCTGCACGACTGCCGGGTACGGCTCAACGAGTTGCCGCTGGGTGCCGGGGCATTGGCTGGCAGTACATTGCCTCTCGACCGCCAGCAAGTGGCGGCCGAGCTCGGTTTTGACCGGGTCATGCGCAATAGCATGGATGCGGTGGCTTCCAGGGATTTCGCGATCGAGCTGGGCGCTGACCTGGCAATTTTGATGACCCATCTGTCGCGGCTCTCCGAGGACGTCATTCTGTGGGCCTCGCAGGCGTGTGATTACATCGAGTTGGACGACGCCTTTTGTACCGGCTCGAGCCTGATGCCGCAGAAGAAGAACCCCGACATCGCCGAGCTCACCAGGGGCAAGGCTGCCCGGGTCATCGGTGTATTGATGTCTCTGCTGACTCTGATGAAAGGCCTGCCGCTGTGCTACAACCGGGATATGCAGGAGGACAAAGAGCCGCTGTTCGACGCGATCGATACGGTCAAACTGGTGCTCGCTGCCTATGCGCCGATGATGCGCACCGCCACGGTCAAGCCGGAAAACATGGCCGCCGCCGCCGCCGATCCGGCGCTCATGGCGACGGACTTGGCCGAATGGCTGGTCGGCCATGGCATGCCGTTCCGTACTGCCCACCACCGGGTCGGGCAGTATGTCGCCTGGTGCCGGGACAATGGCGTTGGCCTGGACACGGCGTCGCTCGAGCAGATGCGCGAGACGATTCCGGAAGCGGAACCAGCCTGCCTCGAGCTGTTCACGGCAGCGCGCAGTGTCGAGTCGCGCGATATTATCGGCGGCACGGCGCCGGCCCAGGTGCATGGGCAGCTGGCGTTCTGGCGGAAGGAACTGGAATCAGACGGCCCCGTCTAATGCGTATGCACATATCGTCCCACATCTATCCATGGGTTCGTTGCGTCGGTGCTGTGTTCTGCAGTCTGACCGCAGCCGTGACAATCGCGGCGCAAGTGCCGGCGCTGTCCGCAGCGGTGCCTGGGCAAGCGGCAGATGAGGGGAAGAGTCTCGACAATCACGGCAAGGAAAAGTATGCCAAGATTGCTGCTGCCCCGGCCCAGGGTGAAAATGTCACCAAAGAGACCGAAACGTTACGCCGGTTGATCGGGGAACGCAGTCTGACTGATGACGAAGCTGTTGACTCCAACAAGCAATCCGAAAACGAAACGGTCCGGAAATGTCTCGAACAGATCCACAGTGATTCGGCGGACGTCCGGTTGCGCGCGGTCACGGTGCTCGGCAAGTATCACAGTCCGGCCGCGCGCGATGGCGTCGTGAACTGCCTGGGCGACGAGTCGGAGGCGGTGCGGCAGTCAGCTCTGGTCTCGCTGACCGAGCGCCGGCCCAAGAACTTTGCGAGGGTATGGCAGATCAGCAACCTCGACCCGGTCATCCGGTTATTTGGCGACCCGAGCGTGCATATTCGGCGTATCGCGACGTCTTCGATCCCGGACTTCTTCGTCTACGGCCTCGGCCGGCGCCGGGCCCGCGTATTCTCCAAGCCGTCGCAGGAGTTTATCATCGCGGCTTACAATGACGACGACGTCACGGTACGCAAGAATATGGTGACGTATCATCGGCTCTTCAAATTGTTCGTCCCGTCGGCAACGTTGATCGAGCGGGTTAACGATGCCGACCGCGACGTCCGGGTGCTGGCGCTGAAGGCCTGCCGCAGCACCGTGAAGTCGAAGTTTTTTGTACCGTTGGTCCAGCACTTGGCCAACGACGAAGACCGCATCATCAGATTGCAGCTGGCGCTGATCCTCGGTAGGGGCGGCCTCAAGGACGCGGAGCCGGTTCTGCAAATCCTGGCTGCGGACGAAGACTTTGAGGTATCGACGGAGGCGTCCTGCGCGCTGTTCCGCCTGTCCGGGCAAAAGGATCTGGCGCAGTTGTACCAAGAGGTCCTGCGGCCGCGCCTCGACGACCCGAGGATTCACAGTACGACCGCGGTGAAAATTATTCAGCAGCTGCACCGTCTCGATATGAAAACCCGCGAGTCGGCCCTGCGCGAACTGATGCAGCATGACAACGGCGTCTACCGCTACGAGGCGTTGCGCAAGTACTGCAGTTCGTTGGCCGCCATAATGGATATCGGACTGGTGTTCGGTCTGCTCGAGGATGCCTCTCGCAAGGTCCGTGACACAGCCGCCCGGCAGCTCAGCAGGAAGCGCTTTGCGCCGAGTCTGGAGCAGCAGCAGCAGTTGCTCAAAAACCGTTATGCGGATGTACGGAAATCGGCCGTGCAAATGACGCGAACCATGGCGAAGGTGATGGCGGAACCGTTTCTCATGGATCTGCTGCTCGACGATCGCAACGATGTGCGGTACTTGGCTGTGAGTGAGATCGGCCGCCGCCGCATCGGTGACTGGGTCGATATCCTCGAGGCGACGACCACGGACGATGATCGGCAGATGCGCGCGCTGGCCGTGAAGCTCCTGTTCAATTCCCGAACGCCACAGGCCCAGGCAGTGATCAAAGACATTCGCAACTCCGACGACGCGGAGCTCAAGAAGATCCTCTCGGAGATCATGACGAAGAAAGACAACCGGGGCCGCCGCATCCTGACGCCGTAGCACTGCTGTATGCGGAATTACTCGCTCTGCGAATCCATGAATTTCGTCCGGCCGTCGGTCTCCCATTCCGCTGCTGTGATGTAGCCGCAGTCGACGACCAGAGAGGTGCCGGTGATTCCTGTCGAATCTTCGCAGGAAAAGTACACGGCGGCTTTGGCGATGTCTTCCGGGGCCAGCGCGATGCCCATCGGTACACGTCGCAACCGTGCCGCCAGAGCGGCTTCCGGGTCGGGCGTCTTATTCAGGTGATAGTGCAGCAAGGGGGTCTCCGTAATGCCCGGGCAGATGCAGTTGCAACGGATGCCGTCGGCCGCGTAGTCGAGCGCGATCGATCGGCTGAGCCCGAGCACGGCGTGCTTAGATGTCGTGTAACCGGGGGTCGAGCCTTGACCTACGAAACTGCTGATTGACCCGATATTGACGACGTAGCTGCGGTCGTTCTTCCGCAGGTGCGGCATGGCGTGCTTGAGTGAGAAGAAGATCGACTTGACGTTGACCCCCATGAGCTGGTCCCACGCTTCTTCGGTACACTCGTCGAGCGGGCCGACATGGACGATGCCGGCATTGTTGGCGAGGATATCGAGCCCGCCGAACGTTGCTGCCGTTTGATCGAGCGCATCCTGTACCTCCGCTTCCCGGGCGACATCGCATTTGATGAAGATCGCCTTGCCGCCATTGTCGTTGATTTCTTTGACGACACGTTCACCGAGCTCGGCATCAATGTCGAGGGCGGCAACTTCCGCACCTTCTGCTGCAAACGTTGCGGCGATCGCTTTGCCTATGCCCGATGCTGCGCCTGTCACCCAGGCTACCTGTCCGTCCAAGCGGCCCATGTCGCGTCCTCCGGTTGAGTTTTTAAGTGATGTACCCATCGCGCAGATCAGTCTCGACAGCGGCCGGATCGCGCTTTTCCAGGGGCCCCCAGGCACCGCCGCCTGGCGTCTCGATGCTCAGCACATCGCCATGGTTCA
>CAJWLW010000382.1 GCA_913042885.1 uncultured Lentisphaeria bacterium | reverse complement strand
ATTGTCGACAATCTCGACGTGGTACACATCGACCGACAGAATCTCATAGGCCGTCCCGCTGTCGAGACCGCGCTGGAGAATGTAAGCAGAGATAGTTTCCGGATTCTCGAGAATCTGTTTGTGCGAATCGGCTTTACCGATTGCCGCGACAATGCCTTCGCCGACCCGCGCAATGACCGTCTGCGCCGTGGCGCCGCCAACCAGACGATTGAGGTTGGTCCGCACCGTGATCCGCACCTTCGCCTCGACGCGAATCCCGTCACGGGCTACGCCTTGAATCTGGTTGGTTCCTGGCGGCGGGCATTCCAGAGTACGGGGATTGACGCTGGTGTCGACCGCATCCATAACGTCGCGGCCGGCCAGATCGATCGCCGCAATCTGCCGAAAATCCATACCCAAGTCCGCACGATCGGCAGAGATCGTCGCCTCGGTCACGCCAGACAGATTGCCGCCGGCCAGCACGTGTGCTTCCAGGTCGGATACGTCCATCTCAATGCCCGCCTGAGTCAAAGCGATTAAGTTGGCGACGACAAAGCTCGGAGTGGCCGGCTTTTGCAGGCGTATCCGCATCAATGGCAACTGGATGAGCGCGACTTCGGCATTCGAAGCGCGGGCATTTATCCAGATGCCGAGATACGGCCCGAATATACACAGCACCAGTATTACGGCGACTGCCGCGATCACCAAGCCAGCAAGTAGTACATGAGACATTGTCTGGTCTGCCGTTCTGTTAGTCTCCGACAGCGGGCGAGGGCCCGTGCCGGAATGTTTCCGAGTTGAGCGTCGTTACTCGCCGGAGCGGTAGTTCGGCGCGTCCTTAATTATCTTGATGTCGTGCGCATGGCCTTCACGCAGGCCGGCGAGACTCAGGCGGACAAACTCGCCCGTCCGCCGCAGGTCCGGAATCGTCCGGGCGCCGCAATAGCCGAGCGACGCCTGCAACCCGCCGATGAACTGGTTCAATACATGATCGAGTGTGCCGCGATACTGCACCAGGCCTTCGACGCCTTGCGGCACCAGTTTGTCGGGATCCTCCACATCGCCATGGCTGTAGCGCTCGCGGCTGCTGCTGCTGGCCTTCATCGCTTCGATACTGCCCATGCCGCGGTAGACCACATAGGTCCGGCCCTGGTGCAGGATCTTCTCGCCCGGGCTCTCCTGTGTCCCGGCCAAGGCCGAGCCCATCATCACCGAGTCACCACCTACTGCCAGCGCCTTCGGCACATCGCCGGAATGGCGGATGCCACCGTCGGCAATCACCGGAACATCGTCCGGCAGCGCGCTGGCGACGCGATACACCGCGCTGAGTTGCGGCACGCCGACGCCTGCAATAACGCGAGTCGTGCAGATCGAACCGGGGCCGATACCGACTTTGACGGCATCAGCGCCGGCATCGGCCAGATCCTTGGCCGCCTCGCCCGTGGCAATGTTGCCCGCCACCACGTCTACACCGGACAGTGTTTTCTTGAGCTCGCGCACCGTGGCGATGACGTTTTCCGTATGGCCGTGGGCGGTATCGATCACGACAGCATCCACCCCGGCGTCTACCAGATGCTCGACGCGCTCGTAGTCATGCGGCCCGATTGCAGCTGCAACCCGCAACTGATGCTGCTCGTCACGGTTGATGCGCGAGTCGATATTGGAAATCAGGCTCTTGACATCGGCGAAGCTGTAAAGCCCGAGAAGATTGCCTACGGCATCGACGATCGGCAGTTTGCCGACCTTTTCTCTCGTCATGATCTCGTAGGCTTCGGTCAGTGATGTGCCTTGTGGCGCGGTGATCGGCTGCGACGACATGACTTCCGATACCGGCACATCGTGATCGCTCAGAAACTTGACGTCGCGGGCTGTCAGAATGCCGCACAGCCGGCCGTCATCGTTGACGATTGGAAAGCCGGCAAACGTGTAGTTACGCTCTTCCTTCTCGCGTACCACGTCCGCCACCAGAATATCGTGGCGGAAGACGACCGGATCCTCGATCAGGCCGTGCAGGAAGTTCTTGACGCGGCGCACTTCCTCGGCCTGTCGCTCACCATCGAGGTTGCGGTGCACGACGCCGATGCCGCCGGCCCGGGCCATCGCGATTGCCGTGTCAGCTTCGGTCACTGTATCCATTGCAGCGCTGACGAACGGCACGTTGATCTGTATCGACCGGCTGAAGCGCGACTTTACCGATGCCTGCTCCGGCATGAAATCCGCATACTTCGTGCAGAACGAAACATCGTCGAAAGTCAGCCCTTCATCGGGGTACTTCGACATGAACTCATGGATTGGGGTGACAAGAGAAGAATCCACAGGCAACGGATTTGCGACGACCGTCTCGGGTTGGGGTTGGAAAAACGCTCGGTTGTTTGGGCCTGAACAACTGTAAGGCTATGAAATTTCTAATCTATTCAAATCGGTTTGTTTTGCAACCTTTGCCGCGCATCTGCCGCGCATCGGGCCACAGGGGTCACAGCGGAGCCGCTCGAGCGTAAGTTCCGAAAAGGCAGTGACAAACCCGTGTTTGTGAAATAACTTAGATAGTGCTTGAACGGAACCCCCGCCACCGCCATCACTCTTCTTCCTCGCCATGCCAGCCGCACTGAACTACTATCATGTCCTCGGTACCAGTTCCTCGGCCTCCTTCCGGGAGCTCAAGAAACAGTATTTCCAGCGTGCCAAGGAGTGCCATCCGGACCTGCACGACGGCAACGCCGCCAAGGAAGAACAGTTCAAGCTGCTGGTCCTGGTCTTCGAAGTGCTCTCCGACCCGCACAAACGCCAGCAGTACGACGCCACACTGCAGGCCTCGAAAGGCGCGCCGATCGACCTCGAACACAACTGGCAGCCCACCGCCCACAACTCGATCATGGACACCCACGCCGACGATATACTCGAAGAACTGATCGTCGGCAACGATGTACCACTATTCGCCACGTTCCAGACACTCATGCGCGACCTCGAGTCGACGGAGAACTTCGTCATCTTCCGCGAGGCGAAGACCGCTTTCTACGAGAATCAGGTCAGCCATGCCTACCGACTCCTCATCCGCCTGGTACGCGTCAGTTCTTCGAATATCCTGTACCACTACTACCTGGCGCGCTGTGCCGCGCGAAAAAATATGCCGGGACGCGCCGCCAGACATTATCGGCAGTGCCTGCGACTCGGCAGCCGCCGCCACCCGCCCCAACAACTCGCCCATGTCCGCCAGCTTCTTCATCGCCTGCGGCAGCACGGCGGACTTGTCGGACGCATCGCCGCGTGGCTCCAGCCACCCGATGACAACGCCATCATCGACAGCGAACGCCAGATGATCGACGAAGTGAGCCGCTCCATGTCTCGTCTCCTGAACAATCGCCCAGCCCGCGACGGCAATAAGTCGACCGCTGGAAACCGCACCGACTCGCGACGGCAGCTCGGCAGCAAGCGCAAGCACAAGTAACCGAACGCGGACTTTCCCACGATGCCAAACCTCAGAATTGCCGACCTCCTTGCGACACCGACACTGGACGCCACCTACAGCGTCGATGGCTGGGTCCGTACCCGACGCGATTCGAAGGGTGGCTTTTCCTTCATCGAAATCAACGACGGCTCCTGCATGGCCAATCTCCAGATCATCGCGTCCGCTGATTTGCCCAACTACGAGAACGCGATCGTCAAGCTCCATCCCGGCAGCGCCATCCGTGCCACTGGCGTGCTCACAGGCTCAGAGGGCCAGGAGCAGGCCGTCGAGATGAAGGCTGCCGAAATCCATGTTCACGGCTTCTGCGACATCCTCAGTTATCCGTTGCAGAAACAAAGGGTCTCCCTCGAGCGACTGCGGGAAGCCGCGCACCTGCGGGTCCGGACCAACACCTTTGGCGCCGTCGCACGGGTCCGCAATACGCTCAGCTTCGCGACCCACCGCTTCTTTCAGGAACGGCAGTTCCTGTATCTGAACACGCCGATCATCACCTGCAGCGACTGCGAGGGTGCCGGCCAGATGTTTCGTGTCTCGACGCTCGACCTGGACAAACTTCCGCGCGACCAGCAGGGCAATGTCGACTACAGTCAGGACTTCTTCAGCGAAGCCGCCAGCCTCACTGTCAGCGGTCAGCTCGAAGCCGAGGCATATGCCTGCGGGGTCTCGCGCGTTTATGCCTTCGGCCCGACTTTCCGCGCGGAAAACTCCAACACCCCGCGGCATCTGGCGGAATTTTGGATGGTCGAACCGGAAGTCGCCTTCTGCGATCTCTCCGGCGACGTTGATCTGGCTGAGGAATACCTCAAATACCTGTTCAAGACAGTTTTGAACGAGTGCGAAGAAGACCTTGCCTTCTTCAACAAGCGCATTGACAAGACGGTCATCGAAACACTGTCGCATATCGTCGACACGCCCTTCCATCGACTGCCGTACAGCGAAGCAATCGAATTGCTCGAGAAAGCCGACGCCGACTTCGAGTTTCCAGTCTCCTGGGGCATCGATCTGCAGACCGAGCACGAACGCTATCTTACTGAAACCGCCTTCAGCCAGCCGGTCGTAGTGACCGACTACCCGCTCACGCTCAAGCCCTTCTATATGCGCTGCAACGACGACGGCAAAACCGTCGCCGCCATGGATGTGCTGCTGCC
>CAJWLW010000381.1 GCA_913042885.1 uncultured Lentisphaeria bacterium | reverse complement strand
ATGAACAAAGGTGTGGCGCTGGGCTGCTGGGAAGCATATGCCGGCAAGCTGCCCCTGATCATGCAGAGTATCGTCATCCGACCGGATGACAGCGCCAGCCACCAAATAGCAACGCCGGAAGACGCCGTGCGACTCGGTGCCGACGCCATCGCCACGGTCGTGTTCGCCTACGGCGACACACAAGCTGCCCAATTAAAACGCACCGCGGACACCGTGCGGGAAGCGCACAAACTCGAAATGCCGGTGATCCTGCATATCTACCCGCGCATCTTCCACGACGACGGCACTGTAACGCTGGGGCATCATCCGGAGGGTGTCGAATGGGCCGTGCGCTGCGGGATCGAAACCGGGGTTGACATAATCAAGACGCCATATACCGGCGATGTCGAAAGTTTTCGTCAGATCATCGACGCCTGCCCGGTCCCTGTTGTCGCTGCCGGCGGCCCGCAGGCGCCGAGCTTGGACGATGCACTGAAAGCCCTGGCCGGAGTTGTCGCCGCCGGCGGACGCGGCGCTACGGTCGGACGCAACATCTGGGGCATAGAAGACATCACCGGCGCCGTCGAAGCCGTGAAGAGCGTGATCCACGGAACAGTGGATTGACGCCGACAGGTCGAATAAAAAACGGCCGGCATAGCATGACCATCCTGGAAATTATGTTTGAGAATAAGTTTGTTTCACAGACGCCTGACACCCTCCTCCTCACTTGATTCCATTCGACAATCGTTTCCTCGCTGAACTGCCCGGCGATCCGGAATCAGCCAATTTCCGGCGGCAGGTGCACGGCGCCTGCTACTCACGGGTACAATCAACACCGGTTGCCCAGCCGCAACTGTTGGCATACGCCCGTGAAGTAGCCGAACTCCTGGAATTGCCGACGGCATACTGCGAGTCCCAGTCATTCGCCGACGTCTTTGCCGGCAATGCGCAGATGCCCGGCATGGATCCGTTTGCCATGTGCTACGGCGGCCACCAATTCGGGAACTGGGCCGGACAGCTTGGCGACGGGCGCGCCATCAACCTGGGCGAAACCGTCAATAGCCATGGGGAGCGATGGGTACTGCAGCTCAAAGGTTCCGGACCAACCCCATACTCCCGCACAGCAGACGGTCTTGCCGTGCTGCGTTCGTCCCTGCGCGAGTTTGTCTGCAGCGAGGCGATCTTTCACCTTGGCATTCCGACGACACGTGCTCTCAGCCTGGTGCTGACCGGCGAGCAGGTCCTGCGCGACATGTTCTACGACGGCCACCCAAAGCAGGAACCCGGCGCTGTGGTCTGCCGCGTATCGCCCTCGTTCACGCGCTTCGGCAGCTTCGAGATCTTCGCTTCACGCGGCGAAACCGATGTCCTGCAACAGCTTCTTGACTATACTGTCCGTACCGATTTCCCACACCTCGAGGCTCCCTGTCGCGAGGTATACCTGCAGTGGTTCCGGGAAGTCAGTGAGCGTACAGCCGAGATGATCGTACACTGGATGCGCGTCGGCTTCGTGCACGGCGTGATGAATACCGACAACATGTCGATCCTGGGCCTGACTATCGACTATGGCCCATACGGCTGGCTCGAAGACTACGATCCGACCTGGACCCCCAACACCACCGACGCACACGGCCGGCGATACGCCTTCGGCAATCAGCCTGCAATCGCCCAGTGGAACCTCGTCAGCCTGGCCAATGCGATCTACCCATTGATCGGCGATGTGGATCCTTTACAGGAAATCATGAACGACTACAGCGGGTACTACGAGTCCGCCTGGCAAGCGATGATGGCCGCCAAGCTCGGGCTCGCAACCTTCGATCCGAGAATCGACGAAAACCTCGTTGCCGAGTTGCTGAAAATCCTGCCATTGGCGGAAACGGACATGACGATTTTCTTCCGAAACCTTGCGGAATTCACGGAAATAACGAACGATGGCGAGTTGCCGACAGGCATCGTGCAGGCCTGCTACAAGCCGTCGGAACTGCCGCCGGACTACAAACAAAAAATGATCGACTGGCTGCGATCCTATGCAGCCCGGCTGGCAATCGACAACACCCCGCCGGACGAGCGGCAAAGGCGAATGAATGCCGTCAACCCCAAATTCGTGTTCCGGAATTATATGGCACAGTTGGCCATCGACAAAGCCGAGACCGGCGATGCATCGATGATCGCTGAACTGTTGGACGTTTTGCGAAAGCCCTATGACGAACAGCCCGGGATGGAAAACTACGCCGCAAAACGTCCCGACTGGGCGCGCACGCGCGCTGGTTGCTCAATGCTCTCGTGCAGCAGTTAGTCAACGCTGTACCTGTTTTCCCGACCTCACCTTCCAAGGCAGCATGCCATCCATCGCCGCCCATGCGACTGGATATTACCGAATTATTTGTGTTAATGTGTTTGCCGGAACGCTGCGCACGGCCATGGGCCGCCCCCGTGCCGTTATGCAGACAATCAAGGCGGCACAGCCCCAACGTGCTGACGCCATCGGCGGGCACCTAAACATCAGATAAAGACAACCCCACCGCAAACGACTCTCGATCACGCTTTCGAACTAAGGCACGTGTCCTGCGTGAAAGGTCTGGCATCTCAGACTATCTTACGAACAACTTGGCACGGACTACGGAACTGGATATCTAAATTATGGACATCCGATGGAAGGACCCTTCCAATTTCTAAATACTGACCATCAAACACCCCGCACATTGAACACCATGTCACACTTCAAATTCACACTCGTCGCGTCGTTTGTTTTTCTCGGCCTGCTTTCCTGTTCTCAAGCCGCTGACGATACGATTCATGCAGTCGTCAACGGCGTGCCATTGCGCACCGCCGATCTTCTCGGCATCTATCCGCACCCCGGTCCCGACGTCGATGTTGCGTCACAGTTTGTCGAGGGAGCAATTGACAAGCAGTTGTTGTACTCTCATGCAACCGCCGAAGGTTACGACAAAGACGCCAAGTTCCATCAGGAGTTGGAGGAAAAGGATTTATATATCATTAGTCGCATTGACTATTCTTTTTCGATAAAATATTGGAGCAAAGCTGATAAGGCCGACCGCGACACTGCCAATACCAGTTCGCTGCTGACAGATGCCGACATTGATAACTTCATCACGCAAACCGGGGGCACCCCTTCAGAGAAAACCAGGAAAGACTTCCACGAAAATTTATCCTATATGCGACTCCAACAGGCAAAGACACGACGGCTTGAATCGCTTGTCAAGCAGGTGCCCATAAGCGTCAATGGCCAAGCTATACCAGTTAAAAATCTCATCGCCGAGATTGGGAAAAAAAACATTAACCCCACAGGCGTGATCCATGCCCTGCGCACCGCCACCGGACTTCCCGACATAAACTTGTCGAAAAAAGACGACCGTGAATTGCTAAAAGACAAACTCGCGTCCGTCACTTTGACTGTCGGCAACCGGGAGTTCGTCTTGAACGACCCGACACACTTCAGTTTGGTCCGGCAATTCGCGAATGGCAGCGGCATCCATGCTCTGCGAGGGCCACTCGCGGCTGCGCTGACCCGGCAGCGCAATGATGAGTATGGGGACTTGGCCAAAGTCCGCGAGATAGTCATCAGGGAGTTACTGACCAATTACATGTATCGCCAGATTGGCCTCGACGCAGAGTCGTTCGAAATAACCGAAGAAGATATTGAAAACTACCGCATAGAAAACGAGCAGAGCTACAAAGCCATGGCTACGTCACGCACGAAAGAGGAAGTCGTGGCAATGCTCAAAACGAGACTTGCTGACCGGGCGAGCGGTGAAGCCCGCTACGCGTTTATGCTTGAATTGCGGGCAGCCGCAACGATTGAGTATAGATGATTGGCCAACTGGTCGCCCCCGACCATTGATCTGAACCGCTAACGTACAACTCTGCAGATGTAAATCGGTACTGCAGCGTTCGCACGCAACCGCCGGTTCCGCGGCCGCGCACCGCAAATCCCCTTCACGCCGCACCGGATGTGAGTTTGTCCAGTTCTTTGCGGCTCAGCAGCCACATCCCGAGTATTCCGATCACGACACCATAGACGAGAATTCCGGGCAGCCAGTCGGACGACAGGCGTGCCAACGAAATTGACACGGCAGAACTGGCATCATCTGCAACCCCCGGCGGTTGCAGCCCCTTCGCCAGCCATAGCCCGCTGCTGATCATCACTACACCGGCACGTTCAAGCAGCGAAATGTCGTGGCCCCAGGTCAAATCACGCAGCACATCGGTAAACATGCCGGATGAGATCGACAGAAAATACAGGACGATTGCCAGAAACGAAGCTACGGGAAACGTAAAAGCGATTCCCGCCAGCAACCCGACGGCAGCAGTGACGCCAAGATGAATCATCTGGCTGATGAAGGCTTTCGTGACATTGTGCCACAGCGTTCCCGCCGCGTGATATATCCGCACCCCGGTTTCGCGGCGAATGATAATGTCCGATTTCGCCTGTGACAGCAACGTCAACTCGAACTGTCCGGATTCCGGAATCGCGCTGAGCGGAATCTGCTCGGTGATGTACTGGTGCGGCGGCACTGCGAATTCGAGACGGTACGACTCGGGATGTCCCGGCGCCGAGAGTTGCCAGATACCATTGATCAAGCTGCGGCTGTCATTGGC
>CAJWLW010000380.1 GCA_913042885.1 uncultured Lentisphaeria bacterium | reverse complement strand
GGCGCCGAAAATATTGTAGTACGCACTGATTAAAGCAAGTACCGGCTGCTGCCCGCCCAAACGCTCTGCGTTTACGATGTCGCCGCTGGCGCGGTCCAGTTTGAAACCAGAATTATAAGACTCTCCACTTGCACACGTGTGTGTGTCGGAGGTATGGTGCGGTCAGCGGGGCAAGCGACGGACTCCAAACTACAAATATGACACGGAATAAAACCATGAACCCGGGCGACTGTCGCAACAGCAAGGGATCGGGGCGCTTCACCTTGATAGAACTACTGGCCGTAGTCGCAATCATCGCCATCCTCGCGGCCATGCTGCTACCGGCATTGCAGCGAGCGAGGGGCGTTGCAATATCAGTTGTGTGTAAGTCGAACCTGAAACAATAGTTCGCCGGGCAATCGGCGTACGCCATGGAAAACGATAACCTTATCCCGCCGATCGGTGAGCTTTACCGCTACGCCGGTGTCCCCTGGCAAAGCGGCACCTGGTACGGTTGGTTAGGGGCCCATGGCTACCTCGGCGGTGACGAAATGTACGACGGCCCGGTACCCGGAGTGGGGGAAATGCACCGGTACCCTATCATGCAGTGTCCGGCCGAGGCCGGATCGTCGGGGTATTCTGATGGCGGGTCGATTGTCGATGAGGGTAAAGGAATGACCTACTTCAACTCCGACGTGCGGCTCTCCAGTTACAGCATGAACATTTCGGTGGCCCGACGCGGCTGCGTGGGAGGTGCGAGCTGGTGGGTGAGCGATTATCCCGGGAATCCTGTAAACTGGTGGCAAAAGGGCAACACCGATGGCAACGGTGTGCCGTACAAGCTCGAGCATTTCTTCCGCAAGGGGTTTCTGACCGGACCGCCGGAGGATCTCACGGCTTGTGACTTTGAACAGCCACAAGCTGACGGGCCGAGTGATGCGATCTTCGTCATGGATACCCCGGAAGAAGTCGGCAATCGTGTCGCGGTCTTTGGACTGCCGTATTTCTCATCGGCTGAAGTTGACAAACTGCTGACCACCAAGGACTCCTGGTACCCTTATCGCCATCCCAGAGACACGACCAACGCCTATTATATGGATGGACACGTCCGCGATTTCCGTCCTATGTGGTTGACCGGGGAACGTAACTACAGGCACATTTGGCAGGACATCGGACCGTAACCCTCGACGCTGGCTCTCTCCGTTCTGCCCCTTGAGGCGTTAATTTGCACGCAGCTGGTCGGCAGCAGTCCAGAGCCGAGCTTCGAGGTACGCTTGCGGATGCTCACTCTGCCCCCCGCCTCCACCAGCCTTCGCCAAGGCTTCGGCTGGCAAGCCGGAGCATACAGGTGATCAGCATGGCAATCATTTGGAGCTTCATGTCAGGCTCCCCTCGAGGCGTTTTAGATACCAATTCCAGGCAAATCTCGGTTTAGTATTTCGTAAAATACTCCTGCAAGCTGTGGTGCAATGTCTGCATGAAGTCCGGACGCCAACTTTCTCCATAGACATCGATAAATCGTTGATAAAACTCGCGCGCAGCCGGCGAACATCCGTCGAGATATTTGGGGTTGGAGAACCAGGGTTGGTAAGTCGGGATGTAACCGCTTCGTTTTTCCATCATTGCGGCTGTTAGGGGCCGGGGGTCGGAAGCGCGGTTTAAGGTGGCGGCAATGGTCCGGCGGGGAACGCCTTGCAAATAAAGGCCGCGGTGTAGGGCGTTGACGTGGAAGAATGCCAGGTCACCTGGTTCGAGATGGAGTCGCAGTGTGTCGGGCATCTCGTCTGAGTCGGGGTCATCGCGGCGGATGCGGTCTTCCTCTGGGGTGTCCGTGCGCAGGTGGGAGCCGGGCACTACTTCGGTGGCCGCCGTAGGCACAAGGGGGATGTGCATGTGGATCTCGCGCGGTGGATCAGCCTCGCGGTGGATCGACGACGTTTCGTCTTCGCCGGTGAACTCGGCGTGAAATTGAGAATCCCGGTGCCAGCCGTCCGGGCGCGATTGCAACGGGTCGATGTAGTAGTTGATTTGGCTGAAGACGGCGGGTTCGCGAAAGATGTCGTTTAGAATGGCCAATACGCGCGGATCGGCCACGGCGTTGAGCAGTGTAGCCAGACGTTGAGGATGGTGGTGGTGATACTTGGGATGGTTGAGGTGGAGCATGACCCAGGCGTTGGGTCCGTAGCAGTGTCCCCCGGGTTCCCCTTCTGCGATGCTCTCGCGCTGCCACTGGGCCAGAGAATCGTCGCAGGCCTCCCGCAAATGCTCGACCAATGTCGCCTCAAAAACGTTGCGATGGACGAGATACCCATCATGCTTCCATTGTTCTATTTGGTTCACGGCGTCACAGGTTGATAGTGAAAGGCAGTAGGGAGCATGGAACTCAAAAGGAAGGGGCCTTCTCCGCTCACCGCTTCTCTATACGCTCGAAGATTTCACGCGCCATCACCTGCCCCTTCTCAAGCTGGGACAGCGTGAGTCTGCGCTTGATGTCATCCCGATTTTCGCAGCCGTTGTCATGACCGGATGCTGCCGCTGCGCTGTACCAAGCATAAGCAACCACGTCGTCCTTAGGCACTCCCTCGCCATTTTCGTACATCACGCCGAGATTGCTCTGTGCCGTGGCATTTCCCTGCTCGGCTGCCTTGCGATACCACTTCACCGCCTCGGTATCGTTCTCCCAACCCCAGAAATCGTCCTCAGGCACACCCACGCCCTTTTTGTACATCACGCCGAGGTTGTTCTGCGCGCGGGCATTTCCCTGCTCAACCGCTTTGCGGTACCACTTCATTGCCTCCGCAGCGTTCTCAGGCACACCCTCGCCCTCGGCGTACTTCACGCCGAGGTTATACTGCGCATCGGCATATCCCTGCTCAGCAGCCATGCGATACCACTTCACTGCCTCGGCATCGTCCTCAGCCACACCATCGCCGAGGTCGTACATCACGCCGAGGTAGTACTGCGCATCGGCATATCCCTGCATAGCAGCCTTGCGTTCTGTTTCCAGAGCCGAATTGCCGCACCCCATCAAAGTGGCAAGGCACACCGCGACCGCCAGCACGATCAGCAGTGTTCTACAAAACCGAATTATATGCACAGGCTTACCCCACGCTGTTTTCATTATTGCCTTATCCATAGGTATTCTGTACGCGTTTCGACTTCTTGAAATAGAGCCACCAGATCACGAAAAAGATTATTTCAGCAAACGCCGCCCCGAAAAATCTCGTCACTACGGCTCCAACAATTTCCGAAGGTAGGTCTGACATAATTACCATTGCAATTAGTTCAATGCCGACGACCCCCAATAGCCTGATGAGTAGATACTTCTTGGCTATTGTAGCCATATGGCGAAGCAATACCAGAGATCACGGCGGCCTGGTACCTGCCATTGTTATACCCGTTTGTGACATGAAACGCGTCGGATCCACTGCCGAGAGATTGGAGAAAACGCCGTACACGCAGCGGGTCTGCATGTGGGAGAACTATCCGGGGTGTCTGCCGAGCCCGGACGACGTGCATCGATCGACTTCGGCGCAACGGTGGCGCGCACACCAAGGCGACATATCGAGACCAGAAATTGGCGCTAACGGCTCACTGCTGGGCCCGACCCGGGCCCGACCCCGCATTATACCGTGCGGCGGCGAGAGCAAGGGGCACCGGCGATGGTCAATTGCCTTCCAGCTGCTCACGGATACGGATTGCCTTCCAGCTCCTCACGCATTGGTTCCAACTGGCCCGTGTTGGCCGTGCCCCCCCCGCAGGTCGTGTCGGCAGTCGGGTTGAGCCAGGTGTTGAGGACGCCGTTGCGGGCTATGAGCTGATTCTGGACGCTTGTACTGGTAACACTGGTCACGTGACCATCGACATAGAGCATGTTCCAGGTCGGCGCATGGCCCATTAGTGGGCTGCCAACCGCAACGAAGAGGCGATCGTAGGCAATGGAATGGTCGCTCGGGTAGCGGTCGATATTTGGCATGCAATAGCTGAAATGACAAAGAGCGGTCGTATGGGGGTTATAATAAATCGAAGTTCTGACCGCGCCAGGCGGCCCCACCTCACCCCGGACCCAATACCCTTCGTAAGTGCCCCACGAAAGGTCGGGGTTCGACTCAGACGGACAATAAAGCAGTCGGGGATCCGGTATGTGCCCTGTTTGCACCAGAAAGCCGAAATTTCGGTAACTCTCGTTCGGGCGGGCGGAGCCGTCAGTGTTGGCAAAATACATTCCGTAGGCGTGCGCGGAGGCGGTCGTGTACGCCCCGTGATGAGCGACGGTTTTCCCATCATAATCGTCGGCATAATACGTCACCCCTAACCCGATCTGCTTGAAGTTGCCCATGCACACGGCGATGTGGGCCTTCTTCTTGGCCCCCTGCAGCGCCGGCAGCAGCATGGACGCCAGGATGGCGATGATGGCGATGACCACTAAAAGTTCGATTAAGGTAAAACTGGATCGGTGGTGCTTCATGCGACTGGTAAGTTCTTTCGATAAATGGGGTTAAACTTGTCATACACCTCAAACTGCTTGCCGGTGCCTGCCTGAGGCCTCCGCGATACCTCGACGCCGTGCGCCGCGCATAGCCCGGAAACGTATTCGAGCTTCTGCTGTTCGGCGCCGAAAA
>CAJWLW010000379.1 GCA_913042885.1 uncultured Lentisphaeria bacterium | reverse complement strand
ACGTACTTGCCGTCCATGCCGGTAAACTGCTGCGCGACAAAAAAGGGCTGCGACAGGAATTTCTGGATGCGCCGGGCCCGCTCCACGGTCTGCCGGTCATCTTCAGATAGTTCGTCCATACCGAGGATGGCGATGATGTCCATGAGTTCCTGGTAGCGCTGCAGGATTTCCTGAACGCCGCGAGCGGTCTGGTAATGCTCGACGCCGACGATTTCGGGCGCCAGAATGGTGGAGGTCGAGGAGAGAGGATCCACGGCGGGATAGATGCCGAGTTCGGAGATGGCGCGCGACAACTCGGTCGTCGCGTCGAGATGAGCAAAGGTCGCTGCCGGAGCCGGGTCGGTATAATCGTCCGCCGGCACGTAGATCGCCTGGATCGAGGTGATCGAACCAGCCTTGGTCGAGGTGATACGCTCCTGCAGCTCGCCCATGTCGGTACCGAGCGTCGGCTGATAACCCACAGCAGAGGGAATACGACCAAGCAAAGCGGACACTTCGGAACCGGCCTGGGTGAAGCGGAAAATGTTGTCAATGAAAAGCAGCACGTCCTGGTTCATGGCATCGCGGAAGTACTCAGCGACAGTCAGCGCAGACAACGCGACACGGGCACGGGCGCCGGGCGGCTCGTTCATCTGACCGAACACCATCGACGTTTTCTCGATGACGCCGGACTCGGTCATTTCACCGTACAGTGCAGTGCCTTCACGGGTACGTTCGCCGACACCGGCAAATACGGAGTAGCCGCCGTGCTCGGTGGCAATATTGCGGATGAGCTCCTGGATCAGCACGGTCTTGCCTACACCGGCGCCGCCGAACAGACCGATCTTGCCGCCCTTGCGATAGGGGGCGAGCAGATCGACGACCTTGATGCCGGTGACCAGCACCTGGGAGCCGGTATCCTGCTGGTCGAAAGACGGGGCCTCGCGATGGATCGGCCAGTGCTCGGTGGCGTTGACGTCACCTTTGCCATCGATCGGCTTACCGAGAAGGTTGAGGACGCGACCAAGCGTGCATTCGCCGACCGGCATTGAAATACCGGCGCCGGTATCGGTCACCCTGACGCCGCGGGTTAGGCCGTCGGTGGTGTCCATGGCAATCGTCCGCACGACGTTGTCGCCGAGGTGCTGGGCGACTTCCAGTGTGAGATTCGCGGGGTTGTCGTCGATGCTCGGATTGTGCAGAGTCAAAGCGTTGTAGATATTGGGCAGACTGCCAGATGGGAATTCGACGTCGATGACGGCCCCCATTACCTGTACAACCTTGCCGGTATCCTGGGTAGTTTCGGTACTCATTTTGGCGTTCCTTGTATGGTTAAAGCGCTTCGGCGCCCGCAACGATCTCAGTCAGTTCCGTCGTGATGGCCGCCTGACGGGCGCGATTGCGCAGCAGCGTATTGGTTTCGATAAGGCTGTCGGCATTGTTGGTGGCGTTGTCCATGGCGGTCATCCTCGCACCATGTTCGCCTGCGGAGTTTTCCACCATGGCGTGAAAAATTGTGTAGGAAACGGATCGCGGCAGCAGCAATGCCAAAAGCTCGGGCTCGGCCGGCTCGAAGATGTAATTACGCGTGAACGGCTCTTTGCTCTCGTCCGCCTTGATTTCAACCGGTGCAATCGGCAGTATTTTTTCGATGAGCGGGTACTGGCTCAAGGCACTCTTGAAAACGTTGTACGCCAGATAGACCTCGTCGAACTCGCCGTTGACAAAGAGTTCACCGAGTTCCTCTGCGATCTCTTCGGCCTTGAGGAATTCCGGCTTGGCCGTGGTGTCGGGGTACTCTTTGCGCACATCCTCTTTCGTGCGGAAATACATGTTGCCGCGGCGCCCGCAACAGCTCATCGAGATGCTTTCGTAATCACTGTTGTGCTCGCTGATCCACTGTGCAACATGCTTGATCAAATTGTTGTTGAAGCCGGCACAGAGGCCACGATCACTGGTGACGAGGAGGATATGCACCTTGCGCACGGGATCACGCCTGGTCAGCAACGGATGGGCAACGCTCTCCACGGAACCGGCCAGACGATGGATCAAGTCGTGGAGATGGCTGGCATAGTCAACAGCCTTCCGCTGCGCATCCTGGGCCCGCCGCAATTTACTGGCAGAAACCATCTGCATAGTCTTGGTCATCTTGCGAGTGTTCTTGAGACTCGCAATTTTGACATCGTATTCGCGCAGGCTGGGCATGTAAAGACGCCGTTTGTTCAGGCGTTGAAAGTACGCTTAACTTCTTCGAGGAGTTTCTCGATCTGGTCCTTGATATCGTCGGTCATCGCCAAGGCATGGTTGAACTGCTCGCAGAAGTCCGCGTAGGCGGAGTCCAAAGCTTCGTGCAAATGGACCTCGAACGCCGGGATCTTGTCGACATCGATATCGTCAAGGAAGCCGTTGACACCGGCGTAGATGATCGCCACCTGCTTGACGACGGACAGCGGCACGTTGATGCCCTGCTTGATGACCTGCATCAGGCGTTCACCGCGCTCGAGCTGGCCGCGCGTACTGGCGTCCAGGTCGGAAGCAAACTGTGAAAAAGCCGCCAGCTCACGGTACTGTGCCAGCGTCAGACGCAACGGGCCGGCCGTCTGCTTCATCGCCTTGACCTGGGCGTCGCCACCGACGCGGGAGACGGAGATCCCTGGGTTGATGGCAGGGCGTTGGCCGGAATTGAACAGGTCGGACTGCAGGAAAATCTGACCGTCGGTGATCGAGATCACGTTGGTCGGGATATAGGCCGATACGTCGTTCGCCTGCGTCTCGATGATCGGCAGGGCCGTGAGGCTGCCGGCGCCTTCTTCATCGCTCATCTTGGCGGCACGCTCGAGCAACCGGCTGTGCAGGTAGAAAATGTCGCCTGGGAAGGCTTCACGCCCCGGCGGCCGGCGCAGCAGCAGCGACAGCTGACGGTAGGACTGCGCCTGCTTGGTCAGGTCGTCATAGATGATCAGGGCGTGGCGGCCGTTGTCACGATGGAACTCACCCATGGTGCAGCCGGAATAGGGAGCCAGGAACTGCATCGGCGCGGGGTCCGAGGCGGTGGCGGCGATGATCGTGGTGTATTCCATGGCACCGTACTGCTTCAAGGTCTCGAAGACCTGCACCACGGTGGAACGTTTCTGGCCAATAGCGACGTAAAAGCAATGGACGTCCTGGCCGCGCTGGTTGATGATCGTGTCGATCGCCAGAGAAGTCTTACCGGTCTTGCGGTCACCGATGATCAACTCGCGCTGGCCGCGGCCGATCGGGGTCAGGGCGTCGATGACCTTGATACCGGTCTGCAGCGGCTCGTGCACGTCTTTGCGTTCGATAATGCCAGGCGCCTTGATCTCGATCTGGCGCATTTCGTCGGCCTGGATCGGCGCGCCACCGTCGATGGCGACACCGAGCGCATCCACGATACGACCGGACAGCCCAAAACCAACAGGCACGGAGGCAATAGACTCGGTACGGCGCACTTCGTCGCCTTCCTTGATATGCGTGTCCTCGCCGAAAATAGCGATACCGACATTGTCCTCTTCGAGGTTGAGCGACATGCCTTTGAGGCCGCCGGGAAATTCGACCAGCTCACCGGCCATTACATTGCCGAGACCGTGGACGCGGGCGATACCGTCGCCGACGCTCAGGACGGTACCAATCTCGTAGCTCTCGGACTTCATCTCGAAATCCGAAAGCTGTTCCTTGAGGATCTGGGAAACTTCCTCGGGCTTCAGGTCGACTGCCATGGGTGATCCCCCTACGCGTTGATAAGCTTTTGTTGAAAAGTCAGCAGTTTGGTGCGGATACTGGAATCATACACCGTGTCGCCGACCTGTAACTGAAAACCGCCGAGCAACTCGGGCTCGATCTCGACAGTCAGTTCAATCTCTTTGCTGAAACGGTCGCGCAGACGCTGCAGGATCTGCTCGACCTGGTCGCCCTCCGGCGCTTTCGCGGCAGTCATCTGCACGCGCAAAATGCCCTTGAGCTCGTAATAGGAGGCTTCGACCTCCTCGCAGATGTCCGCCAGATGCTCGAGCCGCCTTTTCGATTCGAGGAACAGCAGGAATTTCACGGTCAGCGGATCGAGTTTCTCATCGAAGAGCTTCTTGATGATTTCGCTGCGACGCTCGGTGGTGATCAATGGGTTTGAAAAAAAGGCGCTCAACTCGCTGCTCTGCTCACGCAGTTGCGCCAAGGCCAGCAGATCGCCGCGCACACGGTCCAGCTTGTCGGTCTCGCCGGCAAGTGCGAAAATCGCTTTGGCATATCTTTTGGCGGCTTTGGTACTGGCCATAGGTCAAATCTCGCTGATCAGCTTCTCGGTGAGTGCCCGATTTTTTTCGTTGTCGAGGTTTTCATCGATGATCTTGCCGGCCAGCGCAATAGCCACCTCGGCGCTTTCCCGCCGCAGTGACGCCTGCGCCTTGTCGCGAACCGCATTGATCTCGCGGCTGGCGTTCTCGATCATGATCTGGGCCTCTTCACGAGCCTTGCTCTCGATCGTCCGAGCGCCGTCGACAGCGGCTCTGCGAGCGGTTTCGATGATTTCCTTGGCCTTCGTATCGGCCTCGGCAATGATCTCCTTGCGCTGCCCTTCGACAGAAGCCAGCTCACTCTCGATGCGCTCGGC